>JAGHIT010000052.1 GCA_017887095.1 Clostridia bacterium | reverse complement strand
CGGTTTTCACGCATATCCATTATAACAGATAACTTAAACTCTGGCGAGTACTTTGTGTTGAATCTCTTTTTCCTTGACATAAAAATATGCACCTCCAAAAGCTGTCCAACTTTTGGGGTGCATATCATTTTTGCAATTCCGTTTGTTCTTCCGAGTATCTGAACGTTGAATTTTGCTGTTCGAAATACACGAATTTATGTGAACTTGCGATATACGGACAAGCGGAACCTTTTTTCTTGCATGAATGTCTTGAGTATGATATAATATACGCAGTGCTCGGAAACTCATTTCTGCGGATCATCCGGACAAATATGCCGCCGATCCGCAAAGCATCCTTTATGAGGCTGGCGTCTCCCGAAAAATTCGCTTCAGACTCATATGTTATTTTACCATTTTATAGCAAGGAGTTTGCCATGAAACGAAAATGGCTTTGGGCAGTCATCAGCATTGCGCTGGTATTTGTCTGCACATTCACAACTGCCGTGTATTTCTTGGTAGAAAATTCACAAAAAGGCGACAACAATTCCATCACTTTACCGGGAGAAGAAGGCGATCCCGACAACCCCGGCGGTAACGAAGATCCCGACGATCCCGACAACCCCGGCGGCGGCGAAGATCCCGACGGCGATGAAGAAAATCACGCGCCCGATGAAATCATTGACGAAGGCGCAAGCAGGGGACTAAAATATACCCTGAGCGATAACGGATCGTCGTATCTGGTTACAGATATCGGTACCTGCACGGACACGGAACTTGTCATCTCGTCCACATACAACGGACTGCCTGTAACCTCGATCCGTGATTCCGCATTTGACGGATGTACCGAGATTACAGGCGTCACAATCCCCGACAGCGTGACATCCATCAATTACGCGTCGTTCCGTGGCTGTACGGGTCTGACCTCCATCGATATTCCGGACTATGTGACCAATATCGGGACGGCCGCCTTTGAGGATTGCACCGGTCTGACCGAAATCAGTATTCCTGACAGCGTCACCAGCATCAGCCAACGCGCCTTCAATAATACTGCCTACTATAATCAAGACAGCAACTGGGAACAAGGCGTCCTTTATATCGGCAGACATCTGATTGCTGCAAACACGACCATATCGGGAAAATATACTGTGAAAGAAGGGACTCAAATCATCGCAGGCGGTGCGTTTGAAAACTGTACCGCACTTGATCAGGTCATTCTCCCCGACAGCGTGATCTCCATCAGCGCCAGAGCGTTTTACGGTTGTACCGATCTTTCAAAAATCACAATACCTGAAAGCGTTACTTTCATCGGCAGCTGGGCCTTCAGCAACTGTACCAGTCTTACGGAGATAAACATTCCCGATAATGTGACCTCCGTCAACAGCTATGCATTTGAAAAATGCACCGCGCTGAGCAGCGTTACCTTCGGTCAACGGGTTTATACCATCGGAAACAACGCATTCGACGGCTGCACTTCTCTGCGCGAGATCAGTATACCGGACAATGTCCGGAATATCGGAAGCGATGTTTTCCGCAATACGGCTTACTATAACGACAGTTCCAACTGGAACGGCAGTGCTCTATATACCGGACGGCATCTGATCAAGGTCCAATCTCATGCAACTTCCTACTCCGTTCAGGAAGGCACCCTGACGATTGCAGGAGGCGCTTTTGCAGACTGTTCCGCGCTGACTTCCGTCAACCTACCGGAAGATTTGCTGTATATCAGCGCAAACGCGTTTGAGAACTGTGCCTCTCTCGCCGCTATTCAGATCCCGGAAAGCATCACCAGTCTCAACGGATCCGTTTTTCTCGGTTGCACTTCTCTCAAAAACGTTGTCCTTCATGACAAAATCACCGCCATAGGAGCTTCGGCATTTTCCGGATGCAGCAGTCTGCAGGAAATCGTCATCCCGGAAAGCGTTAGAAGTATCGGCTCCTCGGCTTTCTACGGATGCGGAAGTCTGCAGAGCATTGTGATCGGAGACGGGGTAACTTCCATAGGCAGCCATGCTTTCGAGGGTTGCAGTGCATTGAGTGCGATCTCTATTCCGAAGAGCGTTGTCTCGATCGGATATACGGCTTTCACCTGCGACAACCTTACCGCAATTCAGGTCGATGAGGAAAATGCTGCTTTCAGCAGCAAGGACGGCGTATTGTTCAACAAAACTCAGACCATTCTCATCTGTTATCCGTCCGGAAAAACAGCCGCTTCCTACACCATACCCGACAGCGTGACCACCGTCGGCGATTGGTCGTTTTTCGGCGCAACCTACCTGACCCACGTTACGATCGGAAACAGCGTGACCGCACTGAGAGACGCCGCCTTTTCCGGCTGCAGCTCTCTCACAAATATTGCGCTCTCGGGTCAGCTGACTACCATCCGCGATCTTGTTTTCTCCGAATGTACGGCGCTCACCTCCCTGACCCTTCCCTCCGGAATTGCTTACATCGGAAGCGCCGCATTCCGTGGGTGTACGAATCTGACCGATGTAACTTTTGCAGACCAGACAGACTGGACCGCGGACGGTCAACCGATCGACGTATCCGACGCCGAGCAAAACGCGCTCTATCTTACAGACGGCTATCTGGAATGCATTTGGGAAAAGAAATGACCTCTGCACCCACAGTTTTATGCCGGCATCCTTCGGACGCGGATACAAGATACTGTCAATAACCTGTTTAAAAAACCCGTCCGCCGCGCTTGTTGCGCGGCGGACGGGTTTCGTATTCCACGGAACCGCGGATCTCTCCGTATCCCGAGTCCGTCGATCCTAAAAAAATCCCTCCACAAATTGCTCGGCATCAAACAGCTCCAGATCGTCGATTTTCTCGCCGACGCCCGCAAAGACGACCGGGATTTTGAGCTCGCCGCAAAGCGAGAACACAAAACCGCCCTTTGCCGTACCGTCCAGCTTGGTCAACACAATGCCGTCCAGCTCGACCGCCTCGTCAAAGATCTTCGCCTGACTCATCGCGTTCTGCCCCGTCGTCGCGTCAAGAACAAGGTACTTTAAGAACTGCGCCTGCGGCCACTCACGACTGACGACGCGGTCCATCTTCTGCAATTCCTTCATCAGGTTTTCCTTGACGTGCAGCCTGCCCGCCGTATCGACGAGCACGACGTCCGTCCCCCGCGCCTTTGCCGAGGAGACGGCGTCAAAGATGACCGCTGCGGGGTCGCTGCCGTCCTCGTGCTTGACGATGCGCACTTTGGCGCGCTCCGCCCAGACGCCCAGCTGATCGATCGCCGCCGCGCGGAAGGTGTCCGCCGCCGCGACCGTCACCGTCTTGCCTTGCCGCACGAACCAGTTGGCGACCTTGCCGATGGTCGTCGTCTTGCCCACGCCGTTGACACCGACAAACATGATGACGCAGGGATAGCTAAGTTCGGGCACGGGCGCTTCGTTGAGGGTATCCTCGAGAATATCCTTCAGAAGATCGGTGACGAACTGTTCGTCCTTGACCTTTTGCCCGATCGCCTCCTCCTTGACCTGCTCGATGACATCCTCCGCGGTACGCACGGAGACGTCGGCGGAGATGAGGATCTCCTCCAGCTCGTCATAGAACGCATCGCCCAGCTTGTTTTTGAGAAACAGCTGCCGCATCTTGGCAGACACGCCGTCCTTTGTCTTTTTCAACGCATCGCGAATTTTTCCGAAAAAACTCATAAGACCTCCTCACATGTTCACGAATTTTCTCACGCAAAGGCGCAATTCCGTGATCTGAGAGGGCGGTCGCGGGCACGCCGCTTTGCGGCTGACCGCACCTCCCTCTCTTGACGCGAACCCTTAAAGGCTTACAATCATCGTTCGCGTCAATTCACCATCCCTTCTTGGCAGCGCCAAGGTAGTGCGCTGCCTGCGGTCACGAAATCGCCGCTGAAAAAGGCGATTTCTTAGTTCAGCGTGCGCGAACAGCACACCGTGCTGGTGCGCATGATGCACGCCTCACCCTAAAACTTCGTTTCAGGGGAGGCTTTTACTTTTGCTATCAATTACGGGAAAAGGCTTCACTTGTTATGCCTTTTCCGCCCCAAGTTGCGCGGGAGCGCTTTGGGGAAAGAGTGAATTGACGCGAGCTAAACTGAAAGCCCTTAAAAATCGCGTGAAGAGAGGTGAGGGCGTGCGTTATGCCGATAGCCGCGGTGCGGCTTCGGCGCATGCCCGAACTTAAGAAATTGCCATGTGCAAGGCAATTTCTTGACCGAACGCGGGAATCCACCCGCGTGAGACAAACGAGCCGCAGTCT
>JAGHIT010000051.1 GCA_017887095.1 Clostridia bacterium | reverse complement strand
TAGTCGAAGAGCTTGGTCACCTTGATATCGCCCTCGATATACTCGAGCTGACGGGGATCCATGTTCTTCTTGTATTCCTCTGCCTCTTTGCCGACGCTTGCCGCCTGCTCGGCGACCTTCGCATCGATCTCCTCCTGCGTCGCCTCGATGTTCAGCTCCTTGATGAGCTTCTCGACGATGAGCTGATGAAGAACGGTACGGCGCGCCTCCTCTTCGAAATGCTTCTTATACTCGTCGCGCGTCTGACCGACATACTTCAGATAGTCATCCAGACGGATGCCCTGATACATGAGATTGTACTCCATTCTCTGCATGGAATACTCCTCCTGCTTTTCGATCATCGCGTCGGGGATCTCCGCCGTTGCGCCCTTGGCGATCTCGGTGATGATGGAGTTCTCCGTCTCGTTGAGCGAACGGGACGCTGCATTCTTCTCAAGGCGCTCGCGCACCTTCGCCCTGTAGGCGTCCACGGTGTCCGAACCCAGCTTCTTGGCGAACTCGTCGTCCAGCGCGGGCAGGATCTTGCCCGTGAGCTTGTTGAGCGTGACCGTGAACACGGCGGGCTTGCCCTTCAAATCCTCTGCCTGATAGTCTTCGGGGAAGGTGACGTCGATATCCTTGGTCTCGCCGATGCTCATGCCGACGACCTGATCTTCAAAACCGGCGATGAACTGTCCGGAGCCGAGCGTCAGGTCAAAGCCCTTTGCGCTGCCGCCCTCGAATTCCTTGCCGTCCGTCTTGCCGACGAAATCGATGTTCGCGACGTCCGTGAGCTGTGCGGGACGGTCGGTGACTTCCACGCTCTGCGCAAAGCGCTCGCGCGTGCCCTCGATATCTTTGTCTACATCTTCATCCGTCACAGTATACTCATACTTCTGAATTTTTATACCCGTGTACTTCTCGATCTGCACATCGGGCTTGACGGGCGTCGTCGCCGTGAGAACGACCTTTTCCTCGGAGATCTCCTCGACGGAGAGCGAAGGATCGCCGACAGGCGTGAAGCTGTCCTTTTCCGCCGTGAGGATCTCGGGATAACTGTCGTTAAACAGATCGTTGAGGGCGTCTTCATAGAACAGGCCCTTGCCGTAGTACATCTCAAGGACGTGCTTGGGCGCCTTGCCCTTGCGGAAACCGTTGACGGTGAACTTGCCGCGGTTTCTCACATATGCCTTGTCGTTTGCCGCCGCAAACTCTTCGGGCGTGAAGGTGATCTCGATCTTGACGGTGCTCTTTTCTGCGGGGGTTACGTTGTACTTCATAGTTTTTCTCCAAAATAATATCGATATGGTTTCTCAGACAATCATTTTAGCATAATCATGCGAGAAAGGAAAGCGATTTTATTTACAATTTTATTTTTTTCGGGTATAATTCAATCGTCTCACACCGAACACACTCTTGGGAGGAAGGTATGCCGCAAGACGCATTCACCCTTCGGCTCAATGCCATAGAACTCGACGCCGCGCTCACGGGCGGGCGCATCAACCGCATCAGCCAGCCGGGACGCGAAGAAGTCTCCATGGTTATATACACCGGAAAACGCACCGTTAAACTCATTCTCAATGCAAATGCCTCCGACTGCGGCATTTATTTTTCCGAGGACGAGCGCGAAAATCCTCTCGTCGCGCCCAACTTTTGCATGCTCCTGCGCAAACACTTGCAGAGCGCGGAAATTACCCGCATCGAACAGGTGGGCTTTGAGCGCATCCTCGCGCTGCATTTCAAGTGCGTCTCCGACTTCTCCAGCTGCGAGCGCATCCTGTATGCCGAGATCATGGGCAAGTACTCCAATCTGCTTCTGACGGAGAACGGCGTCATTCTGGGCGCGCTCAAGACCAATACGCCCGACGAAGGCTGCCGCCGCCTCATCCTGCCGGGCGCAAAGTACGTCCTGCCCGCCCCGCAGGACAAGGTCGACCCGCGCGATAAGCTCGCCCTCTCCGCTCTCTGCGCTCATGCCGAAGGCGATTTGGCGCACTTTCTGTTTACCAATGTCTCCGGGCTTGCTCCCTGCACGGCGGAGCTCATCGCGAAGAGCTTTTCGGGCGGCGACCTTGCGGCGCATGTGTATGACTTCATCTTCTCGGACGAGGTGCAGCCCTGCGTCGTCGAGCGCGGCGGCACGGTCGTCGATTTCCATGCACGTATGGCGGAAAACGCGACCAAGTTTGCGACGCTCTCCGAGGCGCAGTGCTATTTTTACGCCAAAAAGCGGAGCAAAAATCTGTTGGAGGGCGCGCGGCGCAGGCTGACGTCCGCTGTCAGTCAGGCGATCAAAAAGCAGGAAAAGCGGCTTGCGCAAATTTTGGAAAAGCAGCGCACCGCCGCCGACGCGGAGAGCATCCGTCAGAAGGGCGAACTGATCACCGCCAATTTATGGGCGCTGACGCGGGGCATGAAGTCGTGCGAACTCGTCAACTACTACGACGAAAAGGGCGGCACGGTCAGGATCGCGCTGGACGAACGGCTCACCCCCTCGCAGAACGCGCAGGCGTACTTCAAACGCTACCAAAAGCAAAAGCGCACGCTGGAGGCGCTCGCACCGCAGGAGGCGGACGTGCGCCGTGAACTCGCCTACCTGGAAAGCCTCCCCCCGCTGCTCGCCTCCGCGGACAGCACGGATGACTTAAAGGCGCTCGAAGAGGAGCTCGTCGCAGCGGGACTCATCAAACTCCCGCAGCAGCCGCAGGCGCGGGGCGCGAAGAAGAAGCCCGAGATTCCCTTCCGCACCTACGAAGCGGCCGGCTTTTCCATTTATGCGGGACGAAGCAACCTGCAGAACGACAGGCTCGTCCGCGGCAGCGCGCCCGAAGATATCTGGATGCACGCCCGGCAGCTGCACTCCGCGCACATCGTCATCCGCACCAACGGAAGAAAGGTGCCCGAGCGCGTCCTTGCCTATGCCGCCGCGATCTGCGCAAAGTATTCGGCGGGCAAGGGAGACAAGATCCCCGTGGACTGGTGTCGGATAAAATATGTACGCAAACCCAAGGGCGCGAAAGCGGGCTTTGTCACCTATACCGACTTTGAAACGGTGCTCGGCGACCCCGCGCGCGCCGATGCTCATTTCGATACCGAGGACTAAACTCCCGGCGCGACCTTTCCTAAGCTGAACATTATAACAGGGAGAATACGGATCGTCCGATAAGAACAGCGCGCCGCGGCTTCTGCCGCGGCGCGCGTTCTGTCTTCCGACACACCGTACCAAAACTTTTGCTACTTTTTACAGCAACCCTTCCCCTGAGGATAGAGGGGAAGCTCAAAGAAACCGGAACATACCTCCTGCGAGTATTCCTGTGCGGGAGGAATGGCACAATAGCCATAACTGGGCACAAGCAGCTCCACCTGCATTGCAATTTTCAGAATGCACGTCACGCAGGCGCTTACAGTGAAGGTATTGTTCTCTGCATTGAACGAGCCTTCCGGGACGACGCAGCTTGCGACCGCTGTCACGGAAAACGGCATGACGGACGCACTGGGGACATACATCAGGACGTCCTCATTGAGAACGATCGTGCTTGTTGCCTTCCCCTCTGCGCCGCATGCATCGGTATAGACGACCTCAACGGGGATCGTGATCCTCGCCTGTACGCGCGCGCAGCAGGAATCGGGCTGACGTTCAACAGAAAGATTGGAAACGGTACCCGTTCCCGTGAGAGAGCGAGCGCTCACGAACGTCAAGGGATATGTAGGCTCGGCCGGTACGAGGTCGGTGAGCACAAGCGTATAGTTTTCAAGGCGGGTCTGAATGATGCCCGCATCAAAGATCTTTTCCGCCTGGATGCAGACCTTCTCACAAAGCCCGTTCAACGGACTGCCCGTAATGGGACCGGGACAATGGTCCGAGGAAAAGTTGGAAAAAAACGACATTGGTTACCTCCGTGGAAAGAACATCAATGTTCTAATCCATGCTATGCAGGAGGCGTGAAAAGCGTGATTCGCCGCAACCCGATGCCGCACGGTCAACCGTTCAGAGCAACACTTCCTGCGTCGGATAAAGACAGACCGTACCGTTCCGCTTTCGGAAATTTTCCACAGAACCGCACAAAAGCGTGCAGGATTCCCCGCCCTGCACGCGGTACAGATTCCCCGCGGACGGGATCACGAGGATCTGTCCTTCCGTCACCTCGCAGGTAAGATCGTTTTGTGCAGCGAGCAGACGCGGCGGCACCCCGAAGGTGCGGGCGATGGAGGAAAGCGTCTGTCCGCGGCAGACGCGGTGAGTTTTTGGGCGGATAAGCTGAAGTTCCACGCTCTTATCCTATGCGCGCAGTCATAATTTTGTGAAACATTCAGTAAAATAGGACATGAATTTGTACCGCACCGCCGCCGTGGTCACTTTCTTCAACGCAGCGGAACATTGTCTCGGCTTTTTATACCGTATTATCCTCTCGCGCACTTTGGGCGCCGAAGGGCTTGGCGTCTATCAGGCGGCGTACAGCGTGTTCGCCGTCTTTTTGACGGTCTCCTCGAGCGGACTGCCCGTCACCCTCTCGCGCATCCTCTCCAAACACCGCGCACGCGGACACCGTCTCAAAGAACAGTCTGCCTCCACCGCCGCCATTTTTTTATCTCTTTGTTTCAGCGTGCCGATGACTCTCCTCCTGTTTTTCTTCCGTGACCCCTTTACGGGCGTATTCGCCGATCCCAGATGCGCGGACGTATTCTATATCCTATTGCTGGGACTTTCCTGCACGTCCGTCTATTCCGTTCTGCGCGGCGTATTCTGGGGCAACAAACGCTTTTTCGCCTACTCTTTTGTGGAGCTGATCGAAGAAATGCTGCGCATCGGCGTGGGCATCCTGCTCCTTCTGCTGCTCCCCGCGGCAAACGGCATCACGCTGACCGCCGTTGCCGTGCTGATATCCTATTTCTGTTCCTTTGCGATCGCTGCCGTCTACTTCTTCGTACGCGGCGGGAAGCTGCGCTCCCCGCGCGGGGAATTAAAACCCCTGCTCTTTTCTTCCCTGCCCGTGACGGCAATGCGCACAAGTTCTTCCCTGCTTTCCTCTCTTATTTCGGTGCTGTTTCCCTTTATGCTGCGTGCGGCAGGTTACTCTTCCGCCGCCGCCATGAGCGAATACGGCATGGTCTACGGCATGGTCATGCCCGTGATGGCGGTACCGTGCGCCTTTATAGGATCCATCGCCTTAGTGCTCGTTCCGGAGCTCTCCGAACAGTTTTACCGCGGCAACAAAGAGCAGGTCTCCGCGCTCGTAGGACGCGCTCTGCGCGCCACACTGCTCATCTCCTGCGCGCTGCTGCCCTTCTATCTCGTCTGCGGCAGCGACGTGGGCATCATGCTCTACTCCAACGCAAAGAGCGGCGAACTCATTTCGCACTGCGCCTTCCAATTGCTTCCTATGAGCCTGACCATGATCACGACAAGTATTCTCAATTCTCTCGGCTGCGAAAAAAAGACGCTCGGCATTTTTCTTGCCGGCTCGGCGGGGATGCTCTTGTCTGTGCTCATTCTGCCCCGGTTTTTGGGCGGCGGCGCGCTCATCGTCGGCATGGTCGCCGATTCCTGTATCACAGCGCTTCTGTCCATTCTCCTGCTGCGCAAAAAGGCGGGAAAACTGCATTTGGGGCATTTCTGTCTCCGCCTTTTGTGCGCCGTACTCCCCTCAGCCGCTCTGGGCTTCGCAGCGCGCTGCGGATTCGTATTGATCTTCGGCTATCTTCCCTCCCTTGCGCTTACGATGCTCGTAATCTTGGCAGCAGAACTCACACTGTTCTCACTGCTGCATCTTGCAGATATCCGCGGCTTTTTTGCACGTTTTTTCCGCAAAAAACACAAAAATTCTTTGGCGACCCCTTGAAATCAAAGAATAAGTATGATACAATAGGTGCAATGATTTGATTTCGGAGGAAAATGATCAACATGAAAATGACGGAAGAACTGCGCAAATCGCTGCGCATCAGAGTGGATTACACCAATATGACGGATAAATACCTCGGCGAAAAAGGTATCTCCGAAAAAACGCTGGACGCACACAAGAAGATCGCCAAATCCGCGCATGCCTACGTTGCGGAAAACCGCGGCAAGGACGAACTGTTCATGGGCTGGACTGAGCTTCCTTACAATCAGGATGCGATCGTCGCGGACATCCTTGCAACCGCCAAAGAAGTGCGTAAAAAGTTTGACAATTTTGTCGTCCTCGGGATCGGCGGCTCGGCGCTCGGTCCCACGATGGCGTTCAACGCGCTCTGCCACCTGCACTATAACGACCTTCCCAAGTCCAAACGCCGCGGTCCCAGATTCTTTGTTGAGGATAACGTGGATCCCGTCCGCATGAAAGAACTTCTGGACGTCATCGACGTCACCAAGACATGCTTTAACGTCATCTCCAAGTCGGGCGCAACAAGCGAAACCATGACGCAGTACCTGATCATCGCCGACCTGCTCACAAAAGCGGGCGTGGATATCAAAGAAAACGTCATCTTCACGACGGACGCGGCAAGGGGCAACCTCGTAAAGATCTCCGCATCTCTCGGCGGCGTCAAGAGCTATGTCCTGCCCGACGGCGTCGGCGGAAGATTCTCCGAACTCTGCCCCGTGGGACTTCTTCCCGCGGCGGTTCTGGGCATCGATATCAAAACACTCTTAAAGGGCGCCGCATATATGGATAAAATGTGCAAAACGGCGGACCTTAAAAAGAACCCCGCTCTGCTGTGCGCGACGCTGCAGTATATTGCCATGAACGACGGCAAGAACATCGGCGTGCTCATGCCCTATTCGGACAACCTGCGCTATGTTTCCGACTGGTATGCGCAGCTTTGGGCAGAATCGCTCGGCAAAAACGTCACGCTGGACGGAACGCCCTGCAACGTCGGTCAGACCCCCGTCAAAGCACTGGGCGTCACCGATCAGCATTCGCAGGTCCAGCTGTATACCGAAGGCCCTTACGACAAGGTCGTGACCTTCCTCTCCGTGGACAGCTATAAAGAAAAGACGCCCATTCCGCACGGCTGCGAGGATATTCCCGACGTTTCCTTCCTGGGCGGACACACCATGGAGGAACTTATCCAGGCAGAGAACAAGGCGACGGCGCACGCGCTGACCATGGCAGGCAGACTCAACTATACCATCCATCTGCCGGAAGTCAACGAATTCACGCTTGGGCAATTGTTGTACCTGTTCGAACTTCAGACCGCTTACGCTGGCGCAATGTTCAACATTAACACCTTCAATCAGCCCGGCGTAGAAGCAGGCAAGAAGGCGACGTTTGCGCTTCTCGGCAAACCCGGCTATGCAGATAAGAAGGCGGAACTGGATGCGGCGGCCCCCGACGCAAAGTATATCGTGTAACGAAACGACAGAAGCACCGCCTGCGGGCGGTGCTTTTTGTTAAGGAGAATGAAATTCATGGGGATTTTTGATAAACTGTTCAGAAAAGACAATGCGGAAAAGCGCGCCCGGAGACAATGGGAGGAGATGTGGCGACTTTGGTCGGAGGGCGCGCTGCCTTCCCCCTATCAGGAACTGCTCACCTATGACAGCGAAGTGCAGGACGGCGGACATCTGCAATTCTTTCTCAATACAGAGATCAGAAAAACCAATATGTTTGCCATGATGGCGCAGCTGAAAGAAGTCTTGCCGGAAGATCATGCGGAAAACGTTTCCGCGGCATACCGAGCTTACCTGAAACTCGGCATTGACATCGACGATGACAATTCCATCGCGGAAGCGCTGGAGGAAGCGCCGCTCAGGACATATGACGGATTCTATTCCGAACACGAAGAGGAATTGCTCGACCTGCTGGAAGCGTATGCCGCAACGATATGATACGCCGGGACAGTATCCCGCATCAAAAAAGCGGCGCACAATGCGCCGCAAAGATTCAGACTATTTCGTGACCGGCTTCGTCAAACCGTATCGTCCCCGATTCGATCGACTGCGGCATTCCGCTGGAATCCCAATAGGTCAGTTTTGCCCTCCAGTATACTCTTCCGACGTTCCCAAATTTACAGGTCAATTCCTCGCCCATATTGAGATCCGATGTAAAATTGGTCGCGACAATATTCATCTCATCAAGATTTTCTGTAAATGTCGCGGAACGATACAGATCGATGCGGACGGGAACGACCGACGGAAAGAGCGTAAAAACATTCTTCGCAAATGCATAAACGGATCTGTTATCCGCACGCACTCCCACGGCATACTGCGTCAGGATCCGCTCTTGCGGCGCCGTATCTTCCGCCACCGCAACTGCGGTACTTTGCACCTCTTCTTCATACTTGATCTGAGGCGTCCCCACCGCCGGCAATCCGACCGAGGCCAACATCGTCAATCCCAAAAGCAACGCTAACATAAAAACCTCCTCTTGATTTTCTTATGAAATCCCACGCACATCCGATGATGATCAACATGATACTTCACAATGCCATTGTACCATGCCGAAAGAGAAAAAACAAGGTCGGACGGACACCTTTGACGCAATGTCAAAATCTTTGACATTGCCCATATTGTTCAAAATTGTGAAAACCACTATACTCAACGATATAAATGACCGCAATGCCCACATGACGCCCTGCATTTTTACGAATGAACCTTTCATGGCAAGATACAACAAGAGGATAACATGATGAAAAGGCTTCTTTGTATTTTAGGCATACTCGCTTTTTGTCTGTTCGGACTTGCAGCATGTGCCGAACCGTTTCGCGAAGAAGCGCACACACATGACTGGGACGACGGCGTGATGATGATACAGCCTGCCTGCACGACAAAGGGATCATGGGTAAGGACATGCCGAACTTGCAAAGAGAGTGTCACCATCGAACTTCCCGCAACGGGACACACATTCGAAGAAACCTGGTACTTTGACGATGACAGCCACTGGCATGTCTGCCGCAGTTGCGGAATCATCTGTGACAGCGCACCGCATACTTTTTCCGATGGCGTCTGCGTCCTATGCGGCACGATCCGTAAGGACGATCCTGGCGAGCACATTCACGACTGGCAGGTCGAAACGCAGACGTCGGCAACCTGTAACCTGGACGGAACCATAGTCTATCGCTGTGCGCTCTGCGGAGAAACCAAAACGGAGATCCTGCCCGCCCTCGGTCATACCCCTGACGACATCTGGCATTCCGACGACACAAGACACTGGCATCTCTGTCTGCGCTGTAATGAAGAGACCGATGCGGAAACACATCTGTTTCAGGGCGGACTGCTTTGCCTGATCTGCGGTACGGAGCGCGACGATCCGGGCGATATCGGACACACCCACGATTGGGACGAAGGCATCATCACCCATGCGCCGACATGCACGCAGACCGGTACGCGGGTATTGACCTGCCGCAGCTGCGGCATGACCATGACGCAGGAGATCCCCGCTTTGCAACATGACTTTGCGACAGCATACAGTTATAACAATACATCGCACTGGCACGTCTGTACAAACGGATGCGGAACATCGGACACGCCGGAAGCGCATGACTGGCAGGAGATCGACCGCATTCCGCCCACCTGTTCCTCTGAGGGTACGGCATTTTACCGCTGTTCCGTCTGCGACGCGGCAAAAACGGAGAGGCTTCCCGTCTCTGAGCACACCGCAGGTATTTGGGAATACAACGACTCCGTACATTGGAATCAATGCACCGCATGCGGCACGACCATAGAGTCCGGAGCTCATCACTGGTCAGAGAGCACCTCGGCAGACGGCGTCACAAATAAACTATGTACCGTCTGCGGATATTCCGTACAGGAAACCGGAGGTCTTCTCTTTTCCTACCAGATCAGTGACGAGGGAGAAGGGTATCTCGTCTCGGGGTTTGACGGAGAGATCCCGGAAACGGTGATCATCCCCGCAACGTATGAAGGGCTGCCCGTCATCTCGATTGCAAACACCGTATTCCGTGACAGCACAACGCTGCGGCACATCGTTCTCGGAGATAATATCCGCTCCCTGCCGTCCGCACCGTTTCTGAACTGCACACGTCTTACCTCTATCACATTCGGCGCTTCCGTCCCCTCTTCCGCCATTCTCGCCGAAGATTACAGGACCTGCCCCGCTCTGAGCAAGCTCTCCGTATCAGAAAACAATCCGTTCCTGTACAGTGAAAACAACTGTGTGCTTTCCCGCGACGGCACAGTTCTCCTCGGCGGCGAAACGACGCGCATCCCCGACGGCGCAACACAGATTGCCGCACACGCTTTCCAGGGGCGCGACTGTCTGACGGAAATCGTACTTCCCGACAGCGTGACCTCGTTGGGCGCCTATGCATTTTACGAATGCGGCGCACTGACCCGCGTTGAAACGGGAACAGGCATCGTCTCCCTTCCCGAATGCGTCTTTGCACAATGCGCATCCCTGCAAAATGTTTTATTCCGCGGAACGATCGGCAAAATCGGTGTCCAAGCATTCCTGGATTGCGTCGCCCTCCAAACGCTCACACTTACGGATATTTCTATCATCGAAGACAGCGCCTTTTCCGGCTGTTATGAACTGCGCTCCATTATTGTGGGCGATACACTGCAAACGGTATTGCAAAACGCATTCTGGGACTGCGGAAATCTGGAAGCCGTCTACTATCTCGGCGGTGAAGACGATTGGTTTGAATTGGAAAACAACAACGACCTTTCCGATCTCCTTTTCTCAACCATCTACTTTTATTCCGAAGATGCGCCGTCTTATGGAGGAAACTTCTGGCATTATGAAGACGGAAAACCGCAGCCATGGTAACACTATTTCCTGCGTACGATACACAGGCCGTACAGATTGGCAAAAGCGATCCTCCCCTCCCCGATCTGAAGATAGCGGAAATTGGTGTCCACTCTGACGACCGTTCCGACCACCTTGATATATTTTCCGTCCTCAAAACAGAGTGCCTCGACGTCATCGCCGCGCGTCAGCTCGACGAGCGCCTGCTCGATCGACGCCTGCTCCTCCTCGGAGAGCTCCCGCTTCTCCTGCCGCTCGTGTGCCTCTTCCTGTTTTGCCAGCGCCTCCCGCAGGCCGCGCAGCGCGTCGAAGGGCGCAAACTGTTTTGCTCTGTCCGCTCTATTCATTGGCATTGTGTCCTCCGATGAGTTTATTCCGCTCAAGCAGCGTCGCCCCTTCCTGCAGGTCCGCCGCCGTAACGAGCGCGTTCTTGCCGAACTTTTTCTGAATCTCCAGCGTCGCTCTTCCGAGGCGCTTTTCCCGCTCCACCGCCTCCCAGTCGGTGAACAGGTCATAGCCCTCGCAGCCCTCGTCGCATAAGTTCTCAAAGCCCACGCCCAGTCGGCGGATGGGCGCATTTTTTATCGTCGTCTTTTCAAACAGTTCCATGAGATAGGGCACGATCTTCCCGGGAAGGTTGGAGGTGATGGGCAGTTTTTTCGATCCGCCCGTCGGCGCGTGCGCATCCTTGGAGTAGCCCACATAGACGGAGACCCTGCCCGTGATGACCTTGCGGCGCATCATCTCCAGACAGCCGCTCCGCGCCATCTCCTCCATGACGATCTTCGCCTTATCATAGGAATAATCGGAAAAAAGCACCTGCGAATTGGAGATGGAGTGCGATTTTGCCTTGTAATTTTTGATATCCTGCATCGTGCAGCTCTCCCTGCCCCACGCATGATCGATGAGCAGCTCCGCATTGACGCCGAACTCCCGATACAGCATCTCCTCGGGCAGGTGCGCGATCCCGCGCATGGAATAGACGCCCTTCTTTTTCAGTCGCGCCGAAATGCCGCGCGCGATGCCCCAGAAATCGGTGAGCGGCGTGTGATCCCACAGCGTCTCGCAAAATAGTGCCTCGTCCAGATAGCCGATGCGGTCGGGCGAGTGCTTTGCGGTGATGTCCAGCGCGATCTTCGCAAGATATAAATTGGTCCCCACGCCAGCCGTTGCGGGAATATGCACGCGGCGCGCAATTTCATCGATGAGAAATTTCACATATTCCTTGGGCGATTTGTGATAGACGGCGAGATAGTCGGTGATATCGATGAAACTCTCGTCAATGGAATAGACGTAGATATCCTCCTTGCTCATATAGTCCAGATAGATGCCGTAAATTTCGGCGGCGTAGTCGATATACTTCTGCATACGCGGCCGGGCGACGATATAGTCCAGGTTCTTCGGCACTTCAAACATGCGGCAGCGGTTCTTCACGCCCAAAGCCTTGAGCTTGGGCGAGACGGCAAGGCAGATCGTGCCGGATCCCCGGCTCTCGTCCGCTACGATGAGCTTTGCCTCCATCGGGTTCAGACCGCGTTCCGCACACTCCACCGACGCGAAGAAAGACTTCATGTCGATGCACGCATAGTATCTTTGCCGTTCCATCCTCTTCGCCCTCCCGAAAGTTCAAACATTTGTTTGTAGCAATGGTAGCACATTCTCCTCAGCTTGTCAACAGGATCGCGGAGAAAATCGTGCGGGATTTTCTGGAAACAGGTGCACGACCACCCGCCCATCGGGCGGCGCCCGCAAGACGGGGCGATGCAGAAGGCGCACCATTATCCCCATGCTTCCCCGGGGACGAAATCAAAACGAAAAGGACGTATGGCATCGATTTGAGCCATACGTCCCCTGTTTTTCTGACCGGATTATTTATTTTCCCCGCCCGCGACGATGACCGCCTCTGCGGGATAGACGCTGTCCGGCGTGCAGATGACTTCGCCGATCGCATCCGCGGTGATGTGTCCGCTGCGCACGTTCTTGACGGAGAGAATGGAACTATGTATGCTTGCCTCGACATCGCTGTACTCGAACGCGAGGTCGCAGTCCTCCATCGTGCAGTCGATGAGCGTCAGGCGCTTGCAGTAGCAAAGAGGCTGCGTTCCCTTGATATGGCAGCGCACGAGCGTCAGTCCCTCCGAATACCACCCCAGATACTCGCCGTCGATCACAGAATCGGTGACCGTCACGTTTTTTGCGTGCCAGAAGGCATCCTTGGTCTTAAAGCGGGAGCGCTCGATGGCGACGTCCTGCGTGTACTGAAAGGAGTACTTCCCTTCAAAGGTCAGCCCCTGCGCGCGGATGCTCTTGCTCTCCAAAAAGGCATATTCCGAGACGATCGAGCTGTTCCCGATGGCGATGTTCTCACATTTCCATCCAAATTCGGGCGAGTTGACCGTGCAATCCGAAAGTTCCACTCCGCGGCACTCGCGCAGCGCCTTGATACCGCCCAGTTTGCTGCCCGAGATCTTGACGCCGCTGTCATACCACATTGCCGCACGGCAGTGCTCCGTCATCTCGCAATCGGTGACGCGCAGGTCGGAGACATGCCAAAAGGGATAGCGCAGATCGAAATAGCAGCGCTCCGCGACAATATGGCGGCTTTCCTTCAGGGCGGACTCGCCGTCCTCCGCGCCTTCAAAGCGGCAGTTCCTGAGGTGCGCTTCCTGCATGTGATAGAGCGCGCGCTCCTCCCCGAACCGCTGATCTTCAATCATTTTCATGTAATTATTCCTCTGTAGATTTATACAGGACGTGCCTTACAGCGCACCGACGATCTTATGCGGCACATATGCCTCGTCCAGACAGGCGACATCCTCGTCCGTCAGCGTTACGTCAAAGGCGCGGACGACGTCGTCGAGGTACTTCGCCTTGGTCGCCCCGATGATGGGCGCGGCAATTCCCTTTTTGAAGTGCCATGCAAAGGTGATCGCCGTCATGCTCGTTTCGTATTTCCGAGCCAGCGCGTAAATGCGTCCGGCAATGAGTTTATCCGCCTCCTCGGTGGAGTCGTACTTGCCCTGCGCGACGACGTCCGTACAGCTGCGGAGCGTATCCGCCGCCCAGTCGGGCCGCGCCGCCCTGCCCGCGGCAAGCGGACTGTAGGGCGTGAGCACCACGTTCATCTGCTTGCAGACGGGGATCAGCTCCCGTTCGTCCTCGCGGTAGAAGGGGTTGTAGTGATTCTGCATGGAGACAAATGGCGTAAGTCCGTTGTCCCGCGCGGCGAGCTGCATGTTGTAAAACTGGTAGCCGTACATGGCGGATGCGCCCAGCGCGCGCACCTTGCCCGCCCTGACAAGCCCGTCCAGCGCCGCCATTGTCTCCTCGATGGGCGTGGAGACGTCAAAGCGGTGGATGATATACAGGTCGAGGTAGTCCGTGCCCAGCCGCTTTAACGTGCCCTCGATCTCGCGTTCGATCGCCGCCTTGGAGAGATGCCCCTCGTTGAAATAGACCTTGGACGCGAGCACCACCTTGTCGCGCGCAATGTTCTTTTTGATCGCTGCCCCGAGGTATTCCTCGCTCGTCCCCGCCGAATAACAGTTTGCCGTATCGAAAAAGTTGATGCCGAGGTCGAGCGCATGCCGAATGATCTCCTCGCTCTGCGCGGGATCGAGCGTCCATGCATGCATCTTGCTCGCAGGATCGCCGAAGCTCATGCAGCCGAGACAGAACCGGGATACTTTGATCCCGCTGTTTCCGAGTGTCGTATATTGCATATAAAACTCCCTGCTGTTAAGTTCGTCCAAAAAACCGTCGCTGCCCGCGGCGGTCTGTGCTTTTCTCAGAGCGCGTCGTACTGCGCGTCCGTCACTTTCTCCAGCCACTCATTGGAGGCGTTCTCGCCGGGCACTTCGACGGCGATGTGCGAGAACCAGCTGTCCTTCTTCGCGCCGTGCCAGTGCTTGACCTCGGGCAGAATGACGACGACGTCGCCAGGCTTTAAGGACTGCGCGGGCTTCCCCCATTCCTGATACCAGCCGCTGCCCGCGACGCATAAAAGGATCTGTCCGCCGCCGTTTGAAGCATGGTGGATGTGCCAGTTGTTGCGGCAGCCTGGCTCGAACGTGACGTTGGAAAAGAAGGGCACGACGCCTGCGGGCGTCAGCGGATTGAGATAGGACTTTCCGATAAAATACTGCGCATAGGCGGTATTTTCCTGTCCCAGCCCGAATACATTGTTCTTTTCAAATTCCAGATCCATACGAGTTCCCTCCGTTCCGACAGAGCGCCGCACAACTGTGCCGCACGTCTGCTGTTACAATATGTTTATAAACATTATAACATCGCGCAAAACGCATGTAAAATACTTATTTGTCATGAAATGTCATGCATAAAAAGCATTTCATCCGCTTGTCCTGTTCATACAAAATATCGCCCGGGGGCGTGCCGCCCGTGGACGATATCTGTTAAATATACGACATAAAAGTCCATTCGTTTTCAGAAATTGCCGTCCGCCTTATCGTTCATGGCATAAAATATTCCCGTACCAGTTCCTTACCGCCGCACTTTACGACAATTCCGTCCTCAATGAGATACGCCCTGTCGCACAGCGCCTCGGCGCAGCGCACGTCGTGGGTAATGGTGATCATCGTGTTATCCGACTGTTTATGCAGACGATTCAGAATCTCCACCATTTGACAAAGCCCGTCATAGTCCTGCCCAACCGTAGGTTCGTCAAGGAGCAAAACTTCAGGCTCGCAGGCGGCGACCGCGGCAATGGAAACGCGCCGCTTCTGCCCTTCGGAGAGCGACTGCGGATGCCGTTCCCACAGATGTTTTACGCCGAACAGTTCGGCAATTTCCGCGGCATATTCTTCGCTCTTTGCCCCGAACGAAATCTCCTGCCGCACGGTGGGCATAAAGAGCTGGTAATCGGGGTTCTGATACACGACGCCTACCTTTTTATACCAAGCCTTGCTGCCCTTCGGCTTTTGTTTGAATTTTTCGTCTATGTACTGCGTTATATCGCCGCCCCTAGGCTTATATAATCTTGCAATCAGGCGCAGGAGTGTAGTTTTACCGCAGCCGTTTTCGCCGAGGAAAACCGTTCTGCCGCCCTTCGGGATTTCAAGCGTGATGTCTTTGAGTATCTCCCTGTCTTTGACGGAGAATTTAACCTTTTTCAGAGCAAAAATCGGCGATTGCT
>JAGHIT010000050.1 GCA_017887095.1 Clostridia bacterium | reverse complement strand
TGCTGTGCGTCTGGCTGCCGCTCTACTATATCTATCACTTTATTTACTGCGGCTTTGCGGGCTGGGGCGGCATGGAGCTTGCCATGCAGCCGCCCGAATACTACCAGGCAATGATCTGGAATACGATCTTCGCCGCCGTCGGCATTGCGGTCGGGCTGTTTCTCCTGTTCGGCTATGTGCAGGGTATTTTCCTTGCGCTCTCGGACTATAAAAAACTGGGCGCAAAGCGCCGCCGCGAGCTTGCGGGTACGGTGTTGGGTTTTCCTGCCTTTCTCATTCTCTACGGCATCACACTGCTGGTCGGCGCTTGCTCCAAGCCCAGCTGGGGCAAGGTCGCGCGCAATGTCCCGCCGCCGCAGTCGCAAAAATAAGGGTGCGTCTATGGAATTTTCGGTCGAAGTCGAACATCTTTCAAAGTCGTACGGGGAAGTCAAGGCGGTCAACGATATTTCCTTCACCGTCAAAAAAGGTTCGCTGTTTGCCTTTCTCGGCGTGAACGGCGCGGGCAAGAGTACGACCATCAACATCATCTGCTCCATTCTGCAAAAGGATGCGGGCAAAGTCACGGTGTGCGGGCACGATCTGGATACGCAGAACGCCCTCATTAAGCAGGAGATCGGCATCGTGTTCCAGTCGAGCGTGCTCGATCAACAGCTCACCGTTTGGGAAAATCTCGACGTACGCGCTTCTTTCTATCGTCTTTCGCATGCCGAAAAAAAGCGCAACGTGGAGCGTATCATCGAGCTTCTTTCCCTGCAGCCCATCTTAAAGCGCCCGGTCAAGAACCTCTCGGGCGGGCAGCAGCGCCGCGTAGACATTGCGCGCGCCATGGTACACAGCCCGCGCCTGCTCATTCTCGACGAACCGTCCACGGGGCTCGATCCCAAGACCAGGCTCACCGTCTGGTCGCTCATCGATGACATCCGCGCGGAGACGGGCATGACCGTCTTTTTAACGACGCACTATTTGGAGGAGGCTGAGAAGGCGGGCTACGTCGTCATCATGGACAAGGGACAGATCATCGCCGAGGGCACGCCCAACGAACTCAAAAACCGCTACAGCTATGACAGCCTTTTAAGCTACATGAAGCGGGACGAGGCGTTCGAGCGTGGGCTTATGGCGGAGGGTTACCGCTTTTCCTACGACCCCGTCAAAAAGGCGTACCGCATCGTCATCGCGGACAGCAATGTCGCCAAAAAACTTATGCAGGAATACGACGCGTTCACCTCGGACGTGGAGATCATCAAGGGGACGATGGACGACGTTTTCTTAAACGTCACAGGAAAAAACATTCACATTTCAGGAGAGGACCATGCAGAAAGCAGCAAAGCGTAGGGGGTCGGGGACGGAGATCTTTTTCCAGCTCACCCGCCGTCACCTGCTCGTCTTTTTCAAAAATAAAGTTCGGCTCATGTACACGCTTCTCGTTCCTGTCATCATCTTTGCCGTGTACATTCTCTTCTTGCGGGAGCTGGAGCTTTCCACGGTGGAGAACACGCTCTACCGATTGGGCATTCAGGCGGATGAGGCGCTCAACAAGTATATCCGTACGCTGGTCGATTCGTGGATGCTCTCGGGCATCGCGGCGCTCTCGACCATCACGGTTTCCTTGCAGACCAATACGGTTTTTGTTGAGGACAAGCAGAACGGCGTCAACCGCGATTTTGTCTCCTCGCCCATCAATCGGAATACGCTCATCGGCAGCTATATCCTCTTCAATTTTTTGGTGACGCTGCTCATATGCGTGGTCTATCTCGCCATCTGTTTTATCTATCTCGCATGCGTCAACGAATTTTTTCTCGACTTCGTGGATTTTGCGCAGATCTTCGGCATTTTGCTGTATGCGACGGTCTCCTCGACGCTCATGACGGTGTTCATCAGCTCCTTCATCAAGACGGAGGGGACGATGGCGAGCCTGATTGCCGTGTTCTCGACGGCGGTCGGCTTTCTCATCGGCGCGTACATGCCGCTCGGCATGCTGCCTGCGTGGGTGCAGTCGCTGTGCGCTTTCATTCCCGGCACATATGCCTGCTCTCTGTTGCGCTACTCCTTTATGGCGACGCCTCTTTCTCAGCTCTCCGATTATGTCATCAACGTCATGCAGATCGCAAACGGGCAGGAGCTGATCGACGCGATCACGGGGAGTTTCGGCTATCAGCTGGAGTTCATCGGCGTTCAGGTCAACGTGGAGTTCCAGGCAGTCGCACTTGCGATCTTTATTGTGATTTTTATTGTTCTCAACATTCTTTCCGGCAAAAAGCTCACAGACGTTTTGGGCGTGGGCAAGAAGCGTCGCAAAAAATTGCATCATATCAAAACAGTTACAGGGGATGCGGGGCGGAGAGAGCCGCTTGAAAACGCATCGCAGGATGCGACCAAAAACGAATAGTCATCGATCGCAGAATGCGCGCCGCAGAAATTTCTGCGGCGCGCTTCTATATAGTTGTGTTCCGTGTCATTTATATCATGAAAAATGCATATCTGTAAAAGGATAAATATCATAAAAACTATTGACGTAACTTAAAATTAGTATTATAATACCGGATAGTACGGGAGGAGGTTGCGGAATATATTCCGCGGAAAAGAGATGAAAGTTACAATTAATGTGCCGGAATACGGGCTGATCGGTTTTGAGGAGAGCGCGTGGACGGGCAGAAAGACGCTTTTGCAAAACGGCAAAGAGTGCGCTAAGCTGGGCAAAAATAAGTTTGTATTGGAGAATGGAGAGACGGCGGAGGTGACGGGCAACTTTCTGCGCGGCGCGGCTTTGTACATTCACGGTAAACAGCATCAGCTCACGCCGGCCGCAAAGTGGTATGAATATATGCTCGCGGCGTTGCCGCTCCTGTTCAATCTCATCTGGGGGAATGTCGTGGCGCTCGTCGAGATCTTTCCCGTCGTGGGCGGCGCGATCGGCGGTGCGATCGGCGGCGTGTGCCTTGTCTTGTCCCTTGTGCTGATGCGTAAGACAAGTAAATGGTGGGCAAAGATCCTCATCGGGCTTGCCGCCTTTGCAGTATCTGTCCTGATCAGTTACGGCGTTGCGTTTCTCTTTTTAAGCGCCTTATAAAAACCAGGCGCGCCCTGCGGGATTTCCGCAGGGCGCGCTTGTAATATATGAAGTTTCATTCCGGCTTATTGTCCCGCGTTTTGCGGGAAGAGCGTGCGGATCATCTCGGAGACGTACCGCACGGGCACAAGCTCGATCTTCCCTGCGAATTTTTCGCAGGCTTTTTTGTTCTTTTCGGGAAGAATGACCCGCCTGAAGCCCATCTTAATGCACTCGTTGACGCGCTTATCGGCATATCCCACGCCGCGCACCTCGCCCGTTAACCCCACTTCGCCAAAGACCGCCGTGAATTTGTCGACAGGCGTCATCTTTTCGGCGCTTGCAAGGGCGGCGCAGACGGCAAGATCGGCGCTCGGCTCGCTTAAACGGATGCCGCCCATCGCATTGAGGTAGATGTCCTGCGTGCCAAGGGGCAGTCCGCACCGCTTTTCCAGCACGGCGACGAGGACGACGAGGCGGTTGAAGTCGACGCCCAGGGACATTCTGCGCGGCAGTCCGTACGCTGTCCTGCACATGAGCGTCTGGATCTCGACCATCATGCAGCGGTTGCCCGTCTCGCTCGGGGTGACGGCGGCGCCCGCCGCCTCGCCGCGCGTGTCGGAGAGGAACAGCCCCGAATAGTCGGTCACGCCGAAGATGCCGGCGTCCGTCATCTCGAACACGCCCACTTCCTGTACCGAGCCGAAGCGGTTTTTCACGGCGCGCAGGATTTTGAAGCTCTCCGTGCGCTCGCCCTCGAAGTAGAGGACGGCGTCCATGATATGCTCCAATACCTTGGGACCTGCAAGCGTGCCCTCCTTGGTGACGTGCCCGACGAGGAAGAAGGTGATCCCGCGCGACTTTGCGATGCGCATGAGCCGTGCGGCGCACTCGCGCACCTGCCCGACGCTGCCCGCCGCCGACGTGAGCGCATCGGTGTAGATCGCCTGAATAGAGTCCACGATGACGTATTCCGCGCCCAGAATGCTCTCCTCGGCATTTTCAAGGTTGGTTTCATTGAGCAGGAGCAGGTTGTCGGAGTTGAGCCCCAGCCGTTCGCAGCGCAGTTTTACCTGCGAGCAGCTCTCCTCGGCGGAGAGGTATAAAACGGTATGCTCCTTGGACAGATGCGCCGCGACCTGCGTCAAGAGGGTGGATTTTCCGATGCCGGGATCGCCGCCGACCAAGACGAGCGAGCCGCGCACGATGCCGCCGCCCAGCACGACGTCCAGCTCGGCAATGCCCGAGGAGACGCGCTCATATTTTTCGTACTTGACCTGCGAGAGGGGAAGAGCGCGCGAAATTGCCGTGCGCATGGTCTGTTTTTTGGAAGCGGGCGTAGCGGGTGCGATCGGCTCTTCGACGAGCGTGTTGAACTTCCCGCAGTCGGGGCAGCGCCCCAGCCACTTGGGCGAGGTGTACCCGCACTCCGCGCATACAAATTGTGTCGTCGCTTTTGGCATAATATTTCGTTCCTGTTGTCTTATTTGAGTGAAATGATGACTCTTTTTTTGCGCTTGCCTTCCCTGTGCAAGGGAGTCGGCGGGGGAGACTTTCGCTGCATTTAGGCTCCCCTGACTTTATTAGGGTGAGGTGTGCGGGAGGCAAGAAAAGTGCACCGCCTTTTGCTAAAATCACAGATACAAGCAAAATCGCAATTTTGCGCAGTATGCCCCTGTTTGCTGCTGACGCAGCATGGGGTGAAGCGTACGTCATGCGAACAGCACGGTGTGCTGTTCGCGCACGCTGAACTAAGAAATCGCCTTTTTCAGCGGCGATTTCGTGACCGCAGGCAGCGCGCTACCTTGGCGCTGCCAAGAAGGGATGGCGAATCGCCGCAAACGATATTGTAAGCCCTTCCTGTTTGCGGCGAGAGAAAAAGGTGCCGTTAGGAGCTTGCTCCGTGTCGGCAGCCTTTTTCTCAGATCACGGAATTTTGTCGCGCCTTTGCGTGAGAAAATTCGTGAATAGTAGCACCATCGCAAAGCAGGTGATTCCTTTCTCCTCGCCGACGTAGCCGAGGTGTTCGTTGGTGCCTGCCGCAATGCCGACGGCGTCAGGGGGGAGCGAGAGGGCGGCGGCGAGATTTGCCTGCATCGCCTCGATATGCGGCGCAAGGCGGGGTCTCTGCGCCAGAATTGTGAGGCTAACGTTTTTGGGTGCAAGTCCCTGCTCTTTGACGAGCTGCACGACCTCGGCGAGCAGCGCCATGCTGTCCGCGCCCGCATAGCGCGCGTCCGTGTCGGGGAAGTAATGCCCGATGTCCCTCAGCCCCGCGGCGGAGAGGAGGGCGTCCATCAGCGCGTGGACGAGCACGTCGCCGTCCGAGTGTGCCACAAGCCCGCGCGTGTGCGGAATGCGTACGCCGCCCAGCACGATATGATCGCCCTCGCCGAAAGCGTGCGTGTCGACGCCGAACCCTGCGCGCTCCGCGGGCGCAAAGTCCTCGGGATAGGTGAGCTTTTTGTTGGCGCGGTCCCCCAAAAAGATGTGCGGCGGCGCAATATACGCCGCATACACGCCGCTGTCGTCGGTGAAGTCGTCCTCCCGCTCCTCGGAAAATGCCGCGGTGTACGCCCGCAGCAGCTCGTCGCGCAAAAAGCCCTGCGGGGTCTGCACGGTAAAGACATCTTTGCGCGCGGGGACGGAGACAATGCGGCCGTCCTCGGCAAGGACGGTCGTGTCCGTCGCGGGCAGGGCGCAGACGCCGCTGCCGAACGTTCTGACGCTCTCGATGCAGTCCCAGATGATCTTGCGCGTGACGAACGGGCGCGCCGCGTCATGAACGAGCACGATATCCCCCTGCGCCGCTTGGAGTGTGGAATAGACGCTCTGCGTGCGCGTCCTGCCGCCGATGACCGTGCGCGCGTGCGGGAAGGGGGAGAGGAGGGCGTCGATGCGCGTCCTGTCCTCCTCGCGGCAGGCGATCAGGATCTCGTCCGCGGTGGCGGCAAAGGCGGAGACGCTGTATAAAAGCACGGGCAGTCCGTTCAGCTCTCGCAGAACTTTGTTCCCGGAAAACCCCGCGCGCGAGCCGCTGCCCGCCGCGCAGAGAATGGCAGAGATCATGCGATGACCTCGTAGAGCGTGCCCGCTTCGTCCTTTTTCACAGTCTCCTTGATGGCAAGCACGCGGAATCTGAGCGTACCCGAGGTGAAGGAGAGCTCTACCTCGTCGCCCACTTTAACGCGGTAGGCGGGTTTGACTTCTTTGCCGTTGACGCGGATTTTGCCCGCATCCGCCGCCTCCTGCGCGACGGTGCGCCGCTTCAGGATGCGCGATACCTTCAAAAACTTATCGATCCTCATAAACTCCTCTCGCGCGCGTGTGCGCACTTTCCTGAAAAATAGTGGTCGGATTTTGACTGATTTTCGCGAATTGCCGAAAAAATAAAAAATTCTTGCGAAAAGCTGTTGACATCTTTCCGCCGATGGGCTATAATAACATAATGTATTATTATGCAATAATGCGTTTTTGCGCCGTTTCGCCCGAAAATGGCGGGATTTTTCAGGACGCAAACGCATTTTTCTTCCCTTACAGTATACCGCAAATATGCGCGCTTGTAAAGGGGAAGGGGCATTTTTGATCAGGAAAATTCGATTTTTATCGATGAAAAGATATACTCGGTAGATCGCGCAGAAAAAAAACGTAAAAGGAGTATATTGCCGGATGAACTTACCCATTCACAAGTACGGGAAGACGGAGCGGCGCAAGTTCGGGAAGATCAACGAAGTCATCGATATTCCCAACCTCGTCGAGATCCAGAAGGAGAGCTACG
>JAGHIT010000049.1 GCA_017887095.1 Clostridia bacterium | reverse complement strand
ATCCCTTGACCTACGCCCTCGTCAACATTGCCGCGATCGCCCTCGTCTGGGTGGGCGCGACGCGCGTGGACGGCGGGATCTTATTGCAGGGCGACGTCGTCGCGCTCTACAGCTATCTCTCCATCATTTTGGTGGAGCTTGTCAAGCTCGCAAACCTCATTTTCACCGTTTCCAAGGCGATCTCCTGCGAAAAGCGCATCGAGGCGGTGCTGGAGCGGGAGGGCGAGCCTGCGACCCTCGCGCCCGAAGCGCAGGAGAAAGGAGCGCCGGACGCGCCCGCGTTCTCCTTTGAGGACGTCACGTTCGCCTATCACGGCGGCGGCGCGCCCGCGCTGCACAATATCACCTTCAGCGCCAAGCGCGGCGAGACGGTGGGCATCCTGGGCGGCACCGGCTCGGGCAAATCCACCCTCGTCAACCTGCTGCCCCGCTTCTATCCCGCCAGCCGCGGCGCGGTCAAGCTGGACGGCGTCAACGTCAACGCCATTCCCGCGGAAGTGC
The DNA here is from genome assembly GCA_017887095.1 of Clostridia bacterium. Lineage (GTDB taxonomy): Bacteria > Bacillota > Clostridia > Christensenellales > Borkfalkiaceae > Gallimonas. The sequence continues at coordinate 3,688 of JAGHIT010000049.1, read as the reverse complement.
TTCGCTCGCGCGTGGGCGTCGTGCCGCAGAAGGCGGTGCTGTTCAAGGGGACCATCCGCTCCAATCTCTTATGGGGCAACGGCGGGGCGACGGACGAGCAGCTCGCGCGCGCCGTCCGCCTTGCGCAGGCGGAGGACGTCGTCAGGGCGAAGGGCGGGCTGGACGCGCCCGTCGAGCAGGAGGGCAAGAACCTCTCGGGCGGACAGCGGCAGCGACTGACCATCGCGCGCGCCCTCGTCCGCGATCCCGAAGTGCTCATCCTCGACGACAGCTCCTCCGCGCTCGATTACGCGACGGACGCGCGGCTCCGGGAGGCACTCCGGGAGCTGGACTGCACGGTGCTCATCGTCTCGCAGCGCACGGCGTCCGTGCGGCACGCGGATAAGATCGTCGTTTTGGACGACGGCGGCATTGCGGGCATCGGCACGCACGAGCAGCTCATGGGCAGCTGCGCGCTCTATCGCGAGATCGCCGCGTCGCAGGCAAAGGAGGCGCTGCAATGAGCCGTGTCATCTCCAGGCGGGAAAATTTCCGCACCATTCTTCGCTACTTAAAGCCGTTTGCTCCTCTTTTGGCGCTCTCTATGCTGTGCGCGCTCGCGACCGTCGCCGCGCAGCTCGCCGTGCCCTACTTCATCGGTGAGGCGATCGACTGCATCATCGGCGAGAACAACGTGCACTACGAAGAGATCTTCTCCATCTTCGTCGCGATCGGCGCGTGCATCGCCGTGGCGTTCGTGGCGCAGTATCTTTTAAGCCTCATCAACAACCGCATCGTGTTCCACCTGCTGGCGCAGGTGCGCGAAGACGCCTTTGCCAAGCTCCAGCGCCTGCCTCTGAAGTATCTGGACGCCCGTCCGTACGGCGAGGTCGCGGGCATCGTCCTGACGGACGCGGAGCAGTTTGCGGACGGGCTGTTGCTCGGGTTTACGCAGCTATTAACGGGCGTCACGACCATTCTCGGCGTGCTCGTCATCCTGTTCGTCATGCGCTGGGAAATCGCACTCGTCGTCGTGTGCGTCACGCCGCTCTCGCTGTTCGCGGCGCGCTTCATTTCCTCGCGCACCTACAAGACCTTCAAGCGTCAGGCGGAAGTGCGCGCCGATCAGACGGCGTTCATCGACGAGGCGATCGGAAACTTAAAAGTCGTCAAGGCATACACGCATGAGGACGAGAACGCCGAAGTGTTCCGCGAAAAGAACGAGGAATTCCGCAAGTGCGCCCTGCGCGCCGTGTTCTTTGCCTCCACGCCCAACCCCGTCACCCGCTTTATTAACTCCATCGTCTACGCGGGCGTCGCGCTGACGGGCGCGCTCATCTGTATCTCGACGGCGGGTACGGCGCTTGCATTCACGGTGGGGAGCCTTTCCAGCTGCCTCTTTTACACCAACCAGTACACCAAGCCCTTCAACGAGATTACCGAAGTGCTCGCGGAGTTCCAGAACTCGCTTGCCTGCGCGGCGCGCATCTTTGCGCTCACGGCGGAGGAGGAGCAGCCCTCGGACGAAGGCTGCGCCGATCTGGGCAGAGCGAAGGGGGACGTGGCGCTTGAGGACGTCAGCTTCTCCTACCGTCCCGATCAGGAGCTCATCCGCGATTTCAACGTCAGCGTGACGGCGGGGCACCGCGTTGCCATCGTCGGGCCCACCGGCTGCGGCAAGACGACCGTCATCAATCTTCTGATGCGCTTTTACGACGTGGACGGCGGCAGCGTCTCGGTGGACGGGCAGGACGTGCGCAATATCACGCGCGCCTCGCTGCGCAAAAACTATGGCATGGTGCTGCAGGAGACGTGGCTCAAACGCGCCACCGTGCGCGAAAATCTGTGCATGGGCAAGCCCGACTGCACGGAGGAGGAGATGATCGCGGCGGCAAAAGCGGTGCACGCGCACGGCTTCATCAAGCGCCTGCCCAAGGGGTATGATACCGTCATCGGCGGCGAGGGGTCGCTCTCCGAAGGGCAGAAGCAGCTCCTGTGCGTGGCGCGCGTCATGATCTGCCGCCCGCCCATGCTCATTCTCGACGAGGCGACGAGCAACATCGATACGCGCACGGAAAAATTGGTGCAGGACGCCTTCGCCAAGCTCATGGAGGGCAGGACGTGCTTCATCGTCGCGCACCGCCTCTCCACCATTCAGAATGCGGACGTCATCCTCGTCATGAACGCGGGCAGGATCGTCGAGCAGGGCACGCACGAGCAGCTCCTCAAAAAGGGCGGCTTCTACGCACAGCTCTACCAGGCGCAGTTTTGATTTGCAACACAATGAAGCGCGGCGCGCCGAACAGGCACGCCGCGCTTTCCTATTTTCCGAATTTGACACTTGAAATGTGGAAAAGACTTGACATTTCATGGGGGGGGGGATATAATAGAGGAAAGATATCACGGAGGGGAAACATATGAAAAAGCGCATTTTATCGGTGGTCTTTGCGGCGTTCATGCTCAGTGCGTGCGCGTTCGGGTTTGCAGCGTGCGGTGAGCAGACCACGATCGGAGCGCCGCAGGATAACGAGACGGAGCAGGGCGGCAATGAGGATAACACCCAGGGCGGCGGCACAGAAAACGACCAGCAGGGCGGCGATGAGCCCGCCGTGCGCACGACCGTCACCGAGGAGGAGTGGAACGCGGCGCTCCGTCTGGACGGCGTCCGTAATGTGACAGTAGATGGAGAACTCGTATATCCATCTTATCCTATATATCACGACATGAGGATGGTATATACAATTAAACTCAACGATAATATTTTATACTTAGACGGTCGTACAAAGTATGGAGAAGACCCGCAAGAAGAGCCGGGGATTGAAATATGCTATGAGATTTTGGAAATTTTGGATGGTTATGATGAAATGAATATAGATCCATTTTTTTCAGGACAATATTATGCAAATGTCTTTGAAAAGAATGACAGCGGATTATGGGAAGAGTATCAGCGAGATTTTTTTTGGTCAAGTGAAAAGTCCCCGTTTCTCTTTATAACAGCGCTTCTTAGTTTTTTTTGTTTTCCCTATGGACAGTTTACATATAATGATGATTTACAGCAGTATGAGGCGAATAATATTGTTTTGACCAGTTTTCCTATAGACAGCCTGCAAGCGCCTTCTATGGAAATCTCTTTTGACTCAATTGTGTTTCAATTTCAAAATGACAGACTGGTTAAGTACGAGGGGGTATTGTCACAGGAGCAGTGGCTTGAAATGAGCGCAAAGTCTTTTTCCTTGTCATTCACCGATTATGGCACCACTTCTGTGACGCTGCCGGAAGTTTCAGCGGAATAAAATCGTAAACCATGCGCGGCACGCCGAACAAGGCGCGCCGCGCATTGATTTTCACAAAATTTTCAAAATTCTTCTGCGTGGCGTTTACATTTTGCGCGCGTTGTGTTAGAATACAAGGCATGAAACAGTCTGCGCACATTCGCCGCCGCCTTGGAAGCGGCGTTCAGATCGTCCTCGTCGGCGCGCTCACGGGCGCGCTCGTCGGGGTGCTCGTCTCCCTCTACGCGGCGCTTGCCGCCGCGGCGGAGGACTTTGCGCGCGGCTACTATCGCTTCTTCCTCGATCATCCCGCCTTTGTGCCCCTTTTATTTCTGGCGCTCGCGCTCGGGGCGATCGTCGTGGGCGGGGTCGTCCGCTTTCTGCCCCTCATCCGCGGCAGCGGCATCCCGCAGACGGAGGGCGCGATGCGAGGCCTT
>JAGHIT010000048.1 GCA_017887095.1 Clostridia bacterium | reverse complement strand
GCGTACAAGAGGCTCATCATTGCCATACCGTTTTGCACAGAGCTTTGGAAGTGGCATATCGGAGCGATTATATCCTGACCAATCCCGCCGATAAAGTGGAGCGGCCAAAGTCCCCGAAGTTCAAAGCTAAATTTTATACGGCAGAACAAATGCTGACGCTCTTTCAGAAATTGCAAGGCGATCCTTACGAATACATTTATAAGCTGACCGCCATATACGGCCTGCGGAGAAGCGAAGTGTGCGGTTTGCGTTGGAGCGCGATCAATTTTGAAAATAATACGATAACGCTTGATCATGCAGTAGTGCAATGCGAGGTTGACGGAAAGAGAGTTTTGGTTACGAAAGACAAAATGAAAAACCAATCGAGCATGCGCACTTTGCCGCTGTTGCCCGCCGTAAAAGATATTCTGCTCAATTTGAAAAGAGAGCAGCAAGAGCGCGCCGAAAAATACGGACAATACTATAATCGGCAGTACCGAGATTATGTTTGTGTGGATGAAGTGGGTAAACTTATCCGCCCCGACACCCTGACGACGCATTTCAAATCATTCCTTGTGCGGAACAATCTTCCCGTCATTCGTTTTCACGAATTGCGGCACAGCTGCGCAAGTATCCTGATCGCAAGCGGTGTCAGCATGAAGGCGGTACAGGAATGGCTCGGACACAGTACGTTCTCCACCACGGCGGACATTTACAGCCACTTGAATTTCTCGTCAAAGCTCGGCATTGCCGATACGCTTTCGGACATTCTCGCGGGAAATACGTCTCTTAAAAGGCAAACTGCGCCCGATACGATAGAGACTATGCAGAAAATATTTTCGACGGCGGAGATAGAAAAGTCTGCAAATGCCAATCATTTGCAGACTTTTGAGGTGTTGGATGAGGACGACGAACCCGTTGAGGAAAACGTGGCGGCAGAAGTTTCGCAAGATACCGCGCTCGTTGATGCCGACGATTTATCTGTATTCAAAAAAGCGAAAGAAGAAATGTCGCGGCTCGGTTTGGAAACGCTTGACGAATACTTTGAATATCTCGACTTTCAGGAACGCCTGCAAAAGCGCCGCGATAAGTCAAAGGATATGGAGATGTGAAAACCCCGAAGTTCAATTCTTTGGGGTCTTGTCGGAGCGTGGACGCTTCGCATTTTCCTTTTACTGTTTCGAGATTGGTTTGTGTCTTTAAAAGATGTAGCTGGTTTTCTTTCCGCTTTTTATAGAAATAGATATGGGTATTGCATAGTAAAACTTTGCATTCTTGCGTTCGTTATTCGATACGCTATTTCCATCGGTGGACTTTTTGTCGAGTGCTTATCGCGACGGCGTGTAGTGTTTGGGCTCTCGTAACAAGGCGAGTTACCGTATCTAAAGGATATGTGATGGACTAAGGCTTTAATAAATTAAGCAGTAAAGAGTAAATGTGATATGCCTTTAACTTGCATCTCAAGTAATTTTATTATATAATTACTATAAGTACGTTAAGAGGAAGGTCATATTATGAGTTTTGAAAGGGGATCTGAATGGCGAAGGTGGGATTTCCATCTTCATACACCGAATACTAAGAAAAATGACCAGTTTCATGGTGATAACGATGAAAAATGGACAAGGTTTTATCAAGATATAAAAAATTACATAGGTGATGGAAGTGATCCTCAAAGAAAAATTGCTGCAGTAGGCATTACCGATTATTTTTCCATTGAAAACTATAAGAAGATAAAAGCCGATGGTATTCTTGATCAAAATATAGATTTTATATTTCCTAATATTGAGTTAAGATGCTTACCATTAAAAGATGGCGTTAAAATGAATGTACATCTTTTAATTAACCCTTCTTTTGTGGATAGAGTAGATACTATTATTTTAAGCAACTTAATCTACAAGTCTGCAACAAGTACTTATTGTGCGCGTAAAGATGACTTGATCCGTTATGGTAAGGAACTTGTTCCCGGATTAGATGATGAACGCGCATATAAAAAAGGAGTTGAAGAATTTCATATAAATTTTGATGATATAATCAAAATATTTAATAATTATCCAGAATGCAAGAATAATGTATTGGTTCTAATGCCCAATAAAAGTACTGATGGGGCCTCTGCTGTAGGTAATCCAAGTAGTCCTTCCCAGGATTTAGTAGATTTATTAGAATATAGAAAAGATCTTTATAAGGCTTCTGATTTGATATTATCTGCTAATCCATCAGATATCAAGTTTTTTTCGGGAGAAAAAGATAAAAAGCCTAGTAAAATTATGCCGTGTGTTTGGGGATGTGATGCGCATACTAATAATGCAATATTTGAACCTCTTGATAATCAAGGGAGATCTACAAAAAGATATTGTTGGATAAAAGCTGATCCTACTTGGGAAGGACTGCGTCAAATTCTTTTCGAGCCGATTGAGCGTGTTCGTATTCAGGAATTTTGCCCTGCGGATCGGGTAGACAATTATAGGATAATAGATGGTGTTGTTATAGAAGATAATGTTGTGCCTCATCGTTTCTCCAACGAAATGCTTCCAATTAATCAAAATTTAACTTGTATAATTGGATTAAAATCTACGGGAAAATCTATACTGCTTCAAAATATAGCGCGAGCTATTGATTCATCAGAAGTTTCTTTACGTCTGGAGACTGTTTATAATGGTAAAAAAAAGCCTTTAGAATTTCCTGTTAAAGTTCATTGGAAAGATGGGACTATTTCATACAACGGCTCAAGCGACGATAAGAAAATTGTATATATTGCACAATCATATCTTAATAAATTAATGGATGACCGTGCGGAAAAGACGGAAATAGATCAAATTATTGAAAATATTATTTGTCAAAATAAAGATTTTTGTGATCTGCGTAGATCATTTGATGCAAAAAATATAGATATACAAAAGCAGATTGATTCGAAAATATTGGAATTGGTTTATAAAAAGAAAGAATTTGATTCCCAAGTTCTATTAATATAGGATTTAGGTGGAATAGAATCTGTTAAAAATAATATAGAATTGCTGCGCCAAAGAAAAGAAGCTTTAGCAAAAACATTAAACATATCTACAGATGATATAGCTAGATTTGACAAAGCTGTTGAAGATAAAATTTTATTAGAAAAAAATATTCAAATACTTACTGCGGATAAAAAGCGAATCGAGGACAGTGAAGATGTTTTTGTTAAAATCAATATCGAGGGTTTAATGGATCCAGAGATTGCTAAGAAAGTAAGAGATGTTGATCAAACTATCTCAGAAGAAGCGAAGCAAGTATGGCAAAAATCAAAGACTAAAATTATTGATTTTATATCTGATCGGTTAAATGCACGGCAAGTGGAATATGCCGGGGTTTTGAAGATTATTAATGGGCTTAAACCGATGATTGATAATAATGCAGAAATTAAAAAGATTGAAGGAGACTTACGGACTGAAGAGGATCAGTTAAGAAAAATTAATGATGAATACGAGATTCTAAAAAATTTAAGAAAAGCATTAGATGATTTAATAAATTCAATTCTTTCATTAACAACATCACGCGAGGCGGAATATGATTTATTTGAAAGTGAATTTAAGAGTATTCAATTTAAAGATACCGATGAAAATTTTAAAATTGTTGCAATAAAACGTCGTCGTAGATCCTTGTTTAAGGAAACCATCACTAAAATTTTTACACAAAGTGCCTTAAAAAGTATTTATAATGGCGTATTCAAAGACTTAGATAATGAACAATTTATTTTAGAATCTGAGTTTAATGAAGATTGCAAAAAAGCTTATATTAACGCAGTTTTAGAAAATGATACGCAAAAAGTTTTATTGAGCAAATATGATAAAAATCACGCACTGCAAGAACTTTTAGGTGATTTTGACAATATTATATATACTATTGAAATGGATGGTGATCAAATTGAAAACATGTCACCAGGGAAAAAAGCGTTAGTATTATTAAAACTACTTATTAGTCACGACGAATCTAAGTGTCCAATATTATTAGATCAGCCTGAGGATGATTTGGATAATTTGTCCATAGTGTCCGATTTGGTTTCGTTTATAAGGGATAGAAAAAAGGATAGACAAATTATATTAGTTACTCACAATGCAAATTTAGTGCTTGGTTGTGATGCTGAAGAAATTATAGTAGCAAATCAACAAATTGAGAATAATGCACAAACAAATAATAAATCATTTAGGTTTGAATATAGATCTGGAGCTATTGAAAACATTACGATTATAGAAGAAGATACTTTTTTAGGCTCAAGGGGCATTCAACAGCATATTTGCAATATACTTGAAGGAGGAAAGGAAGCATTTTTAGCAAGAAAAAACAAATATACTAATATATAGTTTAATGATAAATCAGAGATGAATAGGTAACCATAAAAAGCCGCAGGGAAGCGGCTTTTTAATTTCATATGGTCGTGTAGGATTTTCTTTCCACCCATGTGCTAAACCTGCAATAACTGGTTCGGCACTTTTGCAGGCACGCAGGATAATATGTGCAGTATCTTGTTCGGCTTTTGGCAAATCTCCAGTAATACTTTTAATACAAAAAACAAAAACAACAGAGCCGCGGGTTCAAACGCGACTCTGTTTGGCGGAAAGTGAGGGATTCGAACCCCCGGATGCTCTCACATCTCATGTTTTCAAGACATGTGCCATCGACCACTCGGCCAACTTTCCGTGTTTAAATTGCCGAAAAATCGGCAATTTTTTATTCAGTTTTGCGTTTCTACAAGTTTAGACTGCTTGATTTGCAATTTGTAGAAAAGTTTGTAGAATTTACGGCGTTTATGGACAGTTTGTAGAAAAACCGACTTGCAAATCGACCGCTTTCACAGTAGTTATTTTACCACAAGATATGAGATAAAATCAACCGCTTGCGGGGCAAATCAGCCAAAGTTCCGTTTCCGTTGTAGAAACAAGGGGCGCGTTTAGACCGCTTGATTTCAAGCGCATTTCAAGACCGCCGCTTTCGACCGCTCAGCCAACTTTCCGTGATAAAACTGCCGAAAAATCGACAATTTTCTTTTCAAATTTTTGTTTCTACCAATTTTGATCGCTTGTTTTGGATGTTGTGAAAAACCTTTTAGATTCTGCGGCGTTTGCAAATGGTTTGTGAAGAACCGACCTGCCGATCGACCGCTTTGACAGTAGATATCTTACCAAAAACGCAGAATAAAATCAATTGTTTTTGAGGCAAAACTACCGACAGTCTGTTTCCGTTACATATTTGAAGGAAAATTTTGATTGCTTGATTTCAGGGTATCTCCGACCGCCGTTCCGAGAGCGAAACCGTTTTTCCGGCGGCTGACACAGCGCTGCGGCGTTGTTACGATCTGCAGATTTCCTCAATAGCAGCCAGTTCTTCGGCGGAAAATACGGGATTTATCTGAAGATTCTCCAAAATCTGTTCGGAGGAGGAAGCTCCGATAATGACGCTGGGAACGATATCGTCTTTTAATACCCAGGAGAGGGCGAGGGCAGGAAGCGACTGACCGCGTGCTGTTGCCACGTCCCGCAGTTTTGCAAGTTTTGCAAAGAAAGAGGGTGTCAACGTCTCTTTTTTGAGGGTAAAGCTTTTTTTAATGCGGCTGTCTTCCGGGATGCCTTGTACATAGCGTTCGGTCAGAAGCCCCTGCGCGAGAGGTGAGTATGCGATCAGCCCGAAACCGTTTTCTTTGGCAAAGTTTTTGAGCCCGTCTTCCTCGATATGTCTGTCAAGCAGATTATAGCATACCTGATTGAGGACGAAGGGCGTTCTGAGTTCGCGGAATACGCGCACCGCCGCCTCTGTTTGTTCTCTGTTATAATTGGAAATGCCGATATACAGCGCCTTACCGCGCTCCACGAGCTGGTGAAGAACGTAGCAAGTTTCTTCGATCGGCGTTTCGGGATCGGGACGATGATGATAGAAAATGTCCGCATACTCGATTCCCATGCGCTTTAAAGAAGCGTCCAGGGAGGCAACGAGATATTTTCTGCCGCCGCCTTTTCCGTAAGGTCCGCCCCACATGGGGAAACCGGCCTTTGTGGAGATGAGCATTTCGTCGCGGTGCGCCGAAAAATTTTGTTTTAAAATTTTGCCAAAATTTTCTTCTGCGCTTCCGCCGCGGGGACCGTAATTGTTGGCAAGGTCAAAGGCGCAGATGCCTTTGTCAAATGCAGTGAAGATCATGTCTCGCATGACTTCAAAGTTATCGAAGCTGCCGAAATTCTGCCAAAGTCCCAGGGAAATCGCAGGCAGTTTTAAACCGCTGTTTCCGGCACAGCGATAATCGACGGCTGCATTTTTATAGCGCATCGGATCAGGTTTTCTGCTTTTGTTTTCAATAAGCCGTTTGAACGTGCTTTCGTCCATCGCCATATCCTTCTCACATAAAACTTCGCTCTATTGTATCATAGTGAAAATAAAAATGCAAGCAATTGCAAGCACCCGATTTCTTCTTTGAAGCATAACATGGAAAAAAGGGGGCATGATATGGAAAACCGGTTACAGATTATTCGCGCGATTTCACCCGCCTACGCGGGAAGGGAAGGGGAGTTGACGGCAATTTTGCAATATGTCTATCAAAGCATTCTTTTGGATGGTTGCGGAAAATCCGAAGAAGCAAAAAAATTGCTTCATATTGCGGTGGAAGAGATGCATCATCTTGAACAGATCGGCTCCTTGCTTGTCACATGCGGAGTCCCGCCGATATATACTTCCTGTCCGCCCTATCCTGTAGGATATTATTCGGCATCCAATGTTGATTATGTCAAACCCTATCCGCAGATGCTTGCAGCGGATATTTGTGCGGAAAAGGAAGCGATCGCGTTTTATTCACATGTGTTGGAATGCGTGAAAGACGAACAAGTCTGTGCCGTGATCACGAAGATCCGAGCGGATGAAGAACGTCATCTCCGCATTCTTTATGATTTGCAGGCGGCTCTCTGACGGGAAGGTCGCCTGTCGCGGCGGCAGGTTTTTCCGGCATGAATTTCCAATAACGCACAGGCATATATCCTTTCATCTGTTTCAGGCGCTTGCGTGACGGGATGTTGACGCTTGCATAGTATCTGCGCCAGAGTGACTGCCAGCTCTGTTCATCTGCGGAAAGGACGATCTCCGCCTGCTCGAGCGGGGCGGTAAAACTGTGCGAACCGTCCCAAACCGCTGCTTTTGCGCGGCGGACATCGTGGATGACGAACGGGATTTCCGGGATACGCTCGCGAAAATGGGGGAGAAGCAGATCGCATATATCATTGTCGGGCGAGACGGGGGCATAGAGTGCTCCGCTTTCGCTTTCCATGAAGCGGACAAAACCTTTGAAGCGGTGTACTTCGTAAGTGACGCGACGCATGCATTCGGTTGCGGCTATTACGGCGTCCTGAGAAAGGTCGCAGCGTACGGGCCGCTTGCGCTTGGCGATGAGCTTCAGATAATCGAATGCAATCTGACTGCGTTCTTCTTCGCCGCTGCGAAGAAGAAGGGTCAGTTCACGGATACAGTTTTTATCCAGTTCCATGAGCCTCTTTTCGCATTGCAGTGCCTTTTGCGGGTCTGTGCGCACAAAGATACTCTCCTGCCCCAAAGAGAGTTGGCGGTTCCCGGCGGTAAATACAGCACTGTCATCCCGGAAGGCGAGAAGGAATGCGGTAAGAAAGGCGTCTTTGCTTCCGTCGAAAAAATAGATCATAGTTCCCCCGTGAGAGCAGCGAGCGCCGCTTCTCGTCCGCTCGGCAGGGAAAAAAGCACGGAAGGAGCGTCAAACAAAGACAGTTGTTTGGCGTTTTTCGGCTGTTCCGCAGCTGTCAGCAGACCGCGTACTGTGGCAGTATCGTCCGATCCATAAAATTTTCCGCCCGCCGTGATGAAATGCCTGGCGCGTTTTAGCACAACACGCATTTTTTTAAGATGTTCAAAGTTGAGTGTCGTATACCGTCGTGCCGTAAGAATTTTTTGTGCGCTTTTTGCTCCTATCCCGGGGACGCGCAGCAGCGCTTCGAGAGGGGCTCGGTTGATCTCAATGGGGAACAAATGCATGTTTCGAAGCGCCCAAGCGCATTTCGGGTCGACGTCAAGGGGGAGATCTTCTCCCTCCGGCACAAGCTCCTCCACGTCGAAGCCGTAAAATCGGAGCAGCCAGTCGGCCTGATACAGTCTGTGCTCTCTAAGGGCAGGGCTTTGCATCGCGGGCAGCATGCTGTCCTCTACGACAGGGATGTAAGAGGAATAATATACCCGTTTGAGTCCGGTCACGCGGTAAAGACTCTGAGTAAGCCGTAGGATCTGACCGTCCCGTTCGGGGGACGCACCGATGATCATCTGTGTTGTCTGTCCTGCGGGCAGAAAGAATCCCTTGCGTTTTTCTGCGCTGAATTCCGCCTTCTCGCGTTGCAGCAGCTTCATGGGCAGGAGCAGACTTTCTTTACTTTTTTGCGGCGCAAGGAGCCTTAGGCTTTTTTCACTCGGAAGCTCGACATTATAGCTCATACGGTCGGCGTACTTTGCTGCTTCCGTAACCAGTTCATAATCTGCTTTCGGGATCCCTTTCAGATGGACGTACCCATGGAAATTGTATTTCGTGCGCAACAGTTTTACCGTGCGGACAAGCTGTTCCATTGCATAATTCGGAGACTTTTGTACGGCGGAAGAGAGAAACAAACCTTCAATATAGTTGCGCTTATAAAAGTCGACGGTAAGTTCGCAGATTTCCTCGGGCGTTGCGCCGGCGCGCGGCACATCGCAGCTGCGGCGGCTCATGCAGTATTTGCAGTCAAATATACAGTCGTTGCTCATGAGAAGTTTGAGTAACGAAACGCACCTTCCGTCAGGCGTAAACGAATGGCAGCATCCGTCAGGCATTCCGTTCCCGATGCCGCCCGTGTTTTTTCTTCCGCTGCCTGATGAGGAGCAGGAGACGTCATACTTGGCGCTCTCTGTGAGTATTTTCAGTGTCTCTTCCGCGATCATGGTATCATTATATCACATGAGAGCACAAAAGTCAAACATTCGTTTGAAAAATCCACAAAAAAAAGTCTTAGAGGAGATTGTCAAATGGTCTGAATTTGTGGTATAATAAATTTACGTTAGCAAGTCAAGGATTTCACGAAAATTTCACGCAACGATAAAAAGAGGATAAAGGAAGCTTTGTATAATCGGATCGATCAGACAAAGGAGGGTGCCATGAAAATATTGATCGTTGACGACGAGGAGATGATCCGCGCCGTTCTTCGCGAATATATCGAATTTGAAGGCGGTGAGGCTGACGAAGCATGCGACGGGATGGAAGCGGTAAAACTTTGCCGTGAACGGGATTATGACGTCATTCTGATGGATGTGATGATGCCCCGTCTGGACGGCTTTTCTGCCGTGAAAGAGATCAGAAAATTCAAGCAGACTCCCGTGATCATGCTTTCGGCGCGCGGGGAAGAGTATGACAAACTGTTCGGATTTGAGATCGGCTCGGACGATTATGTCACGAAACCGTTTTCGCCCAAAGAAGTAATGGCGCGCATTCATGCCGTGATGAAGCGCGGCAAGGGAGCGCAGCAGTCGCAGGAGGTCTATGAATTCGAAGGGCTGCGCATCGATATGGAAGGGCGTACTGTGACGGTAGACGGAGTCAAAGCGGAACTGACCCCAAAAGAGTATGAACTGCTCTTTTATTTTGTACGGCACAACGGTGTTGCGCTGACGCGGGAGCGTCTGCTCAACAAAGTCTGGGGATATGATTTCTACGGGGATGACCGTACGGTGGATACACATGTCAAAATGCTTCGCGGGAACCTGAAGGAATACCGTAAATTTATCGTGACGCTCAGAGGACTTGGGTATAAGTTTGAGGCGTGAACTTGATCGGGGCAGATCAATGGGCAGCGAGAGAAAGAAAGGGAGAGAAAAATCTAAAAAACAGACCGCGGGGATCAGTTTAAGTTTTTTGCTGTGGTTTGCTTTTTCCATGTTTGCACTCATGGTCGTCGTGGTATTTGCGCTCGTGCAGAATGTGCTTGTGACCCGTCAGTATCGGGAAAATGTGCTCCGGTATATGGTTGAAACCGGAGCCGAGATGATCCGAGAGATCGGAACGGGGCAAAATACGGCGTCTCTGGAAAGGCGACTGCTTTCCATTGCGAACAGCAACGGCTGCACGGTGCAGCTTTTTTTTGAGAACGGTGCGAGTGCATTTGAATTTACCTCTCAGGGAGAGGACTTTTCCGATCTTGCCGGATTTTTGATAGAGCAGCGCGAAGCGGGTAATCTTCCCGGTTTTTTGATTTCGGAAAATGACGAGATCATCTTTGCACAGGCGACGGAAGTGGAAGGCCGCCCCGCGTTTTTATATCTTGCTGCGTCCACACAGATGTACACTGCGCTGGAATCGGGGATGCGCTGGATGTCTCTGATCACTGCGTTGGCATCAGTGGTGCTTGCATTTGTCGTGAGCGGTATTGTGACCCCTTTTATCACGCGCCCGCTGACCGAAGTTACCGCACGCGCAAAGGAGATGGCACGCGGGAATTACGATATCAACTTCAAAAAAGATTATTATTGTGCGGAAATCAGCGAATTGTCGGAGGCGCTCGATTATGCGCGCACAGAGATATCAAGAGCAGATGTCGTACAAAAAGAACTGATTGCCAATGTTTCGCATGATTTCAAGACCCCGCTCACCATGATCAAGGCATATGCTTCCATGATCAGGGAGATTTCCGGCGACAACAAACAAAAGCGGGACGCGCATGCGCAGATCATCATCGATGAGTGCGACCGTCTCACGCTTCTGGTCAGCGATATGCTCGATCTTTCCAAGTTGCGCGCGGGCATCGTAAAAGAAAACGTCGTGCATTTTGATCTTTCCGAGGAGGTGCGCGCCGTTGCCGAGCGATTCTCTTATTTGAAAGAGACGGAGGGGTTGACGGTAGAAACGGAAATCGAAGACGATGTCTTTGTCGATGCCGACAAGGAGCGGATCGCACAGGTCATGTACAATCTCATCGGCAATGCTGTCAACTATACGGGAGAAGACGACAAGCGCGTCCGGATCAAGCTGTTCAGAAAGGAACGCTGTGCGCGTTTTGAAGTCATCGATACGGGAAAGGGAATCCCTGCAGATGAAGTGGATACCATATGGGATCGATATTATCGGTCGGGCAAAACGCATAAGCGTGCCGTCAACGGGACGGGACTTGGATTGTCGATCGTCAAGAATATTCTGTTGCAGCACAATTTCCCTTTTGGTGTTGTTTCCGAAGAGGGGAAGGGAAGCTGCTTTTGGGTAGAATTTCCGATGCCGGGCGCACAGGAAAAAAAGCGCAGCGGCGATAAGTGCAGAAAGGAGGAGTGAAGTCTCAGTATGAAACGCAGATTGAGCGCCGTTTTGCTGCTGATTCCTATTACGGCGGCAGGCGGCGTATCTCTGACATCCGGGCGCGTTGCGGCATCTGCCGGAATCGCTCCGCCATATTATCAGGGGGCACAGGGCTCCGGCATAGTCTCGCAGACGCAGACTGCCGTCAATGTCGCAAGCGAGACCCTTACCTTCCGTATCGATTCTCTGCCGAAAGGGGAGTTTGGTACGGCGGAGGATTTTTTCGGCGCAACGATGACGGCAGAGTATCGGCTGCAGAATGTTTCTTCCGAGGATGTGAAACTCCGCTTGTTTTTCCCTGTCGGAACCACAACGGACTATCTTTCGTCATTGCCGGACGGTTCTCTTTGCACGATCACCGCCGGGGGTGAGGGTGTGGAGACGATCATGCGCTATACCTATTGTGCGGATGAGGAGAACGCCAAATTTTACGGTACCTACGATGTGATGGATGCCATTCCCAAAAACGATTATGACGAGAGCGTATATGCGCACGATATGAATGTGTATATCTATCGCTATGCCGTCAGTATCCCTGAAACAGAGACTTCCACCGGTTACTTTCATTTTTCTTATGACTGCAATACGCGCAAAACGCAGGTGGTCAATCTTTCCGGCATGGGCAGTTTTATCCGCAACGGGCGTGGATACAGCGAATGTGCTCTGCCGACCGGAACGAAAAGCGAGGTTACCGTCGTTGCATTTGGTGAAGCCCCCGATGATATCCGTACGGAAGTATGTCTGTCTTGGTATGACGGAGAATGTGTCCCCGGTGCTCAGATCGTAGCAGAAGAGATCCGTACGCTGACTTTTGAAGAATGGGCGCTTTCTATGTATGAATTGGCGTGCGAAACGGCGCCGATGAGCGAAACGGACTGGTACAACGTTGTTTCCGAGATCATGGCGGACGGAACGTATCTGAGTTATCTTCCCGTCACGGATCGGGGAGGAGAGTCGTTTGTCGATTGCCTGCGATGCTGGTGCGAGTATGAGATCACGGTTCCCGCAAACGGAACCCTTGTCAATACCGTTTCCGCGCCTGTTTTCCCGACCTATATGGGCGGGAGCCGCAGCCTTTGGGCGTTCGATTATGACCTTTCTTCCGATCAGTGCTGGGCGGGGTTCGGGGAAATCGCCATTCACATCGAGACCGATTATTTGTTGGAAGACAGTGCGCTCTCCTTTACGAAGCGGGAAGGGGGTTACACGTTTACGATGGACGGGCTCCCCATGGGCGATCTTTCATTTACGCTCGTGGAGACAGAGGACGGCGCAACCGTCTACGATCCATATGAGGGCGGTGTTTCAACGCTTCATTCCGTACTGATTTTGTTGGGCGTTGTTGCGGGAATTGCGGTCATTACGGTGGTCGTCGTGTTTGTCATCCGCCGCCGCAATCGAAAGGCTGTCGAAGAACAGCAGCGCCGTTTGGACGGAATGCATGCGCAGCAGGGGAAAGTGGATATTGATCCTCCCGTGCGAGGCAACGATGAAGATGCGAAATAATTGGTCGGGATGCGAAAGAGTTATACTGAAGAAAGGGACGCGCGGCGTCCCTTTTTCATATATGCAAATTTAATGGACATATTGCGCAAAATGTGCTATAATGTCCCAAGCAATCAGACAAGATATAGAACAGACGCTCTTCGCGGACGTCTGTCACGGAGCACATATATGTTAGAAGTACAGCACATCAGTTTTGTCGCGGCAGACGGCGATACGGATAAAGAAATCCTCGACGATGTCTCTTTCTGTGTGGATGAGCCGTTTGTCGCAATTACCGGCCCCAACGGCAGCGGTAAAAGTACGCTTGCCAAGATCATCGCGGGCATTCTGACGCCTTCCGGCGGGAAGATCCTTTTGGACGGAGAAGATATTACCGGGCTTTCCGTCACTGAACGCGCTCGCCGCGGTATCTCTTATGCCTTTCAGCAGCCGGTCCGCTTTAAGGGGCTTACGGTCAAGGATCTCGTCTCTTTGGCGGCGGGGAAGCGCCTTACGGTGAGTGAAGTTTGTTCCTATCTCTCTGAGGTCGGACTGTGCGCAAGAGACTATATTGACCGCGAAGTGAACGCTTCGCTCTCCGGCGGAGAACTCAAGCGTATTGAGATCGCGACCGTCCTCGCAAGGGAAAAGAGTCTTACCGTGTTTGACGAGCCTGAAGCCGGCATTGATTTATGGAGTTTTCAGAGCCTGATCACGGTGTTCGAAAAGATGCATGAGCGGACACAAGGGAATATTCTCATCATTTCCCATCAGGAACGCATTCTCAATATTGCGGACAGGATCATTGTCATTGCAAACGGAAAAGTACAGAAGAACGGCAGCCGGGAGGAGATCCTCCCCGGACTGCTCGCGTCACGGGCATGTCCCGCGCTCGCAAAGTGAGGAGCATATGGACGAATTGGAAAAAATGCTGTTGATGCAGATTGCCGATCTGCACAAAGTGCCGGACGGCGCGTATAATATCAGAAAAAACGGTGAAGCGGACGGACGCCGCAGCACGCCGCACATCCGCATCGAGAGCAGAAAGGACAAAAAGGCAGGTATCGATATCTTTGTTTCCGGCGAGACGAAAGGGGAGAGCGTACACATCCCCGTTGTTATTACCGAGACGGATTACAAAGAGCAGGTCTATAACGATTTCTATATCGAGGACGGTGCGGATGTGCTCATCATTGCAGGTTGCGGTATTCATAACTGCGGACAGGCGACGAGCGAGCACAGCGGGATACACACGTTCCACGTCGGGAAGAATGCCAAAGTCAAGTATGTGGAAAAGCACTACGCATCCGGTGACGGCAACGGTGAAAATGTCATGAATCCGACAACGGATATCCGCATGGAAGAGAACTCCCGTTTGGAAATGGAGACAACGCAGATCAAGGGCGTGGATTCCACTGTCCGCACGACGCGCGGCGTACTTGCGGCGGGCGCGGAACTTGTCATCCGCGAGAAGATCTATACGCACGGCAAACAGTTTGCCAAGACGGATTTTTCCGTCGAACTGAACGGCGACGGTGCGGGGGCGGACGTGGTGTCGCGTTCTGTCGCTGCGGATTCATCGCGGCAGGAGTTTTATCTGCGTATTGACGGCAACGGCAAGTGTCATGGTCACAGCGAATGCGACGCCATCATTATGGATGAAGCAAACGTCGTGGCAATTCCTGCGCTTGCGGCAAACAATGTGGATGCGGAACTCATCCATGAGGCTGCGATCGGGAAGATCGCGGGCGAGCAGTTGTTGAAGCTTATGACGTTAGGATTGACCGAACAGGAGGCGGAGGAACAGATCATCAAGGGATTCCTGAGCTGAAACAAAAAAATGTCCGAAAAACGGGAAAAGACTGCCGGTGCGCGTTCTTTTTCCGTTTTTTTTGCACAGAGGAATGTAATTTTGCCGAAAAATGGTCAGTAAAGAAAAATTTACATGCTTTTTTCGCAATTATATTGACAACGCTTGCGCGATGGGATATAATGTTAGACAGAAAATAATGTTCAGGAGGAATTCATGAGCAACGAAATCATTCCCGAAAAGAAGCCTTTGACGGAAGAGTATCTGAAGAAGATGGATGCTTATTGGCGTGCTGCAAATTATCTCGCTGCCGCACAGCTTTACATGCTGAAGAACCCGCTTCTTCGCGAACCCTTGACGCGTGACCAGGTCAAGAAGAAGATCGTCGGTCACTGGGGTACCGTTCCCGGACAGAACTTTGTCTATGTTCACCTCAATCGCGTCATCAAAAAATTTGACCTTGACCTGATCCTTCTTTCCGGTCCCGGTCACGGCGGCAACTTCTTTGTCGCGAACTCTTACCTCGAAGGCACTTACAGCGAGGTCTATCCCAATGTCTCCGAAGATGAAGTCGGCATGACCAGGTTGTGCAAGCAGTTCTCTTTCCCCGGCGGCATCTCCTCGCACGTTGCGCCCGAAACGCCCGGTTCCATTAACGAAGGCGGTGAGCTTGGTTATTCCCTTGCGCACGCGTTCGGCGCGGTCTTCGATAATCCCGATCTGATCGCGGCGACCATTGTCGGCGACGGCGAAGCCGAGACCGGTCCTCTTGCGACGGCATGGCATTCCAATAAGTTCCTGAATCCCGTTACGGACGGCGCAGTGCTGCCGATCCTTCACCTTAACGGCTTTAAGATCAACAATCCTACGGTGTTCGCCCGTATTCCCAAGGAGGAGCTGAAGAGCTACTTCCACGGCTGCGGGTACAAGCCCTATTTCGTCGAAGGCTACGAGCCGATGGAAATGCACAGAAAGATGGCGGAAACGCTTGATAAGTGCATCAAGGAGATCAAGGAGATCCAGAGAAAGGCAAGAGAAGAGGGGTGCACCGATCGTCCTGTCTGGCCCATGATCGTTCTCCGTACGCCCAAGGGCTGGACCGGTCCCAAGGTCGTCGACGGCAAGCACATCGAAGGCAGCTATCGTGCGCATCAGGTTCCGATCACGATGGAGAAGCCCGAGCATCTCGACCTGCTCAAGGAGTGGCTGCTCTCGTATCGCCCCGAAGAACTCTTCACGGAAGATTACAAACTCAAGCCCGAGCTGCGTGAACTTGCGCCCAAGGGAGACAGACGTATCTCCGCGAACCCTCATACCAACGGCGGCAAGCTCCTCAAAGATCTCCGTCTGCCCGACTTCACGAAGTACGGCGTCGAGATGAATGCACCCGGAACCGTCAAAGCGCAGGATATGCTTGTCCTCGGCTCCTATATCCGCGATGTTCTTAAGCTCAACGAGGAGAGCCGCAACTTCCGTATGTTCGGTCCTGACGAATCCATGTCCAACCGTATGTATGCGGCGTTTGAGGTTTCGTCCCGTCCTTTTGAGGCGAAGATCTACGATAAGGCTTGTCCCGAAGAGTGCGTCTTTGTCGAAGACGATAACGTCGCGCCTCAGGGCAGAATCATGGACGCATATCTCTCCGAGCATATGTGCGAAGGTTGGCTGGAAGGCTACATTCTTACCGGTCGTCACGGCTTCTTCGCATCTTATGAGTCCTTCATTCGTGTTGTTGACTCCATGGTCTCCCAGCATGCAAAGTGGCTGAAGGTCACCAATGAGCTTCCTTGGAGACAGGATATTTCCTCCCTGAACCTCGTTCTTACTTCCAACGTTTGGCAGCAGGATCATAACGGTTTCACGCATCAGGATCCCGGATTCCTCGATCACGTTTCCACAAAGAAGTCGGATGTCGTGCGCTGCTATCTCCCGCCGGATGCAAACTGCCTGCTCTCCTGCTTCGACCACTGCGTCAAGAGCAAGGGCTATATCAACGTTATCGTTGCGTCCAAGCATCCCACATATCAGTGGCTTACGATGGATCAGGCTGTCAAGCATTGCACGCAGGGTATCGGCGTCTGGCCTTGGGCATCCAATGATGCAGGCGAAGAGCCCGATCTTGTCATGGCATGCTGCGGCGATACGCCTACGATCGAAGCGCTTGCAGCTACGACCATTCTGCGCGACTATATGCCCGATCTGAAGATCCGTTTCGTCAATGTTGTTGACCTGATGAAATTGGATTCTCACGAGAATCATCCTCACGGTCTGCGTGACAGCGCTTTCGATGCGATCTTCACCAAGGATAAGCCTGTTATCTTTGTCTACCACGGATATCCCAAGCTCATCCACGAGCTGACCTATACCCGCCACAACCGTAACATCAAGGTGTTCGGTTACATGGAAGAGGGTACGATTACCACAGGCTTCGATATGCGCGTTCAGAACCATATCGACAGATTCCACCTTGTCCGTGAGGCAATGATGAGTCTTCCTCAGTTGGGCAACAAGGGCAGCTTCCTTGTTCAGATGATGAACGATAAGCTCGTCGAGCACCGCAACTACATTGCAGAGTACGGCGAAGATCTGCCCGAGATCCAGAACTGGAAGTGGCATACGCCTGAGCAGAAGTAAACAGCGATACAATTCAGAAGAGCGTCCGCAAAATGCGGACGCTCTTTGCATGTCCTTCGATTTTGGAATGCGGGTATCATAATTCGGTACACGCTCTTTCAAGTTTGTCCCAAAAATAAAAATGCATGGTTAATTCAATATGAATTTTTTGGGGATTCTTGACAAGGCGCCTATCGTCTGTTACAATGTATTCACAAAGGAGAAAAAATATGTACGATTATCTGATTGTTGGCAACGGTCTGTTCGGTGCGATATGCGCTTATGAGCTTTCTCGCGCCGGGAAGCGCGTGTATGTCATTGAAAAGCGTAAACATATCGGCGGAAATATTTATACGGAGAGCGTGGAAGGCATCAACGTACATCGTTACGGTGCACATATCTTCCATACGTCGGACAGAGCGGTCTGGGACTATATCAGCCGCTTTGCCGAATTCAACCGTTATGTCAATCAGCCTGTCGCGCGCTATAAGGATGAATGTTATAATCTTCCTTTCAACATGAACACTTTTACAAAGCTTTGGCGGGACGTGTTCACACCTGCCGAGGCAGAGGCGCGTATCGCCGAGGAGCGTGGCAAGGACTACGTCGCGGAGCCGAAGAACCTTGAAGAGCAGGCGATCAATCTCGTCGGCAGGACGATCTATGAAAAATTGGTCAAGGGATATACGGAGAAGCAATGGGGGAGAAAGTGTACCGAACTTCCCGCCTTCATCATCAAGCGGCTTCCCGTGCGCTTCACCTTCGACAACAACTATTTCAACGATACCTATCAGGGCATTCCCATCGGAGGATATACCAAGATCATAGCAAAATTGCTCGCCAATGTCGAGGTGGAGCTGAATTGCGATTTTTTGTGTGATAAAGAAAAATTTCTTTCTATGGCGCATCGAATCATCTATACAGGACCGATTGATGCATATTACGATGAGTGCTTCGGCCCATTGGAATATCGCTCTGTGCGCTTTGAGACGGAATTATTGGATATGCCTAACTATCAGGGAAACGCGGTCATCAATTACACGGCGGCAGACGTGCCGTTTACGCGTATCATCGAACATAAGCATTTCGAATTCGGGACGCAGCCGAAGACAGTTATTTCACGCGAGTACTCTGCCGAATGGAAACCTGGGGACGAACCGTATTATCCCGTCAACGACGATAAGAACAGTGCGCTCTATGAAAAGTACCGTGCTCTTGCCGAACAGGACAAAAACGTGCTGTTCGGCGGCAGACTGGGACAGTATAAATACTATGATATGGACGATACAGTCGCTGCGGCACTTGCAGCAGTCAAAGCCGAGCTGGGGCGCTGAAATTGTCCATTTTGTAAAGTAATAAATTTTTTTAAAGAAATTTTCGGAAACCGCTTCCAATTCTCCGCAATCTATAGTATAATAAATAAAAATACAGAAAAGGAGAGAAAAATATGGCAAAAAGCGTAAACAAAGCAAAAAAAGTTGGGCTGTTGGATCTGATCAAGATGGTAGCGGCAGCGGTCGGTCTGGTGCTGGCAGTCGTAGGGCTTTGCGTCCCGTTCTTTGCGCAGGTAACGACAAGTATTGTCGGGGACAACACGCAGACGGTTGGCTTGTTCGGGGATTATGAGGCGCTTGAGGCACTGATGGAAGGCGGTATCACGATTGTAGTTATACAGTCAATTGCGATCATTTCGCTTATTTTCACTGTTTTTGCTTCCGTCCTCGTTATCCTTGGAAAACTTGGCATCATTCGTATGGGGGCTATCGTAAAGCTGATTTTTGCAGTCGTGACGGTTGTCCTTGCCGTATTGGTTATGTCGCTGGCGGTCGCCTATGCCGCGCAGTCTCCGCTGAATCTGGACGGCGGTTCACTTGGAAGTACTTCGTTTGTGGCTGCTGCGGGCGCCTATCTTATGATGGCGGGCGGTATTGTTTCCGGTGTAACGCTGGTTCTGTCCAAACTCAAATAATCGCAAGTGAGGAAATGCGCCGCCCGGTCGGGCGGCGCATTTGTTTTAAACCCCGCGCCCCGCTCATTGAGCGGGGCGCGGGGTTATACATATCATCCCTTCTATTTAGTTTACAAATTGTGCGAGCAGGTCATTCATGTCGTACAGTCCTGCGGGCTGTCCGATCAGCCACTGCGCCGCGCGGAGCGCACCGACGGCGAATACCTTGCGGCTGCGCGCCGAGTGCGAAAGGGTGACGATCTCGTCCTCTCCCGCAAACATGACCTCGTGTTCGCCGACGATCGTGCCGCCGCGTACGGCATGAATGCCGATCTCGCTTTTCTTGCGCTCACCGACCATGCCGTGTCGTCCGTAGACGTTCTCCTTGCCGCCGCCCAGCCCCTCGTTCACGCTCGAAGCGAGCATGAGCGCCGTGCCGGAGGGGGCATCCTTTTTGGTGTGATGATGCCGCTCGATGATCTCCGCATCGAAGTCGTCGCCCAGGACCTGCGCCGCCTTTTTGACAAGCATCTGCAAGAGGTTGATGCCCAGCGAGAAGTTGCCCGTCTTGAACACGGGAATGACCTTTGCCGCATCGTCGATTTTTGCAAGATCGTCCTGCGAAAATCCCGTCGCTGCCAGAACGATGGGAAGTTTGTTTGCAAGGCAGTAGGCAAGGTGCTCTTCCAGCCCCGCCGCGGAGGAGAAGTCTACCACGACGTCCGCCTGTTCATTGACTTCGGCAAGGGAGCGATAGAGGGGATAGGGCAGGGGAGCATCCACAATGTCAACGCCTGCAACAATTGTTGTGCCGCGTTCCGCCGCAGCCTCGGTCACGTTTTTCCCCATGCGTCCGCACGCACCGCAGAGAATGATCTTCATGCCTTCACCTCCGCAAATCGCGCGAGTGCCGCACGCAGAACGTCCTCGTGCTGCTTCTCCAGCGGGGTGAGGGGCAGGCGGGGAATGCCCGCATCGAAGCCGAGCATTTTCATGCCGGCTTTGGCGGGAATGGGATTGACTTCGATAAAACAGGCGTGCGTGAGATCATAGAGCGCGTCGTTGAGCTCATTTGCCCGTGCAAGGTCGCCCTTCAGTGCGCAGCCGACCATCTTCTTTACCTGCGCGGGGACGAGGTTGGACAGTACCGAAATGACTGCCGTTCCGCCGACGCAGAGGATGGGCAGATTGAGCGCATCCTCGCCTGAATATAAGTCGCATTTGCCGCGGATGCGGCGTGCTGTATCCAGGACCTGTGCCATATTGCCGCTTGCTTCTTTGATTCCGGCTATATTCGGGATTTCTGCGATGCGTTCCATTGTTTCCGGCAGAATATTTACACCCGTACGGCTCGGAACATTGTAGCAGATGACGGGAAGATGCGTCGCGCCGCAGATCGCCTTGTAGTACTCCACAAGCCCGTTTTGCGTGCACTTGTTGTAGTAGGGCGTTACGGCGAGGATGCCGTCCGCGCCCAGCGCCGTCGCAAGCTGCGTCATATGTACTGCCTTTTGCGTACAGTTTCCGCCCGTGCCGAAAATAAGTTTGACGCGACCCGCGTTCTTTTTTACGGAATAGCGCATCAACGCCTCTTTTTCATCTTCAGGCATTGTGGCAGGTTCACCCGTCGTGCCGAGCACGACGAGCGCATCTGTCCCGCCTGCGATCTGATATTCCATCATCTCGCCAAAGACGTCAAAGTTGATGCCGTCCTCGGTGAAAGGAGTGATCATGGCAGTTGCACTGCCTCGCAAAAATCCGGTCATATCGTCTCCTTGCCGCGCTTCATCCTATGATGCGCGCCGCTTTTTTGTCAATCAAAATAGCCCTTTGCGGCGAGAAGTTCTGCTAACAGTACAGCACCGCCCGCTGCGCCGCGCAGTGTATTGTGCGAAAGTCCGATGAATTTGTAGTCGAACAACACGTCCTCTCTGAGGCGCCCCGCGCATACCGCCATGCCGTTCTCCGTCATGCGGTCAAGCTTTGCCTGCGGGCGGTTATCTTCCTCAAAGTAGTGAATGAATTGCTTGGGTGCGGAGGGCAGGGAGAGCGCCTGCGGCGCGCCCGAAAATTCCTTCCATGCCGAGAGAATTTCTTCCTTGGAGGGTTTGCGTTCAAAGGACACGAACACTGCCGCCGTGTGACCGTCGGAGACGGGAACGCGCAGGCATTGCGAGGTGATGACGGGACCTGTCGCGTTGACGATCTTATTGCCCTTCACGCTGCCCCAGATCTTGAGAGGCTCTTCCTCGCTCTTTTGCTCCTCGCCGCCGATATAGGGGATAATGTTGTCTACGATCTCGGGCATGGTCTCAAACGTTTTTCCCGCGCCGGAGATCGCCTGATAGGTCGTGACGGCGGCGCACTTGATGCCGAATTTCATTAAAGGGTGCAGGAGAGGGACATATGACTGCAACGAGCAGTTGCTCTTGACGGCGATAAAGCCGCGCTTTGTTCCCAGACGTCTGCGCTGTGCGGCGATAACGGAGAGGTGATCGTCGTTGATCTCAGGGATGATCATGGGTACATCCGGCGTCGCGCGGTGCGCCGAATTGTTGGAGACGACGGGCACTTCGAGTTTTGCGTATTTCTCCTCGAGTGCCTTGATCTCCTCCTTTTTCATATTGACGGCGCAGAAGACAAAATCCACGAGAGATGCGAGTTTTTCCGCGTCCGACTCCGCGTCAAGCAGTATCATGTCCTTTGCATAGGACGGCATGGGAACGCTCATTGCCCAGCGGCTGCCAACGGCTTCCTCATAAGATTTCCCCGCCGAGCGCGCGCTTGCCGCGAGCGCTACGGGCCGGAAGAGGGGATGCCCGTCGAGCAGAGTGACAAAACGCTGTCCGACCATGCCGGTCGCGCCGATCACGCCGACTTTATATTGTTTCTGCATAATAAACTCCTTTGTCAATAGATGTGTTTTATAGAAAAAGAAGGCATGACCGCCTTCTTCGCCTTCTTCGTAACTTCTGCCGAAAAAGCGCTTCACCGTGGCGGTGACAGGACTGCGGGTATTCTCCCGTACTCCCAGCGCAGCGCCAAGGTCCTGCTGCGCTTCGGCGGCGATACCCTTTTGCGTGCGCTTTGTGCAAAGATCCCTTAACCATCTTCTCGGCGCGCGGTACTCATGTTCTGCCGCTCCTCTTTTTAGCGAGATAATTTTACCATACCTGCACAGAAAAATCAAGGAATTTGCCTGATTTCTATTGAATTATTTTGTGTTTTGTAGTACAATATCCGCATGGGCTGTTTCATGGTCCGTCCAATATGTGTATATACGGAGTAAGTTGATGGCAGATAAGGAAAAAAGAGGATTGATCTCCCGTTGGCTGATCGGGAAAGAGCGGAGTGAGGATTATGCGCGCAGTACTCTTCCTACCAGCCGTTGGTCACTTTTTTGGGACATTTTGAAGGGAAGATTCGGGAAGCTCGTTCTCGTCAATCTATTTATGGTCGCGACGATACTTCCGATCGCCGCGTTGGTTTTCTTGCGCACTTTCGATCTCGGCGTGTCGGGGGCGACGGGGCCTTACGGCGCGGGTTTGGGCGTCGGATATCCGGTTTTGCCCGATCTGAGCGGTTATGCAGAAAGCGCGGTCTTTCGTTCCGATCTTATCTGGTTTGCGCTGATGATACCTGCCGCGGCGATCGCCGCACTCGGTATTTCTGGCGGCGGCTATATCATCCGAAATCTTATCTGGACAGAGGGGATCTTTGTCGCAAATGATTTCCTGCGCGGGATCAAGCGGAATTATCTGAATGTGCTTGAGGCGGTACTTATCTTTACTGTTGTGCTGTTTGTGGCGCGGATGATGGGGAATCTTGCCGACATGCTGATCGCGGATCCGGTGTTTGCTTCAAACGGAACATTGGCAGGCTGGCTCGTGGCTTCCAAAGTCGTCGGATATATTCTTGTTTCGTTTGCTTTGCTCTTGATGCTCTGGATGATCTCGCTCGGCATCAGCTACAAACAGGGCCCTTGGGCACTCTTCCGCAATGCGGTGATCATGACGATCGGTACGTTTCCGCAGACCATCTTTTTCGCGGTGCTTGCGACCTGGCCTGTTTTCCTTGCTCTGTTCGGCGGTCAGATTTTGGGTGTGATCGGCATTCTGATCTTGCTTTTGATCGGCGTATCCTATCTTCTTCTTGTGTGGCTGGATTATTCGCAGTGGGCGTTCGATAAGTTCGTCAATCCCAATATGGGATATGCAACGGGGCGCGGACTGTATGATAAAAATGCTTCCCATAAGAAGGCGGAGTCGTCCTCTACGGTATCGGAGAGCGAGGCGATGCGCGAATATCGCCGTCAGATCGTGGCTATGGGAAAAAGCAAGCTTGTCTGTCGTCCCATTAAGCCGATTGACGATGATCTCGAGGTCTATCAGTTACCGGAATCTTTCTCGCGCGATGACTTGCAGCGTCTGAAGGACAGCAAGACGGTGATCGAAGAGGATACAAAGGCTTACGAGGAAGAGCATAGAAATGACGAACGCTATGTAGAATACAACCGTCAGTTTGAAGAGCGGGAGCGTGCGCTGCAAGAGGAAGACATCGGCGGCAAAAAGAAGAAAAAGAAGGCGCCAAAACCTCCCAAGATGCTCAATAAGCGGTGATGTATGGCACAGGCTTACGAACACCTTTCCCAATGGTTCGAGCGACTCAATGATGACTGCGGCTATGAACAATGGTCGCAGTATTTTCTTTCGGGGCTTGCGGCTTTGGGGGCGGGGAGCAGGGGGCTTGAAGTAGGCTGCGGCAGCGGTGCGTTTACGCGCGTGCTCACTAAGGCGGGTTATGTAATGACGGGGGCAGACCTTTCCGTCCCCATGCTTTCGGAAGCGATGCGTCGTGCAAGAGAAGAGGGGCTTTCGATTCGCTATGTTCAGGCGGATGCGGCGAAGCTCAATCTTGGCGATAAGTTTGATTTTCTGCTCTCGCCCAACGATTGCTATAACTATATCTCGCAGGAAAAACTGCTTGCTGCGTTCCGTCATGCGGCGGCGGCGCTCAGAAAGGGCGGACTCTTTTGGTTCGATCTTTCCTCCTCATACAAACTTCGCGAAAAAATTGCAGATAATATTTTTGCGGACGACAGGGACGACGTGACATATCTTTGCTTTACGCATCTCTTCTCCGACCGCGTTGAGATGGATGTCACGCTCTTCGTGCGCCGTACGGACAGCGCTTTCGAACGTTTTGACGAACAACATGTCCAGTATATCCACGAGACACAGGACGTCGTCGGGAAGCTGGAACAAGCAGGATTTACCGTGCTTCGCGTCGAAGGGCATCTCGGTGAAGAAGTCGCGAACAGCGACAGGGTGAATTTTATATGCCGGAAAGCGTAAGTAAACTATATCGGGCGCTCGTTTTTAACGGACGGGTGTCTCTTGCTGTGCTCGACAGTACCGCCATCGTCAACGAGGCGATCAAACGCCATCATCTTACGCCCGTCGCAGCGGCGGCGCTGGGACGGACCATGTCGGCTGCGGTATATCTTGCGGGCTGGCTGAAAGAGGAGACGAGTTCTCTTTCTCTGTCCGTCGACGGCGGCGGTGCGGGCGGTAAAATCGGGGTAGCGGCAGACGGTGCGCTGCGCGTGCGCGGTTATATTGAGCATCCGGAAGCGGAGTTGCCTCTGCGCGCGGACGGAAAACTGGACGTGGGACGCTGTGTCGGGAGCAACGGGACGCTTACCGTTGTCCGGGATGACGGGGAAGGAATTCCGTTTGTCGGTACGAGTGCGCTGGTTTCCGGTGAGATCGCCGAGGATATTTCGGCCTATTTCCTTACGAGCGAACAGCGACCCACTGCAATCGCGTTGGGCGTCAGAATTGGAACGGACGGGACATGCGTGGGGGCCGGAGGACTTTTTTTACAGCCTATGCCCTATGCGGGTGATGCGGCGATCGGATTTGCCGAGGAGAAGATTGCAATATATACCGATCTTTCCCATGTTATCGAGACACGCGGCGCGCAGGGCATCTTGTCCGACTTCGGCGCAAGGGATATTTCCGTGCGAGAGACACGTTTTGCCTGCCATTGCTCGCGCGAACGGGCTTCTGCCGCGGTCCTTGCGATGGGAAGGGAGGAGGCTTATGCACTTCTTGTCGAGCGGGGCGAGATTGCAGTGCATTGTCATTACTGCAATACCGATTATATATTTGGCGAAGAGGACGTGGAACGCCTTTTCGGGGAGAACGAATGAAGGACGAAAGCGTACAGAAACTGGATTTCAGCGATGAGTTTATGCTGGAGAGCGTGGAGAAGCGATTTCAGGACGGAAATTATCTCGGGGCTCTGAAACTACTGAATAAACGCAATAAGATGTACGGACCGAGCGCGGATGCACAGGCGCTTGCGGCGGATATTTATGAAGCGATGGGCTTGTGGCAGCAGGCGGCAGACGCATGGTTCCGATTTTTGGATACCTGTAACGAAGCGGATTTCGGGGAAGGGTACGAAGGGCTTGCCGTCGCCTTCATGAACATGGGGAACGATGTGCAGTCTGCGCTCTATTATCACCGCGCGTTTGCGCAAGAGGGTGAGTTTTCTTCAGAGGGTCTAGCCGGAATCGGAAGCTTTGTGCGTCGTATGGCTGCCCCCCACCTGCATTTTGTGCCTGATGATGATGCCCCTTGCCCGGAATTGCTTGCCGAAGGGCTTGCTTGTCTAAAGGCGGGTGATTTGAAAAAGGCGCGCGATAAGTTTTCCGAAGTCCCGGAAACCAGTTCGGATTACCCTTCCGCGGCAGGGCTTTCCGCAATGTGTGCTCTCATGTTGGGCGATGAAGAGGGCGCACAGAAAGAGTGTGAAGCTTTGTTGACGGAGCATCCGGACAACGTGCAGGCGCTTACGACGTATTGCGCGGTTCTTGGCGCGCGTGAGGATAAGGAGGGCGCCAGAAAGGCGGCGCGGAGACTTGCCGAGATTCATACGGATGCGACGGACGATCTGTATCGGATTGCCACAGCGCTGTGCGAGACGGGGCTGGACGAGGAAGCGTATGAGAAACTTTCGCTTTTGAAAGAGCGGCTGGAATACGATGACAATGTGCTTTGGTTCCATGCAGTTGCAGCATATAAGACGGGGCGCATCGATGCGGCGATCGAATCCTTGGATCTGCTCACAACGATCTATCCGCGCAAAGCAGTTGCTTCATATTACCTGGAACGCATGCGTGGGCTTGAGGATGGCGGCGACGGTTTTTCCATGAGCTATTATTATCGTGTTCCGGAGGAAGAATATTCGACGATCGCCAATTTTCTGCTCGCTGCATCAACGGTGGAGGAGCAGGATGCGCGTAAAATTTCCGCATTGCCTGAATTAGACGAGTTTTTTCGCATCGCTTTCGATGAAATGGAGGGGCGCGACGAAAAATTACAGGCACTTGCCGTGCGGGTTGCCGTACGTTCTCATATGGATACAGTGCTGCGCGAAGTCCTATTGGACAGCACGCTGGAAGAATATGTCAAGATATCCATTCTGCACGAACTGACCATGCGCAATGCAGAAGATTCGTTCGGCGTAGTTGTGTGCAATGTTTATCGAGAATTTTTTACGCATAAGATCGAGGTCGGTGATAAAAAACAGGAAGCGTTTTTAAAGGCGTTTGCAGACGTCTATGCCAAATTTGCACTTTTGGGGGATGAGAACGAAGGAAAGATTTGTGCCGCTGCGGAGGATATTTATCTTACGCTTGAGGAAGCGGGCGCGCTCGATTACTGCGATGAACGCGCGGCGCTTGCGGCGGCGATCTACCGCGAAGCCCGCATTAAGGGCGGGGAGCGTTCTCTTGCCAAGATCGTGGAGCTCTTTGATGCCAATCGATATACGACGCAGGCGATCCTGGATTTTATGATGTGAGGAGAATATAATGAGTAAGAGGGATCTCATTGATTTTGACGGACTGTTTGAGGAAAAACTGTCCGAATATATCCGCATGAATGCGGGAAAGTATTCCGAAAAGCAGTGGGAGAACATCATTCCCAAGCTGTATCAACAGTTCGGAGACATCTACGTCGCAAAGGCCGGCGCTACGCCCAAGGGCTATTATGCCGCAATGTCAGACGAGGAACTGTGTGGGATGCTTGCACGTCATGTGGAGGAGGGGGTTCCGGTTTCGGACTTTTTGTGCCGAGAGCTGGAAGCTCGCGGCTGTCCGGACGCATTGGTCAGCTTGCTCTCCCGCAGAGACGAGGAGATTCTCACGCTCGCCGTCAATCTTGCAGGAAGCAGCCCCAAAGCTTTTCCCGCCTATTTTGACCTGTTGACCGGTGATGTGAGCGAAGACGTCAAAGAGGCGGCATGCGAACAGCTTAAAAACAATGCGGATGCCGCCAAGGAGCGCGCTCTCCTCTGTTATGAGGCGGGCGTTGAGCGTGAACTGATGCTGGAGATCCTGTCCCGTTGCAAAGAGCGCGACGATCGGATCTATGATATTCTTATCAGAGAATTCCGTACGGGGGACGAGGTTCCGATGCATGCAAGTTATCTCGCCGCCTACGGTGATGAGCGTGCATTGCCTGTGCTTCTCGAATATATCGACCGTGACGATATCAACTATTTGGAGTATCAGGAACTGAAATATGCCATCGAAGCACTTGGCGGTGAATACACCCGTCCGAGAGATTTCAGCGAAGATAAATATTATCAAGAGATCATGGAGCAATCTTCTCTCCGACCCGAGGATAAGAGATCGGAAGCTTGAATCGGGGAAAAAGCGGCGCGCACTTTTGCAGGAGTGCGCGCCGCTTTTTTGCAACTTGATTATTTGATCTCGATCTGATCATGCATCACGATAATTTCGTGCGAGAAGAAACTCCTTACGCCCGCTACAAGCGCAGTGTAGTCGCAGTATGCCATCGTTTCTACAGCGGAGTGCATTGCAAGCTGCGGAATGCCGAGGTCGGCGCAGAGCATGCTTGCGTGTGACAGGCTGATCGCGCCGAGCGTGCCTCCGCTGCGCATGTCAGAGCGATTGTAAAAACTCTGCAAAGGCGCATCTGCCAGCGCGAAGAGTTTTCGGACAGCGGCAGCAGAGAGCGAATCCGTCGTGTATGCTCCGCCTGCATGCCGCTTGAGCGCTGCACCTTTGCCGAGAAATGCACGTTCCCGAGGGTCGTACTTTTCGGGATGATTGGGGTGGAAACCATGTGCGCCGTCCAGCGAAAGACAGAAGGAATGTGAGAGCGCAAGAGAATATCCCTGCGCATCCAGCCCCTGTGCTGACGCGATACGTGTCAGAACCGTGGAAAGAAAGTCGCTGTCTGCGCCCTGGCGGGTGAGGCTGCCCACTTCCTCGCTGTCAAGACATGCTATGACACGCATTCCCGTGCCTTGTTCGGCAATCGAGACGAGAGAGGCGTAGACACTTGCCAGGTTGTCGATGCGCGGCGCGCTGAGCAATTCGTTTTCCGCGCCCCAGAGATAAGGTTTTTCTGCGCACACGGCAAACAGATCAAAGTCTACCGCATCTCTGACGATGTCCGCAAAATTTTTTGCGCCGAGACTGAGCAGGGGAAGATCGGTCTGTTTATCAGGCGCAAATCCTGTGTTTGCGTCACGGTTGAGGTGGATGGCGATGGAAGGAAGGGTGACGAGAAAGTCGCTGACAAACGGTTCGGAAACAAGCGTGTTCCCTTTTTCGCGGATGACGCGTCCCGCAAGGCGCAGCGGACGGTCAAAATAGCTGTAATACAGCCCACCGCCGTATGCTTCGGTATTGAGACGGGTGTAGTTTGCATCGGAGAGCGCGGGAGAACTTTTCAGCTTGAGGGCGGGGGCATCGGTATGGCTTGCGGCGACTTTAAAGCCCTGAACGGCATCGCCGACGCAAAAAGCGATCAGGGCGCTGCCGCCGCGCGTGACGAAATACTTTCCGTGGTCTGAGAGCGACCATTTCTCCTGTTCGGAAAGCTCGGTGAATCCGTTTTGAAGCAAAAAGGCGCGCGCGTTTTCCGTTGCCTGATAGGCAGTGTAAGATGTTTCAAGGAATTGCAGAAGATCTTTCATGAAAGCCTCGGATGAAATTTCTTTTGTGGTATTATAGCGCGTCTTTGCACAAAATGCAATATAAATGTTGCGAAAAGTGAAAAAAGGGTATTGTCAAATACGATGTATTGTGGTACAATTTATGGAGTGACCTATAGGAGATGACACAAAATGTGGTTTGACGAAAGTGTATTTTATCAGATTTATCCGCTCGGGTTCTGTGGCGCGGAGCGGCAGAATGATTTTGGCGAAGTGCACCACCGTCTTTCGCTCGTCGCGGAGGAAATCCCACGGTTAAAGGAATTGGGGGTCGGTGCCGTTCTGTTCAATCCTCTTTTCGAGAGTGAGCGTCACGGCTATGACACGGTGGATTTTTACAAGATCGACAGACGCCTCGGGACCAACGAAGAATTCAAAGCGCTCGTTGCGGCGTTTCATGCGGTCGGCATTCGTGTCGTGCTTGACGGCGTGTTCAATCATGTCGGAAGGGCGTTCCCGCCCTTTCGGGAAGTTCTGCAAAAGCGTGAGGGGACGGATTACCGTTTTTGGTTCAACATTGATTTCCGCGGTAATTCCGCCTATAACGACGGGTTGAACTATGAAAACTGGGAAGGGCATCCGGAGTTGGTCAAGCTGCGTCTCGATAATCAGGATGTGCAGAACTATTTGATGGATGCTGTGCGTTTCTGGATCGATGAATTCGGGATCGACGGGTTGAGGCTGGATGTGAGTTACCTGCTTCCGCCTTGGTTTATGGAGCTGCTGCGTCGCACGGTCAATGAGAAGAAACCAGATTTTTTCCTGGTCGGCGAAGTTATCCACACCAACAATTTTCAGCAGAACGTCTGCTCCGAGCGCCTTAACTCCATTACCAATTATGAGGGGTTCCGCAGCATGCTCTCGGCGTACAATTCTGGGAACCTTTTTGAGATCGAGCACAACATGTCCCGCCTGTTTGCCTCTACGCCGTGGGCGCTCTTCCCGGGAAAAAATCTCCTGAATTTTGTGGACAATCATGATGTCGAGCGCGCCTGTACGGCGCTCAGGAATAAGGAGAATCTGTGCAATCTCTATACGCTGCTGTTCACGATGCCCGGTATCCCTTGTGTCTATTACGGATCGGAGTTCGGCGCGGAGGGGGATAAGTCCGATCTCGACTACAAACTCCGTCCGTTTATCGGCGATATTGATAAGACGTCGCATCCGGAGTTAGTCGCGCATATTAAAAAGCTTGCCGCGATCCGTAACGGTTCATCTGCCCTCGCGTACGGAACGTATACCAAAGCGACGTGCATGAACACCAATTTCTCCTTTGTACGGGAGTATCGGGGGGAGAGAATCATCGTCGCGATCAACATCGGCGACGGCGACTGCACCGTGCGCGTCGAGGAGGCGGAGGGCGTCAACCTCTTGGACGGGCAGGTGCGCAATCTGAACGATATCTATCTGCCGCCGCATACGGCGTGTATTTACAGGAAAAACTGAGCGTAGAACGGAAAGCGCCTTCCCGTGGGAAGGCGCTTTCCGTATTCAGATTTTTTTTACATAGCAGCGGCGGCGTTTGTGCAGAACGTTGCCGAAGTTTTTCCACAAATTGAGGATGTCATGATTCTCCTCAAGATTGAGGTTTGTTTCGCAAAACTTGATATTCCCTTCGCGCAGCATGCGCTGAAGTTCGTCGATGAGGACGATGCTCACGCCGCGGTAGGATGGCAGAACGCCGATGAGTGCGAGGTCGATGATCTCGGGATCCTTGACCGCCTTGAGGATGCGCAGGATGGCGGGAAGGGTCAGTCTGCCTCCCGATTTTTGCACGGCGCGCGCAATGGATGGGAAGCACAGTCCGAAACACACCGGTTTTTCGTTTTTATCGAGTATCATTGTCACGAAACGGACGTCAATGATGAGCTTAAAGGATTTTACCAGCTCATTTTTCATCTTGTCGGTGAAGGGAACGGTTCCGTAGATCTCCGCGTACGTCGTGTCCAGCAACTCGAAGAAATCGTCTTTATATAAACGAATGAATTCATCGGCAGTCTTTGCTGTGCTCAGATGCAGATCATAGCGCTTTAAGATCTTTTCATGCATTTCGTGCATGCGCGGATCGGACTTCTCGGGCAGGTAGAGCTTGTGTTCCAGCCAGTCGACTTCCTTCTGATAGCCCAGTCCTTCGATGAGCGTCTGATAATACGGATAATTGTATTGTTCTTCAAATGTGGATAGCTCGTCGAATCCTTCGATGAGCAGTCCCTCGCGTTCCAGGTCGGAGAACCCGAGCGGCCCGACCATTTCCTCCATGCCTTTGGACTTTGCCCAGTTCTCGACCGCCGAAAAGAGGGCGGCAGCAACCTCTTTATCCTCTATGCAGTCAAAGCGCGTAAAACGAACGCGTTTCTGGTTCCATTTTTTATTGCTCTTGTGGTGCAAAATGCCTGAAATACGTCCGACAACTTTGCCGTTCCTGTAGGCAAGATAGTAGATTGCCTCGGCGTCGTCGTAATAGTGATAGTTTTTGCGAAATAATTTTTTTTCATCACCGAAAAGAGGCGGGACAAAACAGTCGTTGCCCTTGTAGAGTTTGAGCGGAAATGTAATGAACTGTCTTTGCTGAAAGAAAGTTTTTACTTCTTTTATTTCAATCATAGTTCTCTCCTGAGGTCGGTGTTGCAATCTGAAACAATCAACCTGTTTAACAGTATAATACGGTTTGCGAAATTTGTCAAGGGCGGAGTCATATTGTCGTATGACAAATTAATTTTACTGATTGACAATTACACATTTGTGCGGTATAATGAACGGGAATGATTGAAGAATTAACCGTAACATTGCCTGCACCTTCAGGTATGCAGGGAAGAAACGCTTATGTCTACCGCCCGGATTTCGGCGGCCGCTTTCCCGTACTCTATCTCTTTGACGGACAGACTGCGTTTTGGGACGAGCGTGCGCCATATGGGGCAAGTCTGCGTCTTGGGGAACTTCTGGATGCGATGCGCGCACCGCTCATCGTCGCGACGGTGGAGTGCGATAAGCACGATCGGCTGAGCGAGTATTCGCCTTTTGCGTTTACCTCACGCTTCGGAAGATCGGCGGGACGGGGCAAACAGTTCATGGACTGGATGACTGGTACGTTCAAACAGCAGATCGACGGTGAATATCCGACGCTTTCTGACCGTGCACATACCTATCTTATGGGCAGCTCGATGGGTGGGCTCATGTCGCTCTACGGGCTTGCGCGCTATCCGCAGATCTTTTCGCGGGCGGCGGCGCTCTCGCCCAGTCTCTGGACGGACCCCGTCGGTTGTGAGGAACTTCTTGACGCGCTTCCCGCGGATGCCCGTCTTTGGCTGGACTACGGCGAAGTGGAGCTCAGACAGCACGGCAAAAATCAGGCGCGCGCCCTTCGTATGGCAGAGGAAAAGCTTGCACGCCGCGCGGGGTGTGAATTTCATATCATCGGGGGCGGACGACACGACGAGGCGTCCTGGCGTGCGAGGCTACCGCAGGTTCTTGCTTTTTTGGAGATTACGGCAAACGAGCCGTAGGGAGAATCAAATGAAAAACTTTATCTTTATTTCACCTAACTTTCCCGAGAGTTACTGGCGGTTCTGTGCCGCACTGCAGCGCCGCGGCTTCCGCGTGCTCGGCATCGGCGACTGTCCGTACGCAGAACTCAAGCCCGAGCTTAAGGTTGCTCTGACGGAATACTATAAGGTGGAGACGCTGGAAAATTACGATGAAGTGTATCGGGCAGTCGCCTTCTTCTTACACAAGTACGGCAGGTGCGACTGGCTGGAGAGCAACAACGAGTATTGGCTGGAGCGGGATGCGCATCTCAGGGACGACTTCAATATCTCCACGGGCTTTCATTCGGCGGACATGGCGCCCGTCAAGTATAAGTCCAAGATGAAGGCGTGCTATGAAAGGGCGGGCATCCCCGTTGCACGTTACTGCATGGCGGATGATTTCGAGAAGTGCCGCGCCTTTTTAAAGAAGGTGGGGCGCGCCGTCGTCAAGCCCGATAACGGTGTCGGGGCAAACGCGACCTATCGCATTGCGAACGAGGCGGATTTACGCGCTTTCTTTGATGCGGAACATACGGACTATATTATGGAAGAGTATGTGGACGGTACAGTCTGTTCGTATGACGCGATCATCGACGCAAAGGGAGAACCTGTATTTGAAACGGGCAATGTTACGCCCGGATCGTTGATGGACGTCGTCAACGAGCGGGAGGACAGCTGCTTTTTTATCCGCAAATCTCTCCCGGACGCTGTGCGCGAGCGGGGCAGGGCTGCGGTCAAGAGCTTCGGCGTCAGAAGCCGTTTCATCCACTTCGAGTTCTTCAGCCTGAATGCCGATTGTCACCTCGGAAAGAAAGGGGACATTGTTGCGCTGGAAGTTAACATGCGCCCCTCGGGCGGCTGTTCGCCCGACATGATGAACTATGCCAACGGCGTGGATGTCTATGAGATCTGGGCAGATATGATCGCGGGCAATACGCCGGACATCCCCGCAAATCCGCATACTTTTTGCGCATTCATCGGCCGCAGGAAGGAAAAGACCTATGCGCTCTCGCACGAAGAGATCCTGCAAAAGTATGGCGCGCACCTCGTGGAATACGGCGAAGTGGATAAGGCGCTTGCTCCTGCAATGGGCGACTACCGCTATATCGCAAAATTCATGACCGAGGAAGAGGTCTACGCCTATTTCCGCGATCTCGCCAAATAACGTCTGACGCCGTACACGATATATGGCAGCGAACTAAGCTATTTTGACCCTGCAATACGGGGCGGTATCTGCCGCTCCGTATTGTTCTGCGCATGAAAGAAAAATTTTGTGCGGAAAATTTGAAAATTGTGCATTCAAACCATTGACAGTATTCCTGCGATGTGATATAATAAAGCCAGTTCGCAAATGCGAACGATTTTTCAGGATATAAGTTCGCAAAAGCGAACAACGTTGCGGAAGGCAGCGAAAAGGAGATTGTATCTATGCCACTTGTATTGGCGCCCATCGGGCAGGAAGTCCGCATCGTCAAGATCGTCGCAGACGAAAAGACAAAGAAACATCTTGCCAATCTCGGGCTTTTGGTTGACGCGACGGTGACGGTCCTCTCTTCGGCAGGCGGGAGCACTGTGTGCCGCGTCAAGGAGGGGCGGCTTGCGCTTGACAGAAATGTCGCGGCGCACATCTATGTTGCTTAATTTTTGACAGCATTGCTGTAAGGAGTAAGATATGACAAAATCGTTGGAGGAATTTGTCCCGGGCGAAAAGGGTGTGATCACTGCTGTCGCCGGGGAAGGGCGTATCCGGCGGCGGCTGTTCGATATGGGTGTTACGCCCGGGGCAGAAGTCGTCATGCGCAAAAAGGCGCCGCTTGGTGATCCCATCGAGATCACCCTGCGCGGGTATGAACTTACGCTCCGCAAGTCGGAAGCGGCATGCGTTACGCTGGAGGTGAGAAAGTGAAACAGTTTGCTTTGGCGGGAAATCCCAA
The DNA here is from genome assembly GCA_017887095.1 of Clostridia bacterium. Lineage (GTDB taxonomy): Bacteria > Bacillota > Clostridia > Christensenellales > Borkfalkiaceae > Gallimonas. The sequence goes on along the minus strand of JAGHIT010000048.1, from coordinate 101,051 downwards.
CTGCGGCAAAACCACGCTCTTTAACCTTCTCACCGGTTCCACGGCGTACGTCGGCAACTGGCCCGGCGTCACGGTGGACAAAAAGGTGGGTACATACAAGCGCGGCGAAGAGCCTGTGCAGATCGTTGACCTGCCCGGCATCTATTCGCTCTCGCCCTATACGCCCGAGGAAGTCGTTTCGCGCAACTTCATTCTCGATGAAAAGCCTGCGTGCGTCATCAACATCGTCGATGCGACCAATTTGGAGCGCAACCTCTATCTGACCACGCAGCTTATGGAGATCGATGTTCCCATCATTATCGCGCTCAACATGATGGACGCGGTGGAAAAGTCGGGAGACGTCATCGACGCAAAACTTCTTGAGGAGAAGATCGGGCTGCCCGTCGTCGCCATTTCCGCGCTCAAGGGCACGGGTATTAAGGAACTGATGGATAAGGCGATCTCCGTCTCCAAGAAGGGGCGGCAGGGCGAAACGGTGCTCAAAAATTCGCCCATCGCGCACCTTGTGCAGGACGTCAATATTGCCCTGCGCGCACAGGGCGTCGAAGCGCCGCTCTTTCACGCCGTCAAGCTCTCCGAAATGGACGAGATCGAGACCAAAATGCACCCCGAGCTCGTCAAAATGGTGGAGGAGTTCAAGGCGACCTTCAAGGACGATACCTTTGGGACCGACCTCGAGGCGGTCGTCGCGGATGCGCGATACAAGTATATCTCCGCCAATTTCTCGCCTGCATATCATCACAAGGACGCCAAGAAAGGGGAGAAACTCTCCAAAAGCGACAAGGCGGATAAGGTCCTCACGCACCGCATCTGGGGTATCCCGATCTTTATTGTCATTCTGTTTGCAATCTTCCATTTGACCTTTGCGGAGGATCTGTTCTATATCAACGCTATTTCGGGCGGAAATCTTCCTACACTCTTCGATCCCGTCGGAGAGGGCGGCCTCGGCATGGAGGAGAACGGCGCGACGACGCTGCTCGCCTGCTTCTATGACGGCGCGGTGTTCTCCCCGGGCGTGATCCTGACCAACCTGCTCAACTGGTGTCTGGAATGGATCAACGTGCTTGCGGGCATGGCATTTGAAAATGCCCCCGCATGGCTTTCCGGACTTGTTGTGGACGGTATCTTAGGCGGTGTGTTCGCTGTCCTTGGATTCATCCCGCAGATCCTGACGCTTTTCCTGTTTTTCTCCATTCTGGAAGATACGGGATACATGGCGCGAATTGCGTTCATTCTGGACAGGATCTTCCGTAAGTTCGGGCTTTCGGGCAGAGCGTTCATGCCCATGATCATGGGTTTTGGCTGCTCGCTTCCGGCTATGATCAACACGCGAACACTCGCCGATGAGAAGGAGCGCACCTCGACCATCCGTGTCATTCCCTTCTTCTCCTGCGGCGCAAAGCTGCCTATCCTGACAGCGATCGCCGGTGCGATCGTCTATCAGCTCGGCATCAGCAACGCCGAATTTATTACGCTGGGCATGTATCTTCTGGGCATCATCGTCGCGATCTGTACCGTCATTCTCATGCGTTCGACGACCATGCGCGGCGAAGTCCCGCCCTTCATTATGGAACTTCCCGCATATCACGCGCCCCGCTTCCAGAGCCTGATGGTGCATTTGTGGGATAAACTCAAGCATTATGTCAAGAAGGCGTTCACGATCATTCTGGTTTCGACCATTCTTGTCTGGTTCCTGTCTCACTTCAGCTGGTCGTGGCAGTACCTTGAGGACGAACAGATGAATCTGAGCATCCTCGCAAGCCTCGGCATGCTCATTCAGCCCATCTTTACGCCGCTCGGTTTTGGGTCACAGCTGCAGACGTACGGCTGGATCTTCGCGGTCGCCGCGATCAACGGTTTGATCGCAAAGGAGAATGTCATTTCGACGTTCGGCACGATCGCGACCTGTCTTGCGCTCACGTTGCCCACGGGTGAGTTTGCGGAGGGCGTTCCCGAAGCGATCGCCATGGCAAACGCGACGGGCATTACCGTTCCCGCGATGATTTCCTTCATTGCCTTTAACATGCTCACGATCCCCTGTTTTGCGGCATGCGCGACGGCGAAGGCGGAACTTCCCAAGGGCAAGTTTAAATGGACGCTTCTGTTCTGGCTTTCTACGTCATATATCGTCTCCACGATGATCTATCTCATCGGCTCGTGGTGGTGGACCTGCTTCATCTTTGCGGCGCTCATCGCTGCGGCGGTCGTCGGGATCGTCATCTGGAATAAGAAGCACCCCGTCAAGCAGGAGGACGTCGCCGAACAGGTGAATGAAGCATTTGCCGAGGCAGCTACCGCGGAGGATAAGAAATGACCTGGTGGGAGATCCTCATTATCGTTCTGATCGCCGCTTTTGTCGTCGGATACATCGCCTATGCGATCGTCCGCAGAAAGCAGGGGAAGGGCGGCTGTGATTGCTGCGGCGGCTGCAGCGGATGTTCGGATTGTTCCGCATGCCGTCCCAAACCGGAGGATGATACACAGCAGAGCACACACAACAATCTCCATAAATCTTGAGAAAAGGGGAGCCGTTCGGCTCCCTTTTTCTGTGCCGCAAAGGACGATGCGGGATGAAAGTGCGGCATGTCAGATAAATCATTGCAATGCAAAAGGCGCATGGGCGATCACATGCGCATTGCTTGACAGAATGCGGTCATTTTGGTAAAATATATAGAATGAAAACGGCGCGCCGCATCTTTGCGCGCAAAGGAGCCGCTATGATCTATTTCAATAAAAAATCCAACCTGCTGGAAGATACCATCTATCATTATGAGTTGCAGGATGTCAAGGAACCCGAACTCTTCCGCGAACTTTTTGACTATGAGAGCATCCCCAAGGTTATGTTCAACAACCGTCACGTTCCCATCAGTATGCCTGACGAGATCTGGATGACGGATACGACCTTCCGCGACGGGCAGCAGTCCACATCTCCTTTTACCGTCAAACAGATCGTAGACTTGTATAAGCTCATGTCCCGTCTGGGCGGTCCCAAGGGGCTTGTCCGCCAGTCGGAGTTCTTTGTCTATTCTAAAAAGGACAAGGAAGCGTTGCAGGCATGTCAGGATACGGGACTGAAATTCCCGGAGATCACGACGTGGATCCGCGCCAACGAAAAAGATTTTGAGCTTGTCAAGCAGGCGAACGTCGCCGAGACGGGGATTCTTGTGAGTTGTTCGGATTATCACATCTTCAAAAAGATGCACTTGACGCGCAGGCAGGCACTTGACCAGTATCTTGGCATTGTCAAGAGTGCGCTCTCGCACGGCATCCGTCCGCGCTGTCACTTTGAGGACATCACCCGCGCGAGCTTTTACGGCTTTGTCGTGCCGTTTGCGACCCAGCTCATGCGTCTCTCACGGGAGAGCGGAATCCCCATCAAGATCAGAATGTGCGATACGATGGGCTTTGGCGTCTCATTCCCGGGCGCGGCGCTTCCTCGGAGCGTGCAGGGCATCGTCTACGGGCTTCGCCACTACGCGGAGATCCCGTCCGAGCTTTTGGAATGGCACGGCCATAACGATTTTTATAAGGTTGTTTCCAATGCTTCCACGGCATGGCTGTACGGGGCATCGGCGGTCAATTGTTCGCTTCTGGGCATCGGCGAACGTACGGGCAACTGTCCTTTGGAGGCGATGGCGATGGAGTACGCCTCCTTCCGCGGTACAATGGATGGAATGGATTTTACTGCGATCACGGATATTGCCGATTACTTTGAAAAGGAGATCGGATATAACATTCCGCCCAAGACGCCGTTTGTAGGGCGCGCCTTCAACTCCACCCGCGCGGGTATCCATGCGGACGGGCTGTTAAAAGACGAGGAGATCTACAACATCTTCGATACCGCGAAGATTTTAAAGCGTCCCGCGCGTGTCTCCGTCAATAAGACGAGCGGGCTTGCGGGCATTGCGTTCTGGATCAACGACTACTACAAACTCCCCGAAGAGCATCGCATCGCCAAGACCGATCCGCTCGTCGTCAAGATGAAAGAGATGATCGATGCGGAGTACGAAGAGGGTCGCAACAGCTCCTTCGGGGACGACGAGCTCGTCAACCTCATTTATGCCATCGACTTCCACAGGATCCGTGAACTCGAGGCGTTCAGCCTGTAAGGAGGAGATATGCAGACGGTCAGACGTACACTGCAGTGGGGCAGACTCATCCCCATGGTTTGTACTGTGCTTATGGCGGTATTTCTGTTTACGGTATCGGTCATGCCTGTGACGCCCTTTGCCGTTCTTGTCGGTCTGTTCGCGCTTGCGGCGGGCGCAGTGACGGCGGTCGCATACTTTCTCGATCAGCGTGTACATTTTCTTCGTATGCTCTCGGGCGTGGTACTCGCCTGCGTCGGCGTTTGGGCAGTCATCTCCTGTACGGATTTCTCCTATTCGGTGCTCATCCTGGGACTTGGCATCCTGTTCGCTTTCCGTACAGCGGAGGAGGCGGCTACAGCGTTTATCAGACGGGCTGAGCGCGCAAAGTGTGTTTTTCATGCGCTTTATGCGGCAATCTTTGCTGTCGTCGGTGTTTTAATGATCGTGCAGTTTTTCACGCGCGTATTTCCCACGGCGTCGGCGGCGATCCAGACGGCAGCGGCGCTCATGCTCCTTTGGAGCGCGGAGGGCGGCGCAATGCTGTGGCGGGAGGGGATTTATCTCGAAGAGGTTCTTGATTACCGAAAGGTGGAAAAAGAGGAACAAGAACAGAAGTAAACAACGGCAATAAACAATATCAGCGGGCGGCGGACTGAAGAGGTGCGCCGCCCGCTGTTTCCTAATTGGAAATTTTGCAAAACGTCTTGAAATTATTTGTCATTTGTAGTATGATAGCATCGTACAAAACTGTACGATGGGGGAGTTATGCAGGAACAAACGAAGAAACGCAGTCATCTTTGGCGGATTCTGATCAGTGCGACTTTGGCGATCCTTGCCTCGGGCATTGTTCGCGCATTGGCGATCTATATCTTTGTCACGCCGAATGAGTTTGCGCCCGGCGGGATCAATGGCATTGCCGTACTGTTGGAAGCGGTTACACGCGTCAATTCGGGCTATTATCTCATTGCGCTCAACGTGCCTTTGTTTTTTGTGGCGTTTTTTCTGCTCGGAAAATCGGAGGCAATCATCTCCACGCTTTCCATGCTGTTGACATCGGGGCTCCTTATCGTCTTTGATTACATTCCGGGAATGAATGAGATCCGCTATGCGCCTGAATATAATGCCATTCTTGCATCCATTGCGGGCGGCGTGTTGTTGGGACTGGCGCTTGCGATCATGCTTCGAAGCTGTGGCACGAGCGGCGGCACGACGGTGCTTGCCTCCCTCGTCAACAAAAAATTCCGCAATTTGAGCGTCAGCGCCATGACGTCGGCATTTGACGCCTGCGTCGTATTTGCGTCCTTCTTTGTCTATCATCAGGGTGAGCCGTTCACGGCAAAACTCGATCCCGTGTTGCTGGCGCTCATCTCTTTACTGGTCACGAGCAAGATCTGTGATTTTGTGCTGCAGGGCTTCAAGGTCGCATACCGCTTTGAGATCATCACCGACCGCGCGGAGGAGCTGGCAAAGGAGATCATGGAAAAGACGCATCACGGCGTTACCGAAATCAATGCGACGGGCATGTATTCGCATGAGGGCAGGGCGCTTCTGGTCTGTGTCATCCGCAAGCGTCAGATCGGTGAATTGCAGCGCATTCTGCGCCGTTATCCCGGGACGTTCGCCTCCTTCTCGCCCGTCTCCGAAGTTTACGGAAAGTTCTTAAAGTAAGAACGTTCAGTCGTTCGCTTGAATCAGGATTTTGTATAGCAGAAAAACAGGTCGGGATCGGCTGGAAAAGCGCGGTCCTCGACCTGTTTTTAAGCTATAAATTTACTTCTTTCCTTCTGTGGTGTAGGGTTTCAAAGCCTGCGCGAGCTGGTCGGGACAGGAGGTGTTCTGTTTGCAGCGGATGCCCGAGAGAAGTGAGACGATCTCGTCTGCCGTTTTTCCCTCCACGAGGCGGCTGATGCCCTGAAGATTCCCGCTGCATCCGCCGATAAATTTTACGTTGTGTACTCTGTTCTCTTCATCCAGTTCAAAGATGATTTGCTTTGAGCAAGTGCCTTTTGTGGAATACGTTACCATATGATTCCCTCCTTTGAGTGGGCGGTTCAGTCGACCAATGTTTCATAGACGACGGAATAGAGTTCGGAGGCCTTGTCCTCCCATTTTTTGTAAATCATATTTGCCGTTTTTTTATCGGGAACGACAAACTTGAGTTCCAACATGGGTTGGACGGCTGCCAAAATCTTGAGAAATACGGTATAAGTACCGTCTTTATTCTGAAAGTAATCCGCTTTGCATTCCTGCCGCATACGGAATTTGTCGCCGTTTTGCTTGATGTAGCGGGAGATCTCTTCGCGTGCGCTTTTGGGAATACTGATATAGTAACTGGCAAGTGCTTCACGTCCTTCGGTCGTGAGGGAGAAGAGCGGATCGTCGCCACCTGGGATTTCGCAGATAAAACCATCCTTTTTGAGCTTGTGAATGAGGACGGTGCAATCCATATAGTTCAGCCAGTCATTGGACGAAGTGCACATATCCACAAGCGTTCTTTCTGACAGCGGACTTTCCATTTTATCGAACACAAACAGCAGGATGAGTTTGTTGACCGATGTTTCTCCTTTGACTTGCATAGGCGTACCAACCTCATTCGTACAATGTGCCGGTCAGTTCGGAAAACAGAATAAACAAGCCGCTCAAAATCTCGAGCGGCTCGTTTCCGAATTTACCGAGCGGCGGAATTACTTTGCAAACTTTGCAAGCTTTGCAACAACGTCTTCGCAATTATCGCTGTAGATCTCTACCGTAAGGGGTTTGGAAAGGTCAAGGCTGAAAATGCCGAGGATAGACTTCGCGTCAACAACGTATTTTCCGCTCTTGAGCAGGATCTCGCACTCACAATTCTGTGTCACGGCAACAAACTCTTTTACGCGCTGCGCCATTTCCAAAGAAATCGTCATGGACTTCATAATACTACAATCCTCCGAATCATATTACTTTACCCATATTATACATAAAATGCGAGATAAAATCAAGATATTTCGGAAAAATTCTTTAACTATTTTTTGTTTTGTGCTATAATATACGGGATGACGTACCGGCTCATGCCGAAGGAGGTATTATGACGGAAAGAATTGAGAAGATCGGACGCTTTCTTACGGTGTGCGATGAGCTTGTGGACGGCTCTTACGTCAATGCTGACAATAAGATATCAGAAGCTTTGCAGTGTATTGCAACGTGCCGTGAATTGACAAATCTGTTTGCCGCGGTGACGGACGGGTTTGATTACCCCGCAGCCAAACTAGCCTATCTGCGCGAGAATTCGAACAAAGGCGGGACAACTCGGATCGCGGCTTACTTGCCTGCCGAAAGGGCGGACGTCCTGGCGTTCGTATTTTGTCTGTTTGTCGAGATCGACGCGGGCGCACTGCGGCTTAATGATTTCCTTCTCCGTTATTTTTATGTGGACGGCAGCTACACGGCAAGTTACGGCGTATTCGCCGGCAGGATGATCAAACCGTTTTGCGACATCGTGCGCGGATGTTTCCCGGAATGCAGCAAACATGGAAAGATGCTTGTGATGCGGCAAAAGAGCGAGGCCGCCCTGCACGATTTTATTCAGTATCTTCCCAATGAGCGCAAGCGTGTTATGGAACGTAATCTTATGAAAGAAGAAAAAGATGCGGGCGAGGAGATCTTTGCCGAATTGTCTGCTGCAGCATCCCGTCATGATGTTACGGAGGTTCGTGCTTTGCTTGCGGGATATCGTTATTTTCTTCGCTATATCTGCGCCGAGAGCAGAGAGAGTGAAAAACTTTTTGCTCTTGCGCAGGACTTGTAAGGAGGAGTTATGAAGCTTACCGAAACAACTGTAAGAAAAAATTTCATTTACAGGGGAAAGATTATCAATCTGCGCTGCGACGATGCCGTGCTTCCGGATGGGAAACCTTGCAAGAGAGAGGTGATCGAGCATCCGGGCGGGGCGTCTGTTCTGTGTGTCAGAGATGGGAAGGTTGCGCTCGTCAAGCAGTTCCGTTACGCTTATCAGGAAGAAATGTACGAGATCCCTGCCGGGAAACTCGATGCGGGGGAAGATCCCTTGCTTGCGGCAAAACGGGAATTGGAGGAAGAAACGGGGCTTTGTGCCGATTCGCTCAGGTGCATGTTTGTGCTCTATCCGACGCCGGGGTATACCAATGAAAAAATATATATTTTTGAGGCTATGGGCGTGCATCCGGGGGAACAGCATCTGGACGAAGGGGAATTCCTCAATGTGGAGTATATCCCTGTGAATGAGGTTCTTGCAATGATTGACGAAGGCAAGATCCGTGATGCAAAGACTATCGTCGCAATGCTGCAATATATCCGGGGAAGACATTGAACGTTTCATAAGGGGAAAGCCGTCCGCAGCCATGCGGACGGCTTTTGCAGTATGGTACGATGATCGGATTCAAAACTTGCGGCACAGCCGCACGGGGTCAGTTGCAGCCGCAGCCGCAGCTGTCGCCGCCGCAGACGCTGGTAGCCAGCGACTGAAGCGTGCCGTTCTTGCACATGCAGTATACGAGCGCGGCAAGGATCGGCCAGCCGCATCCTTTGAACACGCTCGAAGAAAATACGTTTCCGCATGTTCCGAGAATGAGCAGGATGATGAGAATCCAGAGACAGTTGTTGCCGCCAAAACAGCAATTCATAGTTTTTCCTCCTATCAGCATTTCCGCAATGCGCTTGCGGGTGACGGCCGCAGGTATGTATTGGTCGATATTTCTGCGGTCTATGTTACATATTATGAGTTTTTGCATGTATTTGTGCTTCTGTAGCGAGCACGATGCGTGGTTTTGCAAATCTTTTTGCCCGACTTGCGGTCCATTTGGTTGCCAAATCAGGGTAAGTTTGCTATAATGATACACGGACTTCCGTCAGACGGCGGAACGGTACGCATGCGGCTGTATCTGCGCGGGGAAGTTCGAAAATACATTTTTCTGCGGATATTGCTTATGCAAATCCGATGGAGGCAAAACAATGAAATATCACAAGATTCAGGATCCGTCCGAATCCGTTTCGGATGCTGCGGCTTCTCCTGCGGAAGCGGCGGCCGAAGACCGGACACCGCGGCGTCGGCGTTTTTTTAACGCAAAATCGGTCGCATATTTCGGTGTTCTCGTAGCATTGGAGATCATTCTGCTCGTCTGGGGCAGTGCGATCCCCGTAGGCCCGAGCGGCGCGATGCTCAATTTTTCTCTGCTCCCCATTGTGCTCGGCGCGATCCTTCTGGGTCCTTTTGCGGGAATGGTTCTCGGACTGGTTTCCGGGATCGTCATTCTCATCATGGTGGCGGCGGGAGCGCAGGGCGTATTTTCTGTCCTGTTTCTCGAACAACCCGTGATGATTGCGCTCATTTGCATTATCAAGACGACGGCGGCGGGTTTTGTGAGCGGATTGCTGTATCGTGCGATTGCCGGGAAAAACGGGAAAGCGGCCGTATTTACCGCTTCTTTGGCGGCGCCGATCGTAAACACCGGCGTGTTTATCCTCGGTTGCCTGTGTATCGGCGGAACGATCGAAAACTGGTGGCTGGGAACGGGCGGTTCGGCTTCATCGGCATTCAGCATCATAATCTTTTCGTTTGTAGGAATCAATTTCTTTATTGAGTTTGCAATTAACCTTGTTTTAGCGCCCGCGCTTTCCACGGTGATCCGTGTCGCGGAAAAACGATTTAAGAAAAAGAGGAAAGCATGATTCTTTGCATCGACGTCGGAAACACCAACATCAAATATGCCGTATTTGACAGGAGCGAATTAAGGGTTTCTTTCCGCGTATCTACCGATCTAAAGCGCACATCCGATGAGTATGGTGCGCAAATCACGGATATGCTGTCTGTGAACCATATATCGGCAATGGAAATCAAGGGCGGGATTTTTTCTTCCGTCGTGCCTTCGCTCGACTATACCATTGAGCACATGCTTCGGGTCTATTTCAATATCGTGCCGAAGCAGATCGCGCCCGGTATGAAAACGGGACTGAGAATGCGCGTGGACAATGCGCACGAAGTGGGGGCGGATCGCATCGTCAATAACGTCTCCGCTCTCAGAAAGTACGGATGCGGCAAGCCGATGATCGTCATTGATTTCGGGACGGCTACGACGTTTAATATTCTTGGATCGGATGGGGAGTTTATCGGCGGCGTCATTGCGCCGGGGATTAAAGGAGCGCTGGACAGTTTGGTCTCCGGTACTGCCAAACTTCCGCGCGTGGAGATCGAAGCGCCCAAGAGCATCATTGCAACCAATACTGTCACCAATATGCAGGCAGGAATTGTGTTTGGATTTGCGGGGCTTGTGCAATATATCGTTAAAAAGATCAAGAAAGAACTGAAGACAAGCGATGTGCTGACTGTGGCAACGGGCGGTTTTTCCGAGACGATTGCCAAAGAAACAGATTGTATCGATGTCATAGACAGGATGCTCACGCTTGACGGGTTAAAATATTTGTATGATCTGAACAGTTCGGAGGAAGTCGTATGAAAAAAGTCGGTGTTGCGATTCTCGGTCTCGGTGTGGTGGGAGGCGGTACTTACCGGATCCTTACGGAGCACAGGGAATTTTATCAGAAGACCCAGGGAGTGGATATTGTAGTTGAAAGTGTACTCGAACTGAATCGGGAACGCGCGCTCTCTCTCGGTGTTCCGGAAGAGAAGATCGCTTCCAATATAGCGGAGATCGTTTCCAATCCCGACGTCAATATCGTTGTCGAAGTGATCGGCGGCATTGCCGCGGCTCGTGAGTTCGTGCTTGCGGCGCTCAATGCGGGCAAAACGGTCGTTACTTCCAATAAGGAGCTGTTCTGCAAATATTCTCATGAGCTGGAGCGCGCGGCGAAGCGTCAGAACGCCGGGCTTTATTTCGAAGCGAGCTGCGTGGGCGGCGTGCCGATCATCCGCACCCTTCTGGACGGTGTGCAGGGCAATAAAATTTCCTCGATGATGGGTATCATCAACGGGACGACCAACTACATCCTCACCAAGATGACAAACGAGGGGTCCTCGTACGAAGAATGCCTGAAAGAGGCGCAAAGACTTGGTTATGCCGAGGCGGATCCTACGGCGGATGTGGAGGGATTTGACGCAGCATATAAGCTGTCTATTCTTTCTTCGCTCGCGTTCCACACAAAAGTCCCGTTTTCCAAAATTTACCGTGAGGGGATCACGGGGATCTCCAAGGATGACATTCTGGACGGAAAGGCGCTCGGGTATGTTCTGAAGCTGCTCGCCATCGGCAAGCAATCGGATGCAGGCATCGAAGTGCGTGTGCATCCCACGTTCGTCCGTCAGGGTCATCCGCTTGCCGCCGTCAATGACAGTTTCAATGCCGTTTATCTCACGGGCGACTCGGTGGGTGACGTCATGTTGTATGGAAGAGGAGCGGGAGCGCTTCCGACGGGCAGTGCGATCGTCTCCGACATTATTTACGCGGCGACGCACAGTGAGAATAAATATTCCACCTTCAAAAATACAGCCGGTGCCGATAAAGATACTAAATTCATCAGCGATTTCAAAAGCGCATATTATCTGCGTATCATGGTAGAGGACAGGGCGGGGATTCTTGCCAAGATCGCAGCGATTTTCGGCAGGAACAATGTGTCTATTGTTGAAATGATCCAAAAGCCTATCGGCATAGACGGAAGAGTGCCGCTTGTGCTCATCACGCACGAGACGCGGGAACTTGCAGTCCGCAGTGCCGTTGCGAAGATCAATGCGCTGGAAGGCGTCGGACATGTTGAGACGGTTCTGCGCGTCATCTCTTAATTTCGTAAGGACGGGGACCTTCCCGTCCTTTTTGCATGTTTTAGGGCATTTCATATGGCTCGTCCGCATAGAATAACTGCATGAAGAGAAGTTTTTTCTATCGTCATCGTGTTTTGTTCGGAGCGGCGGCGATCTTGCTTTCCATTGCCGTAACCGTTGGGGTATGCCTCTATGCTCTTGTGCAGACGGCGGCGGTCAGCATACGGCTGACGATCGTCATTGATGCGGGGCACGGCGGCATAGACGGCGGCGTGGTCGGGGTGAAGACAAAGACAAAAGAGAGCGATATCAATCTTTCGATCTCCAGATTATTGCAGGCAGAGTTTGAGGAAGCGGGTTTTCTCGTCGTGCAGACGCGTCCGACGGAAGCGGGACTGTACGGCGCGGCGACGGCAGGCTATAAAAAGCGTGATATGCAAAAGCGTGCGCAGATCATCGCGGAGAGCGAGCCGGCCGCCGTCATTTCCGTGCACCAGAATTCTTTTCCGGTGTCGTCGCGGCGCGGTGCGCAGGTTTTTTTCCGTGAGACGAGCGATTCCTCTCATACGCTTGCCTGTTCCATTCAGACAGCGCTCAATTCCATGCCGGAATGTGTCCGAAAAAATGAGGCATTAAAAGGCGATTATTATGTGTTGAATTGCAGCGATTATCCCTCCGTCATCGTGGAGTGCGGGTTTCTGACGAATGCCGCGGACGAAGCGCTTCTTCTGACGCAGGAATACCGCCAACGGCTCGCTGAAACCATTTGTGCGGGGACGCTTGCATATCTTGCTGCAATGTCTTTGGGGGATGCGCCCTGATCGGCAAAAATCCGTTTGACTTTCCTGCGTGCGAGTGATATACTGAATATGTATGAGTGATTACTGCAATACAACTTCTTATTATTTGCCTTATTCTTTTTTTGATTTTAAGGATGAACTGAAACCTTCCGCGCTGCTTGATCTTGCACAGGAATCCGCAACGGCGAGTGCGGACGAGCTTGGTTTCGGCTACGCCGATTTAAAGCCCAAGGGTTACGGATTTATTATCGTCAACAGCTATTGCGAATTCAGGCGCCCCGTCATGCTGGGGGAGCGCATCACAATGCAGACATGGCCGCTTCCGCCTCGTCATGTCTTTTTTGAGCGCCACTATCGTGCGCTGGTGGAAGAGGAGGAAGTCGCTGCGATCGCTTCACGCTGGTGTCTGGTCGATCTGCAAAATTTCTCGTTGCTTCCGCCTGAGGCAATGGGGGAGGCGCATGTAAGTTGTCCGTACCGCGCCGTAAAATCGGTACAGCCGCCGACATGGAAGATTCCGCATGTCAAGGACGGGAGAGAGGTCTATCGTATGCGTTTGGGTGTCAGTCATTGCGATCACTATTTGCATGCAAACAATACTAAGTATGCGGACTTCTTTTTTGATTGCTTTACGATGGACGAACTGCGTGCGCGGCAGATCAGGGCGTTTCAGATCACCTACGGCAAACAGGCAAAGCCCGGATGCGAGCTTTCTCTCGTGCGCGAAGATGTGCAGGACGGCGCAGTCTGCGAAGTGCGCTGCAACGGAGAGACGCTCACACAGTTCCGCGTCTGGTTCGCATGAAGGTCGTGTCCGCCTGACTGCGGTGTTTGAAATAGGGTATAGGAGATTTTATGATACGAAAACCGCCTCTTCTTGAAAAATATGTGAAGCTCGTTAAGAAAGCGTTTGTGATTTTCAGTTGTTTTGCCTTTCCTGTGATGATGGTGTGCGCCGTCTTTGCGTTTTTGGGATATGCGGCATTTTGGTTTATTCTCCCTGCGGTGATCATTGTATACCTCGTTATATACGGCTATTATGCGATGTATGTTTCAATGGGTACAGTCATAAAATTGGAGATCAACGATCAGGTCGTTCATCTTACGACCAAGCGTAAGACTTTTTCATATGACGTGAACGGCGGATGTGTCGGGCTCAAGGCAAAGAACGGAAAATATGTCGCAACCTTCCGGACGCATGACTCTCAGGATTCTTTTATCTTTTACACGCATGTTCCGTTTACCAAGCGATACGAAACGGCATTTTCCAAGGAGGATCTTCGAGCCTTCTATCCGGCAATAGATGATGTGCATAAAGATGATTAATATACAAAAATCAATGAATATTCAATGAATATATTCATATTATAGAATAAATATGCAAAATTTAATCAAATTATTTCAAGAACGGGGGTGCAAATGCTTGACTTGCATTCCCGTCGTTTGTATAATGTCGTATGAAAAAATCCGAGAGAGGAATTCAACATGGAAAAGAAGATCAAAAAAGTCGTTCTTGCATATTCGGGCGGACTGGATACGTCCATCATCATCCCGTGGCTGAAAGAGAACTACGACAACTGCGAAGTGATCGCGGTGTCGGGTGATGTCGGGCAGGGAACCGAGCTGGACGGTTTGGAGGAGAAGGCAAAAAAGACGGGCGCATCCAAGCTGTATGTGCTTGATTTGAAGAAGGAGTTCGTTGAGGACTATATCTTCCCGACCATGCAGGCGGGTGCCGTCTATGAGGATAAATATCTGCTCGGCACGTCGTTCGCGCGCCCCGTCATCGCAAAGGCGATCGTGGATATCGCGAAGAAAGAGGGGGCGGATGCCATCTGCCACGGCTGTACCGGAAAGGGCAATGATCAGGTGCGCTTCGAGCTGACCATCAAGGCGTTCGCGCCCGAAATGACCATCATCGCGCCCTGGAGGATCTGGAACATCAAGAGCCGCGAAGAAGAGATCGAATACGCTGAGGCGCACAACATTCCTCTCAAGATCAACCGTGAGACCAACTATTCCAAGGACAAGAACCTTTGGCACCTCTCGCACGAGGGGCTGGATCTGGAGGATCCCGCCAACGAGCCGCAGTATGAAAAAGAGGGTTTCCTGGAAATGGGCGTTTCTCCCATGCAGGCGCCCGACAAGCCCACCTATGTGAGCATCCATTTTGAAAAGGGCGTTCCCACCGCGATCGACGGCAGGGAAATGGGCGCGGTCGAGATCGTCGAGACGCTCAACAAGATCGGCGGCGAAAACGGCGTCGGGCTGGCGGACCTCGTTGAAAACCGCCTCGTCGGCATGAAGTCGCGCGGTGTGTACGAGACGCCCGGCGGCACCATTCTCTATGAGGCACACAGGCTGCTGGAGACGATCACGCTCGACAAGGCGACAATGCACTACAAGCAGATGATCGCGATCAAGTTCGGCGAAATGGTGTATGACGGGCAGTGGTTCACGCCCCTTCGCGAGGCGCTCTCCGCGTTTGTGACCAAAACGCAGGAGACGGTCACGGGCGATGTCAAGCTGCGCATCTACAAGGGCAATGTCACGAGCGCGGGCATCACCTCACCCAACTCCCTCTACAGCGAGGACATCGCGACCTTCTCGGACGACGGCGGCGCGTACTCGCAGAAGGACGCGGAGGGCTTCATCAACCTGTTCGGGCTTCCCCTCAAGGTCAAGGCGATGCTGGACGCAAAGAAACTCAAGTAAAACATGATCAAAGTATTTATTGACGGAAGTGCGGGGACCACCGGTCTCCGCATTCGTGAAATGCTGGGAAAACGGGAGGACATCTCTCTCATCGCGCTGCCCGAGCAGCTGCGCAAGGATGTCGCGGCGCGCAGGGACGCCATCAACGGAGCGGATGCCGTGTTTTTGTGCTTGCCTGACGACGCGGCGCGCGAGGCGGTCGGGCTGGTCGAAAACGAGAATACGGTCGTCATTGACGCTTCAACGGCGCACCGCACCTCGCCCGGCTGGGCATACGGCTTTCCCGAACTCTCCGCAGGGCACCGCGCGGCGATCGTGAACGGCAAGCGCATCGCAAATCCTGGCTGCTATGCCTCGGGATTTCTCGCGCTCGTCTATCCGCTCGTCGCGGCTGGCGTTCTTCCAAAGGACTATCCGCTCGTCTGCCATGCCGTCAGCGGCTATTCGGGGGCGGGCAAGAAGGGGATCGCGGAGTACGAGGCAGAAGACCGTCCCGCCAACTACGATACGCCCCGCCTGTATGCGCTCACGCTCGCGCACAAGCACCTGCCCGAGATGCAGGCGGTGTGCGGTCTGACGCGGACGCCAGTCTTCAATCCCTATGTGTGCGACTATTACTGCGGCATGACGGTCAACGTCCCGCTCTTTGTCGACATGCTCGCCCAAAAGGTGAGCGTCACGGACGTAACAGAACTCCTTCGCGCGCACTATGCGGGCGCACATTTCGTGACGGTGGGCGAGGAGCCGAGCGGGTACGTCTCGGCAAATCTTTTGAACGGCACCAATCGCATGGAACTGCTCGTCAACGGCAACGAACGGCAGATTTTGTTGACGGCGCGCTTTGATAATTTGGGAAAAGGCGCCTCGGGGGCAGCGATTCAGAACATGAATCTTGCGCTTGGGCTTGACGAATGCCTTTCTTTGTGATATAATCGTAAGGATAGTGAGATATATGGTACAGCAGATTTCGGGCGGCGTATGCGCGCCCAAAGGATTCCGCGCCAACGGCGTACATTGCGGGATCCGCAAAAACAAAGGAAAGAAGGATTTGGCGCTCATCGTCTCGGACGTGCGTTGCGCGGCGGCGTGCGTGTACACGACCAACCTCGTCAAGGGTGCGCCCATCCTCGTGACGCAGAAGAACGTCGCGGACGGCTATGCGCAGGCGGTCATTGTCAACAGCGGTAACGCCAATACCTGTAACGCGAACGGCGTGGAGATCGCCGAGGCAATGTGCGCGCTCGTCGAACAGCACACGGGTATTGCGGCGGGCGACGTCATCGTGGCGAGCACGGGCGTCATCGGTCAGACGCTCTCCATCGATCCCATCGCGGGCGGCATGGAGGAGCTTACAAAGGGGCTTGGCGACAACAGCGGCGCGGCGGCAGAAGCGATCATGACGACGGACACCGTCAGAAAGGAGATCGCGTTCTCCTTTGAGCTGGACGGCGTGACGTGCAGAATGGGCGCGATCTGCAAGGGCGTCGGCATGATCTGTCCCAACATGGCGACCATGCTCATGTTCATCACGACGGATGCGGCGATCAGCCCCGCCATGCTGCAAAAGGCAATCTCTGCGGACGTTTGCGATTCGCTCAACATGCTCTCCGTCGACCGCGATACCTCCACCAACGATACGCTCGCGATTCTTGCGAGCGGGCTGGCGGGAAACGCCGCGATCACCGAGGAGAATGAGGACTATAAGACCTTCTGCGCGGTATTGCACGCCGTGACGACGGCAATGTGCAGAAAGCTTGCTTCCGACGGCGAGGGGGCGACCAAACTCATCGAGTGCCGCGTCAAGGGCGCAAAGACCAAGCGGGACGCAAGGCTGGCTGCCAAGTCGGTCATCAACTCCAACCTCGTCAAGGCGGCGATGTTCGGCGCGGACGCCAACTGGGGAAGGGTGCTGTGTGCACTCGGCTACGCAGGGGCGGATCTCGATGTGGACAAGATCGAGGTCGTGTTCACGTCTGTTGCGGGCAGTATTCTTGTCTGCGAAAACGGAAGGGGCGTGCCCTTTTCCGAAGAAGAGGCAAAAAAGGTACTCTCGGAAAAGGAGATCGTCATTGCGGTGGACTGCAAGGACGGCGATTGTGAGGCGACGGCCTGGGGCTGCGACCTCACCTATGACTATGTGAAGATCAACGGAGATTACAGAACGTGACGCAAAAGGAAGCACAGGCAGAGATCCTTCTTGAGGCGATGCCCTACATCGAGAAGTATCAGAATAAGATCCTCGTTGTCAAATACGGCGGCAACGCCATGACGGACGAGACGCTAAAAAAGCTGGTCATGCGTGACATGACCCTTTTGCAGTTCGTCGGCATCAAAGTTGTTCTGGTACACGGCGGCGGTCCGGAGATCTCCCAGACCCTAAAGCGCATGGGAATCGAATCCCGTTTTGTGGGCGGTCTCCGTTATACCGATGAAGAGACGGCGGAAGTCGTGCGCATGGTACTTGCGGGAAAAGTCAATAAAGGACTTGTTCATATGCTCGGCGCACTGGGCGCGCGGGCAGTCGGGCTTTCCGGCATCGACGGCAGGATGCTTCTTTGCAGCAAGGAAAGCGAGGCGCTCGGCTTTGTCGGCAAGATCGATAAGGTCGATACCCATATTATTCTGAGTTGCCTGGAATCCGGATATCTTCCCGTTATTTCCTCCGTCGGATTTGACGACGCAGGCAATATTTACAACGTCAACGCCGATACGGCGGCTTCTGCCATTGCGGGCGCGCTGAAGGCGGAGAGCCTCATTCTTATGACGGATGTGCGCGGGCTTCTGAGTCAGAAGGACGATGAAAGCAGCCTCATTAAAAAGGTGTATGTCTCGGATATTCCGTCGCTTGTGAAGGAAGGTGTCATTTCCGGTGGCATGATTCCCAAGATCCATTGCTGCCGAGACGCCATCCGCAACGGCGTGAACCGCGTTTTCATCACGGACGGCAGAGTCAAACATTCCATATTGCTCGAGCTTCTCTCCAACGAGGGGCAGGGTACGATGTTCGTAAAAGGTGACTGATCGCAGTCGCCCTTTTTGCGATATATAAGGAGAGAACATGGACTTCAATGAGATAAAGGCGCTTGACGGGGAATACCTCGCCAAGACATACGCGCGCTATCCCGTTGCGCTTGTCGGCGGCAAGAACGCCACGCTTGTGGACAATAACGGGAAGCAGTATATCGATTTCGGCTCTGGGATTGCGGTCAATATTTTCGGCGCAAACGACGAAGCGTGGAAGCAGGCGGTCATCGAGCAGCTTGGAAAGATCCAGCACGTCAGCAACTACTACTACGCAGAGCCGCAGTCCCGCCTCGCGCAGATGCTGTGCGAACGGACGGGCGCAAAGCGCATATTCTTCTCCAATTCGGGCGCGGAAGCAAACGAGTGTGCTCTGAAGGCGGCGCGAAAGTATTCCTTTATGAAATACGGTGCGGGAAGGAATAAAATCGTTTCCCTAAAAGGGAGTTTTCACGGCAGGACGCTTTTTACGCTCACTGCGACGGGGCAGGACGAATTTCATAAGTACTTCGATCCGTTCGTGCCGGGCGTTGCCTACGCCGCGCCTGACATGGCGGAAATCAGGAAAGCAGCGGGCACGGACGCCTGTGCCGTGATCATCGAATGTGTGCAGGGCGAAAGCGGCGTCAACGCGCTGCCCAAGGCGTTTGTTTCGGCGCTGGAGAGCTGGTGCAGGCAGAACGACGTTCTGCTCATTTGCGACGAAGTGCAGAGCGGCAACGGCAGATGCGGTACGCTGTACGCCTACGAGCAGTACGGCATCACGCCGGACATCGTCACGACGGCAAAGGGGCTTGCGGGCGGGCTTCCCATCGGCGCATGCCTCTTCTTTGAAAAGACGGAAGATGTGCTTTTGGCGGGCGATCACGGTTCGACGTTCGGAGGTAATCCCGTCTCGTGTGCCGCGGCGTGCAACGTCATCGGTCGGCTCACCAAGGAGTTCTTGCTCGAAGTACAGGGCAAGGCCGCCTATATGCGCGCCAAACTCAAAGATTTTGACGGCGTGAAGGAGGTGACCGGGCTTGGTCTGATGATCGGGCTGACGGTCGCAAAGCCTTCCAAAGAGGTGGCTGCCAAGTGCCTGGAAAAGGGACTTCTCGTTCTCACCGCACACGAGCGGGTACGCCTTGTTCCGCCGCTCACAATTACGAAAACGGAGATGGATGAGGGATTGTCCATCCTTAAAGGAGTGCTTCAATGAAACATTTACTCAAACTTGCGGACCTTTCGCGGGAGGAGATTCTCTCCGTCCTCAACCTTGCCGATCAGCTCAAGTATGAGCGTAAACACGGCGTCTTTAAGGACTATCTTAAGGGGAAAAAACTGGGCATGATCTTTCAGAAGTCCTCCACGCGCACCCGCGTCTCCTTTGAGGTGGGCATGTACGAATTGGGTGGGAATGCGCTGTTTTTGTCCAACCGCGACCTGCAGATCGGACGCGGCGAGCCTGTGCAGGACACGGCGCGTGTTCTTTCGCGCTATCTCGATTGCATCATGATCCGCACCTTTGCCCAGCAGGAAGTGGAGGATCTTGCGAAATACGGCTCCATTCCCGTCATTAACGGGCTGACGGATTACTGCCATCCCTGCCAGGTGCTCGCCGACCTTATGACCATCCGTGAAAAGAAGGGGGCTTTCAAGGGACTGAAGATGTGCTTTATCGGCGACGGGAATAATATGGCGAATTCCCTGATGGTGGGCGCTGTTAAGACGGGTATGGCCTTTTCGATTGCTTGCCCCGAAGGGTACGAGCCGGATGCACAGCTTATGTCGTGGGCGAAAGAAAACGGCTCGTTTACAATGACGACGGATGTTCTGAAGGCGGCGGAAGACGCAGACGTAATCTATACCGATGTCTGGGCCTCCATGGGGCAGGAAGAGGAGAAGGCAAAGCGCGAGAAGGCGTTTGCTGGCTATCAGGTCAACGAAGCGGTGATGGCGGCGGCGCATTCCGATGCGATGGTGCTGCATTGTCTGCCCGCACACCGCGGCGAGGAGATCACGGCGGAGGTCTTTGAGGCACATGCGGATGAGATCTTTGAAGAAGCGGAAAACAGACTGCACGCGCAGAAGGCAGTGCTGTGTAAAGTCATGCAATAAAGCGGAAGGAGAACATATGAATAAGAAAGTCTATCTCACGCTGGAAAACGGCAAAGTGTTTGAAGGGTATTCCTTCGGCGCAGACAGGGAGGTCGTGGGCGAGCTTGTCTTTACCACCGGTATGACGGGCTATATCGAGACGCTTACAGACCCGAGTTATTACGGGCAGATCGTCACGCAGACCTTTCCTCTCATCGGTAATTACGGTGTCATTCCCGCCGATATGGAGAGCAGGAAATGCTGGCTTACGGCATATGTCGTGCGTGAGAAATGTGATACGCCATCGAACTTTCGCTGTGAGCTGACGCTTGAACAGTTCTTAAAGGAGCAGAATATTCCCGCCCTGTACGGTGTTGATACCCGGGAATTGACGCGAATCGTGCGCGAAGCGGGTGTCATGAACGCAGCCATTACCTATAAACCGCTCGCCGATCTTGCGGAATTGAAAAAGTATCGTGTCCGCGATGCCGTGAAATCCGTTTCCTCGCATGAGGTTCGTGAACGGGGCGAAGAAAAAGACCTCAGGGTTGTCGTATATGATTTCGGTGCGAAGGGTAATATCGTGCGTGAACTCGTCAAGCGCGGATGCCATGTCATCGAGGTGCCTGCGGAGACGACGGCAGAGCAGGCGCTTTCCTATGCTCCGGACGGCATTATGCTTACAAACGGGCCGGGCGACCCTGCCGAAAATGTGGAGATCGTCGAGAATGTCAGAAAGTTTATCGGTAAAAAGCCCATTTTCGGCATCTGCCTCGGACACCAGCTTTTCGCGCTCGCGATGGGCGGACAGACGCGCAAGATGAAGTACGGCCACCGTGGCGCCAACCAACCGGTCAAGGATCTCTCGACAGGGAAAGTGTTTATCACCTCGCAAAACCACGGATACGAGGTCGTAAGCGAGTCCGTTAAAAACGGTACGCTCAGTTTTATCAACGCCAACGACGGTACTTGCGAGGGCGTGGACTATCCTGCCGTCAATGCGACGACGGTGCAGTTTCATCCTGAAGCCTGCGGCGGTCCGCATGACGCCAATTACCTGTTCGATCGCTTTATTGCCAACATGAGAAAGGAGAAAGGATATGCCGAAGAGAAGTGATATCAAAAAGGTGCTCGTCATCGGATCTGGTCCCATCGTTATCGGTCAGGCGGCGGAGTTTGACTATGCAGGCGCGCAGGCTTGCCGCGTTTTAAAGGATGCGGGTGTCAACGTCGTCCTGTGCAATTCCAATCCCGCGACCATTATGACGGACAAGATGCTCGCCGACGAGATCTATCTGGAGCCGCTGACGCTCGATTCCCTCAAGCGTATTATTATCAAGGAACGCCCGGATTCTTTGCTTGCCTCGCTCGGGGGACAGACGGGACTTACCATGGGATGCAAACTTGCTAAAGAGGGTTTCCTGGATGAATGGGGCGTCAAACTCATCGGGACTAAGCTGGATGCGATCGACAGGGCGGAAGACCGCGAGCTGTTCAAAGAAACAATGGAAAAGATCGGGCAGCCCGTCGTGCCTTCGGATATTGCTTATACGGTAGACGAATGTGTTTCGATCGCGGAAAAGCTGGGGTATCCCGTTATCGTGCGTCCCGCATTCACGCTGGGCGGCGCGGGCGGCGGCGTCGCATACGATGAAGAAGAGCTTCGCCTCATTTCCCACAACGGACTCATGCTTTCTCCCATTACGCAGGTGCTCATCGAAAAGTACATCGGCGGCTGGAAAGAGATCGAGTTTGAGGTGCTGCGTGACAGCGCCGGCAACGTCATTACTGTCTGCTCGATGGAAAATTTTGATCCGGTCGGCATTCATACGGGTGACTCCATTGTCATCGCGCCAGCCGTCACGCTTTCCGATAAAGAATATCAGATGCTGCGTACGGCATCCCTCAATATCATCACCGAACTCGGCATCGAAGGAGGATGCAACTGTCAGTTTGCGCTTCATCCGGACAGCTTTGAGTATGCCGTCATCGAGGTCAATCCTCGTGTATCGCGTTCCTCGGCACTTGCAAGTAAGGCGACAGGATATCCCATCGCAAAAGTGGCAACCAAGATTGCGCTCGGCTACACACTGGACGAGATCAGGAATGACGTTACGGGCAAAACGTATGCATGTTTTGAGCCTGCGATCGATTACGTTGTCGTGAAGCTTCCCAAATGGCCCTTCGATAAGTTTTTGTATGCGGGAAGAACGCTCGGTTCGCGTATGAAGGCGACGGGTGAGGTCATGGCGATCGGTACCTCCTTTGAGCAGGCGATCATGAAAGCGGTGCGCGGCGCGGAGATCTCTCTTGACACGCTCAATCATCCCAAGTTTGAACCGATGAGCATCGAACAGCTCCGTGAAGAACTGCATAAAATGACAGACGAGCGCTTATTTGCCGTCTACCAGTCGCTCAAGAAGGGCATCGCGATCGATGAAGTTTATTCGATTACGAAAATTGACGAATGGTTTCTTGCCAAGCTGAAAAACCTTGCCGATTACGAGGCGGAGATCACGGGTAAGAAAATGACTCGTGCCCAGTATCTTGAGGGCAAGCGCATCGGCTATACGGACAAGGCGCTCGAGCGGTTCTCGGGTGAAAAACTGCCTGCGCACAGACGCGCCGTGTTTAAGATGGTCGATACCTGCGCGGCAGAGTTCTCGGCAAAGACGCCTTACTTTTATTCGACATATGACGAGCTCGATCACGACGAGGCGCTTCCTTTTGTTAAAAACAGCACAAAAAAGAGGGTCATCGTCATCGGATCGGGACCTATCCGCATCGGACAGGGCATTGAGTTCGATTATTCCTCCGTTCACTGCGTCTGGACGCTCAAAGAACTTGGATACGAAGTCATCATCATCAACAATAACCCCGAGACGGTCTCTACCGACTTTGATACGGCGGACAGACTGTACTTTGAATCTCTGACCCCTGAGGATGTTCAGAACGTCATCGACGTGGAGAAGCCGTACGGTGTCGTCATCACGTTCGGCGGACAGACGGCGATCAAGCTGTGCGGATACCTCGCCAAGAAGGGGGTGCGCATCCTCGGTACGAGCGCGGATTCCGTCGACATGGCGGAGGACAGAGAACGTTTTGACGAGCTTTTGGAGCGCTTCCACATTGCCCGCCCGAAGGGACTTACGGTCATGACGAAGGAAGAGGCGATCCGTGCCGCAGAGACGCTGGGATATCCTGTTCTGCTGCGTCCATCCTATGTTATCGGCGGTCAGAATATGACGATCGCCTTTACCGAAAACGATATTTCGCGGTATATGGACGTCATCCTCGCCCAGCACATCGAAAATCCTGTGCTGTGCGACAAATACCTCATGGGAAGCGAGCTGGAAGTGGACGCGATCTCAGACGGCGTGGATGTGCTCATTCCCGGCATCATGCAGCATATTGAGCGTGCGGGCGTGCATTCGGGCGACTCCATCGCCGTATATCCGCCTTATCATCTGAGCGATGCGATGCTGGAAAAAATCGTGGATATTTCCACCAAACTTGCGCTCTCCTTAAAGACCAAGGGGCTCATCAATATCCAGTACCTCATCTATCAGAATCAGCTGTACGTTATCGAAGTTAATCCGCGTGCATCGCGCACCATTCCCTATATCTCCAAGGTGACGGGAGTGCCCATGGTCGAACTTGCGACCAAGATCATGGTGGGCGCAAAGCTGAAAAAGCTCGGTTACGGCACGGGGCTGTATCCAAATTCGCCCTATGTCGCGGTCAAAGTTCCCGTTTTCAGCTTTGAAAAACTCAACGACGTCAACAGCCAGTTGGGTCCCGAGATGAAGTCGACGGGCGAGGTTCTGGGAATCGGCAAGACCATTGAAGAGGCGCTCTTCAAAGGACTTGTCTCCGCGGGCTTCAAGATGTGTCATCCCACCGCGCAGAAGCCCGTCGGCGTGTACTTTACCGTCAATGATCAGGATAAATTTGAGATCGTCTCCATTGCCAAAAAGTTCGCCGACCTCGGCTGTAACCTCTATGCCACGGCGGGCACGGCGAAGGTCATCTCCGATCTGGGCATCGACGTAACCATCGTCGATCGGCTCAAGGCGACCAAACAGGTTTCAAAGCTCATGGATGACGGCAAGATCGACTATATCATTTACACGGGCAAGACGGACGTTGACTCCATCAACGATTATATTGAACTGCATCATCATGCGATCCTCCTGGGTATCACGGTGCTCACGTCCCTGGATACGGCGAATGCGCTGTGCGATATTATTGCGAGCAAGTTCACCGAATACAACACCGAGTTGGTGGATATCAACAATCTGCGCACCAAAAAGACGGAGATCTCCTTCGTCAAGATGCAGTCCTGCGGCAATGACTATATCTACTTTGAGGATTTGGACGGCAAAATTACCTGTCCCGAATCGCTTGCAGTCAACTTTGTCGACCGGCACTACGGTATCGGCGGTGACGGTATCGTGCTCATTGAGCGCTCGGAAATTGCCGACGCCAAAATGCGGATCTTCAATCAGGACGGCAGCGAGGGACAGATGGCGGGCAATTCTATCCGCTGTGTTGCGAAATATCTCTATGAAAAGGGCATTGTCCGGAAGGAGACGATGACGATCGAGACCTTGAGCGGTGTCAGAGAAGTGAAAGTGTATTCTTTCGGCGGCATCGTGACGTCGGCAAGCGCGGACCTCGGGGAGGCGGTGCTGGACGGCGAGAAGATCCCTTCCGTATGGAAAGGGGAGAAGGTCGTCGGTCAGCCTATGGAGATCGACGGGACGATCTATCATGTGACGCTCGTCAACATGGGCAACCCGCACTGCATCATCTTCTGCGACAAGGTGGATGACGTTCCCGTGGAGACGCTCGGACCCAGGATTGAAAACAGCGAGTATTTTCCTGCTAAGACCAATGTGGAATTTATTCGCGTCGTCAACGAGAGTACGATCAAGATGCGTGTCTGGGAGCGCGGTAACGGCGAGACGTGGGCGTGCGGAACGGGCGCAGCCGCCGCGGCAGTCGCATGTGTCCTTAACGGGCTGTGCAAGATGGATACCGATATTACCGTCAAGGTAAAGGGCGGTGATCTTGTTGCACACTATCGCTCGGAAGACGGACATGTCATCCTGTCGGGTAATGTGGAAAAAGTTTACGAAGGCACGGTAGAATTCTGATGGTGCGTTCGACGTTTTATGAAGAGAGCGCCACGCCGATTAATGCGCAGGCAGAAGCAAGAGTCGCTCAGGCATTTCATATTGCAGGTATCGTAGCTCTTGTACTGGCGGGGATCATCGTCTTTCTTTCACTCACATATATCCCGAGTATGTTCACGGTATATGAGGGGTTGGACCTTGTCATCAACATCGTCTTGTTTATAGCTCCTGTTCTGGCATTGGTTGGAATGTTTTTTCTGTTCCGACACTTCAAACGGAAAAAAAATGTCAGTTATGACTATACGTTTGTTGCGGACGAAGTGCGTATAACCAAAGTGTTTAACGGAAAAAGCAGAAAATATCAGCGAACGCTTGCCGCATCGCAGATGCTGAAGATCGGGTATGTGGAAAGAGATTCTTTTCGGCGCACGCTTGAGGGGGTCAGAGACAAAAAAGCGGTTTATCTTACGCCAAACAGAGAGCCTGCAGAAGGGAAGATGTTTATCTACATTCTCTATTCTTCTTCTATCGAAAAGACGTTATATGTAATGGAATGCCGTCAGCAGATGCTTGAATACATTGTGTTGGCGGCGGGCAGAAGTAAATTTGAAACGCAATGATTTATTTGGATAACGCAGCGACAACGCGCCCCTCTGAAGGGGCGCTTGCGCGCGCAGAACACTACTTGACCCAATGTTTCTATAATCCGTCCGCACTCTATCATGGCGGGATTGAGGCGCATCGTATGATTACCGATGCAAGGCGCGTCCTGCTGTCCTGTATTGCGGATTCGTCGTCTTATGATCTGATCTTTACTTCCTGTGGAACGGAGGCGGATAATCAGGCGATCTTCGGTGCGGGCAGGCGCGGGAACGTCGTCACGACGGCGGGGGAGCATGCGGCGGTCTATGAGAGCTGTAAGGAACTGAAAAACCGCGGCGTGGAGCCGCGTTTTGCTCCGCTGCGTGCGGACGGAAGCGTTGATGTGGTGGCGCTTTTATCCCTTGTAGACGATAAGACCTCGCTTGTGAGCGTCATACATGTCTCCAATGAGACGGGCGCCGTGAACGACATTGCCGCTATTGCAAAGCTTGTTAAACAAAAAAATCCACGCACTGTCTTTCACAGCGACGGTGTACAGGCGTTCGGGAAGATTCCTGTCCGACTGACAAAGGAGATCGATCTTTATACCGTCAGCGCGCATAAGATCGGTGCGCTGAAGGGGACGGGCGCTCTTTTTCGTCGCAAGACATGCGGGACGCTTCCGCCGTATCTGTATGGGGGCGGTCAGGAGGGCGGAATGCGAAGCGGCACGGAGAATGTGTTCGGCATTTCCTGCTTTCGGTATGCCGCCGAGGAGAAGTTCGCAACTCTTGCCCAAGACGGCTCGCGGCTTGCGGACGTGAAAGAACTGATGTGGCAACAGCTTGATCATAAGCTTTTTTCCCGTATTTCTCCATCCGACGGTTCGCCGTACATTCTTACGGTTTCTGCGCGAGGGAAACGGGGGGAGGCGTTGCAGCGTATGCTTTGGGATAAGGACGTCGCGGTCGGCACGGGCAGCGCTTGCAATTCAAAAAAACCCCACAGCCGCGTTCTGGAAGCGTGCGGCTACGAAGACGACGTGCTCAGCGGCATATTGCGGGTAAGCTTTTCTCCCCGTACGACGGAAGAAGATGTACGCATTGCAGCCGAAGCGATGAATGAGGCCGCACGACAATTCGGAGGACTCTGAGATGGAAAAAGTTATTATTGTTCGCTATGCGGAAATTCACTTAAAGGGTAAGAACCGCGGTTATTTTGAGCGCGTGTTCTGCGTCAATCTGGAAAAGGCGCTCAAGGGCATTCGCCATGAACTGCGCCGCACGAGCGGGCGCTATCTTATCGCTGCATTTGATGATTTGGATGCTGAGGAAATCTTAAGCCGCATTTCCCGTGTGTTCGGCGTTCATTCCTATTCCATCGGCTACCGTGTTCCCAGCGATCTTGACAGCGTCTTTGCTGCGGCAAGGATCGTCTGTCCGCAGGCCGGGACTTTTAAGGTGGAGACACACCGTGCGGATAAGCGCTATCCGATGACCTCGATTGAAATCAGTGCGGCGATCGGCGGGAAGCTTTTAGATGCCAACCCTGCGCTGAAAGTGGATGTTCATGCCCCGCAGCATACCGTCTATCTCGATATCCGTGAAGAGGGTACGGCGCTCGTGTTCGGAGCTTTTGAAGAAGGTGCGGGGGGAATGCCTGTAGGGACCTCTTCCAAGGGATTATTGCTTATTTCGGGTGGAATCGATTCTCCCGTTGCGGGCTATATGATGGCAAAGCGAGGCATGGATGTGGAATATCTTCATTTCCACAGCTATCCCTATACCAATGAACAGGCAAAGGACAAGGTCGTCGAACTTGCGCGTATTCTTTCGCGTTATGCGGGAGGAGAGTCGCTTGCGACCGTCAAGGTGACGCATATCCAGGAGGAGATCCACAAAAAATGTGCGCCTGAGTTGAACGTGACTCTGTTGCGCCGCTTCATGTTCCGTATAGCCGAGCGCGTCGCCAAGAGAAAGGGAGCTAAATGCCTTATCACGGGTGAGAGCCTGGGGC
Source organism: Clostridia bacterium (assembly GCA_017887095.1). Taxonomy (GTDB): domain Bacteria; phylum Bacillota; class Clostridia; order Christensenellales; family Borkfalkiaceae; genus Gallimonas. The sequence continues at coordinate 72,883 of JAGHIT010000048.1, read as the reverse complement.
AGGTCGCCTCGCAGACGATGGAGGGGATCGCTTCATCCAATGCCGTTGTGACGTTGCCTGTTTTCAGACCGCTTATCGGCTTTGATAAAGAGGAGATCATTGTTCGAGCCAAAAAGATCGGCACGTTTGATACCTCGGTTTTGCCCTACGAGGACTGCTGTACCGTGTTTCTGCCCGAATTTCCTGCCATCAAACCCAAGCTTTCTTTTATAGAAGAAGAAGAAAAAAAGTTGGATGTGGAAGCGCTTGTCGAAGAAGCGCTCACGACGCTGGAACGAATTTCCATTCACTGATCGGACCACCAATCTTCCGGAAGCGTTATTTTTCCCGGCACGGAAACCGAGGGAAGGACGACGGGCTTACCCGTATAGTCTTTGTACTTCGGGATGACCGTATAGACGTAGGTTTCGCCCGCCTTTACGGAGTTATCGCAAATCGTGTCCCGATACGGACCGCTGTAAATCGTGGCAATTTTGCCGCGGTTTTCTCTTTTTATTTCGTAATCGTAATACTGAGTCCTGGTCAGTGTGATCTGAATGGTCCCGTTACGGAGCTGAATGGACGGCGTCCGGATGCTCGGCTTAGAAAAGCGTGTACTGACAGAAGAAGGTTTGGCGTTTGCGCGAAATAATTCATAAAGGCTTGTTGCAGGCGGTGCGGCGGGGTCGGCAAGCAGAATGGTGTGTTCGTTTTCATATGCTTCCTGATCAAAACTCAGGCGCACTACGTCGTCTCTTTCTTCGAAGGGCGTCGGTGGGCTGTTCCGATAGAGTGACCGCATGACGGTGAGGACGGCATTTGCGGGCAATCCGCCGCCCGTCGTTTCAATAGGGGAGTTATCGGCATTTCCCATCCACGCTGCCACGACATGGTCGCGCGTATAGGAAATGCAATACGCGTCCGTGTTGCCTGCGTCGGTACCTGCCGTACCGGTCTTTGCGCATACGGGAAAGGAAAGTGTACGAAGTCTTTTTGCAGTTCCCTCTCGTACAGCCGTTTGCAGCATGTCGTTTACGAGATAGCTTACGTCTTCAGAAAAGACGCGGCGTTGCGTTGCGGAATGAGAGTATAAGATATTGCCCCGTTCATCTTCAATGCGGGAGATAAAGCCTGCGGATGAAAAAGTTCCGCCGTTTGCGAACGTGGCGTATCCGTCTGCGAGAGCCGGAAGGGTATAACCGTGTCGCATTCCTCCAAGCGCAAGGGCGAGGGATTTGTCCTCTTCCGGGACCGGTAATTGCATGCGATCGAGATATTTCGTACCATTTTCAATGCCCATTTCGTTCAGGATGCGAACGGCAGGAATATTGACGCTGTGCGCGAGTGCATCCCGTGCGCTCATATATTTGTTCGTTGCGCCGCCGTAATCATCGGGAGAGTATCCTCCGAAGTCTGTTTTCTGATCCAAAAGCGGGGTGGCGGGACTGATAAGATTTTCCTCCAAAGCAGGCGCATAGATCAGGAGCGGTTTGATCGTAGAAGCAGGAAGCCGTGTCAGAACGCCTGCCGTTGCATGGAGTGCGCATATCGCATCACAATGGTTGTCGCGGACAAGCAGACAGACGTCCGAGGACGCCTGCGTCTGCTCCAGGGTTTCCTGTAGTACGGGATCGAACCGGGTATAGACTTTCAGATTTCCCCAATAACCCGTTCCGGCGTCCGGAAAAATCGTATCAAGTTCATCAAAGACACAATCGGTGTAGGTGTTTTTTGTCTGCACACAGGCGGGCGCGGCGGGAAGCGGATCGGAAATCGCCGTACGGTATTCCGTATCGTCCAGATATCCCTGTTGATTCATAAGCTTTAATACCAGATTGCGACGTTCATGGCAAGCTTGATTGTCATGAAATGGAGAATAACGGTTGGGGGACTTGACGATCGCCGCGAGCATGGCGCCTTCGGCGACAGTCAGGTCTGCCGGTTGTTTTCCGAAGTAAAACTGCGCTGCGTTTTCAATTCCGAACGCACTGTGCCCGAAGTAAATGGAATTTAGATATAGGGTGAGGATCTCATCTTTAGAATATGCTTTTTCCAGCTGTTTGGCAAGTTTGATTTCTTTTAGCTTACGGGCGATCGTCTTCTCGCTTGACAAATGCGTATTCTTGATCAATTGTTGCGTAATGGTTGAAGCGCCTTCGGCAAAGGAAAAAGTTGTCAGGTTGTGCCAAAGGGCTGCGAGCATACGCTTCGTATCGATTCCATGATGCTCGAAAAAGCGTTTGTCCTCAACTGCTACGAAGGCCTTTTTGACGGGATCCGGAATATCCTGAATAAGTGAGCGCGCCGAGACCGCGATTTCTGCTCCGTCTTTGTCATAGAGGCGTACGGATGCCGTATCGGGTGTAAGTTTGGAACGATCCAATTTTACGGAAGAAGTTACGTTGAAATAATAGAGAAAAAGCGCTGTAGCGACAATGAGCAGGATTCCGAGTACAACGCCGATCATAGTGAGAGTCCGTTTCATTGTTTACAGTATGCGCTTTCAGCAAGAATTTTTCATGTCGGGAAGCCCGCTTTTGTTGATACCTGCGCTGTTTTATGGTATAATGTGATATCGGAGCTGAATATGACACTCAGAGAAATTATCGAACGGAGCCGGAAAATTGTTTTTTTTGGCGGTGCAGGCGTTTCCACCGAAAGCGGGATCCCTGATTTTCGCAGTGAGGACGGATTGTACCGCCAGAAGTACGATGTCCCTCCGGAGGTTATGCTTAGCAGCACATATTTTTATTCGCACACGGCAGAGTTTTACCGTTTCTACCGCGATAAGATGTTGCCGCTCTCCGCATCGCCCAATGCCGCGCATAAGAAGCTCGCCGCATGGGAGCGTGCGGGTAAGCTTCTTGCAGTCGTTACGCAGAATATCGACGGCCTGCATCAGGCAGCAGGGAGTAAACGCGTCTATGAACTGCATGGCAGTATCCACCGCAATTATTGTCTTGCTTGCGGGAAGTTTTATTCTGCGCAGTACATTGCGGAAAGCTCTGCCGTACCGCATTGCAGCTGCGGCGGGCTGATCAAGCCTGACGTCGTGCTGTACGGCGAACAGCTGGATGCTCTCACCGTGCAGGGTGCGCTGGAGGCAATCGCCTCTGCGGATACGCTCATTGTAGCGGGGACGTCGCTTACCGTCTATCCTGCGGCGGGGTTTGTGGAATATTTCCGCGGCAAACACCTTGTGCTCATCAACCGCGATGCTACGCCCCTGGACGGGAAGTGTTCGCTTGTTTTGCATCAGAAAGTGGGGGAAGTGTTGGGAGAGCTTCCGTCCTTCCTTCCGGACGAGGAATAAAGATTTTTTACGGGTCACTATGAACTATCACATCGTCACTTACGGCTGCCAGATGAACGTCCATGAATCGGAGAAGATAGCGGGACTTCTGCGTGGTGCAGGGTATGAAAGCGAGAGCACCATTGAGGATGCGGATATCATCGTATTCAACACCTGCTGCATTCGGGAAAATGCCGAGAATCATGCTTTCGGCAATATCGGTGCGCTCAAAAAGATGAAAAGGCAAAAGCGCGGGCTGCTTATTGCGGTCGGTGGTTGCATGGCGCAGGAAGCGGGAAAGGCAGAATTGCTTGTCAAAAAATTCCCCTTTATCGATATTGTATTCGGGACGCATAACGTTGCCGAACTTCCTTCACTCATCGCGCGCAAACAGCGCGAGAAAAAGGTCGTCTCACTTTTGGAAGATCGCGCTGAGACGGAGGACGGGGCGCAACCCTATCGCACAAGTTATCCCAATGCCTGGGTGAACATCACTTACGGTTGCAATAATTTTTGCACATATTGCATCGTGCCCTATGTGCGCGGCAGAGAGAAGAGCCGTTCTGCTTCCATCATTTTGGAGGAAGTACGCGCACTGGTTGCGGCTGGGTATAAGGAAATAACTCTGCTTGGACAGAACGTCAATTCCTATCGCGACGGAGAAATCGATTTTCCTGCGCTTCTCGACATGGTCGCGTCCGTCGAGGGCAAGTTCCGCGTGCGCTTTATGACCTCGCATCCCAAGGACTTTTCCGCGTCGCTCGTCGCCGTCATGAAGAAGCACGAAAGGATCTGCAATCTGCTGCATCTTCCCGCACAGTCCGGGTCCAGCCGTATCCTATCGCTCATGAACCGCCGCTATACGCGCGAAGAGTATCTGGAGAAGGTTGCGCTTCTCAAAAAAGAGATCCCGGAAGCGGAGCTGACGACTGACCTTATCGTCGCCTTTCCGACCGAGACGGAGGAGGAGTTTGAAGAGACACTTTCTCTTGTGGAGGAAGCGGATTTCTCTTCGGCATTCACCTTCATTTATTCCCCGCGCAAGGGGACGAAGGCAGCGGAAATGGAAGAGCAGATCGCGCCCGAGGTCGCAAAAGAGCGCATTACCCGTCTGATCGACCGCGTCAATGAAAATACCCGCCGCAAAAGCGAGCGCTATGTCGGAGAGAGGATCGAAATTCTCTGTGAGGACTATGACAGAAAGAAAGGGCTGTATCTCGGCAGAGAGCCGCTCGGGCGAATGGGCTACTTTGCGGCGGATCGTGATTGTATCGGCGAGTTTGTTCAGATTCGCGTGACGCGTGCCAACGGTATTTCACTCTATGGTGAACTAGTGTAACAGAGGCTGGAAAACGGAGGAAAAACAATGGCGCTTTCGCCGATGATGGAACATTATCTCTCCATGAAGGAGAAGTATAAGGACTGCGTGCTATTTTACCGTCTCGGGGACTTCTACGAAATGTTCTTTGATGACGCGGTGCGTGTCTCCAAGCTGCTCGACCTTACCCTTACGGGGCGGGACTGCGGTTTAAAGGAGCGCGCGCCCATGTGCGGTATCCCGTATCATGCGGCGGACGGCTATATTGCAAAACTCGTCGCGATGGGGGAGCGCGTTGCGATCTGTGAACAGCTTTCCGAACCGGGCGCGGGCAAGATCGTCGAGCGCGACGTTATCCGTATTGTTTCCGCGGGTACGGTGACGGAGGAGAGTCAGCTCGATGAACGGCGCAATAATTTCATCGCCTGCGTCTGCAAACTGGACGGCGGTTATGCACTTGCCTGGGCGGACATCACGACGGGCGAGTTCAACGTCTCCGAGGAGGAGACAAAGGACGCCGCACTCTCTGTGCTTGTCAACCTCTCCGTCGCGGAGGTCATCTGCAACGACGCCATGCTGATGGAAGTCAAGGACGACGTCGAGGCGCAGCGCGGGAGTCTTCCCGCCTTTTCCTGCTATCTGCCGCAGGCGTTTGTCCTGCAGGCGGCAATGCGTTGCGTACTCGATCAGTTTAAAGCGGCGTCTTTGGATGCGCTCGGGCTGTCCGGGCATTCCGATGCGGTCTGTGCGGCTGGCGCGCTTTTGGAATATCTGCGCGATACGCAAAAGCACGCCATGCAAAACCTGACGTCGGTGCGCTTTGTCGATTCCGGCGAAAATATGGAGTTGGACGCGATCGCATTCCGCAATCTGGAGATCCTCAAAAACAATGCAGAGGGCAAAAAGTACGGCTCGCTTTTATGGCTGCTCGATCAGACCAAAACAGGCATGGGGGCAAGAAAGCTCGTTGCTATGCTGTGCGCGCCCCTTCGCAACCGAGCAGAGATAGAGCGTCGCCTGGATGCGGTGGAGGAGTTGTGCAAAGGTACCGTCATCCGCATGGGGCTTGCCGATATGCTGGGCGGCGTGCGGGATATCGAACGGCTGACGGGGCGCGTCTCCAACGGAAATTTGCAGCCGCGGGACTGCCTGTCGCTCGCAAGCTCTCTGTCCGTTGTGCCAAACCTCAAGTTTCAGCTGACGGGCTTTTCGTCTGCGCTCATCCGGAAAATCTCGGACGATCTCATCGATCCGACGCCCGTCGTCAAACTTCTTGAGCGCGCCATTGCGCCCGAGGCGACGACGCTGAAAGAGGGAAATTTCATTCGGCGCGGTTATAATGAACAGCTGGACGAGTTGCGCGCGGTCAAGGATGACGGCAAGTCGCTCGTTCTGGAGCTGGAGACCAGAGAGCGGGAAAAGACAGGCATCCGTACGCTCAAAGTGGGCTACAATCGCGTGTTCGGCTATTATATCGAAGTCACGAATTCTTTCAAGGACAGAGTTCCCTATTCCTATGTCCCCCGTCAGACGCTCGCAAACGGCGTGCGCTACACGACGGATGAGCTGAAGGAACTGGAGACAAAGATCTTAGGCAGCAGCGATGCGGCGACCCGGCTTGAAGAGCATCTTTTCAGCGAGCTTGTGGAGATGCTCTCTAAGAACATTCCTGTCTTTCAGCGCATTGCGGGGGCAGTTGCCATGCTTGATTGCCTTGTTTCGTTGGCGACAGTTGCAAAGGAGAACAAATATTGCCGTCCCGAGATCGCCGAGGGCGGCGCATTGGAAATCGAAGAAGGACGGCACCCCGTTGTGGAGGCGATTTCCAAGGAGCGGTTTGTTCCCAACGACTGCACGCTGGATAACGGCGATTCGCGTACAATGATCATCACTGGTCCCAATATGGCAGGCAAGAGCACCTATCTTCGGCAGGTCGCACTCATTACCTACATGGCTCAAATCGGTTCTTTTGTCCCCGCAAAGCGCGCCCGTGTCCCGCTCACCGACCGCATCTTTACACGCATCGGTGCGAGCGACAATCTCATTCTTGACCGCAGTACTTTCATGGTTGAGATGACGGAAGTCGCCAATATCCTGCGAAACGCAACCGAGCGCAGTCTGCTTATTCTGGACGAGGTCGGCAGGGGAACGAGTACTTTTGACGGTCTGTCTATCGCATGGGCAGTCATTGAAAGTCTCACACAAAAGGTTCGTGCCAAGACGCTGTTTGCAACACATTATCACGAATTGACTGAGCTGGAAGGGAAGCTGGACGGCGTCAGAAACTATAAGATCAATGTGCGCGAGATCGCGGGCAGCATCGTATTTTTAAGAAAGATCGTGCGCGGCGGCGCTTCGCGCTCCTTCGGCGTCGAGGTCGCTGCGCTTGCGGGCGTGCCCGAAGAGGTCACATCGCGCGCTAAGGTCATTTTAAAGGAACTGGAACGCGGCGAAAAGAAGCGCGCCGCTTCCCCGCAGGCGGAAGTGCCGGAGGAGGAAGTGACCGAAGAACAGAGTTTGCGGGAAGAACTTGCGGGGATCGACGTCAATCTGCTCACGCCCATGCAGGCGCTCGCGCTCATTTCCGAGTGGAAGGAGAAATATCGTTGAAAATCAATCTTCTGTCGGCAGACGTCTACAATAAAATTGCGGCGGGGGAGGTCGTGGACCGTCCCTATTCCGTCGTCAAAGAGCTGGTCGAAAACGCCATCGATGCGGGCGCGACGCAAATTACCGTCGAGATCGAAAAGGGCGGCAAGAAGCGCATCCGTGTGACGGACAACGGCGGCGGCATTGCACGCGACGATCTGCCGCTCGCCTACTCCGCGCACGCGACGAGCAAGTTAAAGACAGCGTCCGACCTGTTTGCCATTCATACGCTGGGATTCCGCGGCGAGGCGCTTGCGTCCGTCGCGGCTGTTTCGCGCATGGAGATTGTCTCGCGCACAGAAGGCGCGGACGCCTTCTCGCTTGCCTGCGAGGGCGGCGCGCTTGGCGAAGTCCTGCCCGCGGCGGGTGCGCAGGGGACGGTCGTCACGGTGGACGATCTGTTTTACAACGTCCCCGCGCGCCTCAAGTTTCTCAAGTCGGATACACAGGAGGAGGCTGATATCGGCGGCGTCATGGCGCGCTTTCTTCTTGCCCGTCCAGAAATTTCCTTCACCTATCTTGCGGACGGCAAGGTGAAATACCGCTCGTTCGGGGACGGGCTCGCCGCTGCGGTCGTCGCAGTGTATGGAGCGAATACGCTTGAAAACTGTCTGGAGATCCGGGCGGAAAAGCACGGGATCAAACTCTACGGTTTTCTTGGCAACCGCAACTTTTACAAGGCGAACCGCACCTATCAGAGTTTGTTTGTCAATGGGCGGAGCGTTGTCAACCAAACGGTCGGCGCGGCTGTTACCAATGCCTATGCAAGCTATCTGATGAAGCGGCAATACCCTTTCTATGTTCTTTTTCTCGACGTCCCGCCCGAGGTAGTGGACGTCAACGTGCATCCCAACAAGGCGGATGTGCGTTTTGCCGACAATCAAATCATTTACGGCTGCGTTTACTCCGTCGTTTCCGCGGTGCTGGACGGCAATTCCAAGGCGCTGGAATATCTCGTTCAGGTTCCTAAGACGGAGCCTGCGCCGCAAAAGGAAGTGGCCGCACCTGCGCCTGTATGGAACGCGCCGAACGTGTCGGCGCCGCAGGCAGATGTAGAGGCGCCGCCTGCTCCGCAGATGACGTACGCGGAGGCAAAAAAGGAGCTTGCGTTCGATATCTCCATACCCAAGGGGAGCGAGCCGCGCTTTTTGGAGCAGGAGCGGGCGGTGATGGAAGTCCGCGCGCCCGCCAAGGCGCAGCCGGAGACGGACGCCTTCGAGGAGAACAAAAAGTTTCTTCTTGCGCAGGACGCGGCGCGCATCAGACAGCCGCGCATGGAGACGGATGCGCTCGTCTATAAGGGCGAGCTGTTCTGCACCTACCTCATCTACCAATCGGGCGACTGCGCCTATATCGTCGATCAGCACGCCGCGCACGAGCGCATTTTGTTCGATAAACTCAAAGAGAAGTGGGAGACGCGGAGCGTCGTTTCTCAGCCCATGCTCGTACCGTTTATCTATAATGGAAATGCTCAGGAGTTTGCATTTTTAGAGCGCAATTTCCCCGTTCTGCGCGAGATCGGGTTTGACATCGAGGCGTTCGGCGATACGAGCGTGCGCGTCTCGGCGGTGCCGTCGGAGCTGATGGAGATCGACCTTGTCGGCTTCTTCGGGGATGTTCTCTCGTCTATGGAGAGTCTGCGCGCCATCAAACTGTCCGACATTTTAAAAGATAAGCTTGCGACGGCTGCTTGCAAAGCGGCGGTCAAGGGCGGGGAATTACTGACGGAGCAGGAAGTGCGCATGCTCATCGAGCGTATGAACGGCGATCTTGCGATGAAGTGTCCGCACGGCAGACCTGCTGTCGTCACGCTGAAAAAGACAGAGGTCGAAAAGCTCTTCAAGAGGATCGTATGAAGCTGATTGCCATTTGCGGGCCGACAGCATCCGGAAAGACGTCGCTTGCCGTCGCCTGTGCCAGGGCGTTTGGGGGCGAGGTCGTATCCTGTGATGCGCTGCTTGTCTATAAGGGGTTGAATATCGGCACGGCGAAGCCGACCAAGGAGGAGATGGGGGGCGCCCCTCATCATCTCATCGATATCGTCGAGCCGACGCAGAATTTTTCTGTACACGACTTTGAAAGAGCGGCTCTTCCCGTGGTTGAGGATATCCTTGCGCGCGGGAAGGTTCCCGTTCTGTGCGGCGGAACGGGTTTTTATATGAACGCCATACTTTTTTGCAGCGGCTTCGGGCATGCGGGCGGCGATGCGGCGATCCGCGAAAAATATGAGCACATTGCCGCCGAGCGGGGCAGGGAATATCTGCATTCACTTTTACGGGAATGCGACCCCGAGAGTGCGGAAAAACTGCACCCCAACGACGTCAAGCGAGTCATCCGCGCGTTGGAGATCTATGCGCTGACGGGCTGCAGGAAATCGTCGCAGAACGATTCTTTTGAGCCGCGCTATCCCTACGAGGCGTTTGCCGTAAATTGGGAGCGTCAGACGCTCTATGCGCGTATTCACGAGCGCACGCAGGCGATGCTGCAGGCGGGATTGGTGGAGGAAGTGAAAGCGCTTCTGGCGTCCGGCGTATCCGAAAATGCGCAGTGCATGCAGGCGATAGGGTACAAAGAGGTCATTGAAATTTTGAAAAATGGAGATTTACACAGTACTATGTCTGACATAATAGAGCAAAATACCCGTCGTTATGCCAAGCGTCAGCTGACTTTTTTCAAGAAACTGCCCAACTTACATTGGCTTGAGCCCAATAAGACGGAAGCAATGATAAAGGAGATCGAACGTTATCTATGACCATTGAAGAGAGGATCGCTTCGGCGGAGAGGAGACTTGCGTCGAAATTCGCCGAAATCGATGCAATTGCGTGTTATAATCAGGAAAAAGTGTTGAATGCCTTCCGGGAGGAGTGCATCGCGCTCCGCCACTTTGCGTCCAGCACGGGCTATGGCTACGGCGACGAGGGCCGCGACGCTTTGGGCAGGGTTTATGCCCGCGCGTTCGGTGCGGAGCGCGCCATTGTCTCGCCGGTGCTTTTGAGCGGGACCCACTCGCTGACCGTCGCTTTGTTCGGAGTGCTTCGTCCCGGGGATAAGGTGCTCTGTATCAGTGGAATGCCTTATGATACACTGCAGGGCGTCATTTGGGGCAAGGGAAACGGGTCGCTGTCTGATTTCGGCATATCTTTTGAGGCAATTCCGCTCAACGATAACGGTAAAATCGATCTTGCGGCAACAGAAAGGGCGCTGGCTTCGTCTGCATATGCCATGGTCTATATTCAGCGTTCGCGAGGCTATGAGCTTCGTGATTCTTTTACAATCGAAGAGATCGGTGTTGTCTGCTCCAGGGTCAGGGGATGCGGATTCCGGGGGTGTATATTTGTCGATAATTGTTATGGTGAATTTGCAGAGCGCCGGGAACCGACCGATGTGGGTGCAGATCTCATTGTTGGCTCACTCATCAAAAATCCCGGCGGAGGTTTGGCCCCCACGGGCGGCTATATCGCAGGGAAAGAAAAGTACATTTTGCAGTGCGAAAATCGCCTGACTGCGCCCTCCGTGGGCGGGGAGATCGGCTCCTATGCCTACGGATATCAGTTGTTTTATCAGGGATTTTTCCTTGCGCCGCATGTTGTTGCGCAGGCGCTCAAAGGGGCATTGCTCATCGGACAATGTATGTCCGAATTGGGCTACGAGAACTATCCGTCCGTTGACCGCCTTCCGCCTGATCTGACGCGTGCAGTGCGTTTTGATACGCAAAAGCAGCTTACCGACTTTATCCAGTCCGTACAGGAAGTCTCGCCGGTCGATTCCTATGTCAGGCTGGAAGCCTGGGATATGCCGGGGTACGATTGTAAGGTTATCATGGCTGCCGGTACGTTCAATGCCGGAGCAAGTATCGAATTGTCTGCCGATGCGCCGATCCGGGAGCCGTATGTGGCGTATTTTCAGGGTGGTCTTACATACGAGCATTGTCGTATTGCCGTCCGCGAGATTTTAAAGAAACTTGTGCCGTAAAATGCGGATTTTTCAGATCGATACAAGATTGGAGCGGGTTTTCAAAGTATTTTACAGGTAATCGGATATGTTATATTGGAGTACGGAGTATTTTATCGGTATTTCTGCAATATAGCAAACAAGGGCCGAATGAAAGCGTGCCCTTGTTTATGTTTTATTACTGTTAAATTGAAAAAGGATTCTTTGCGGCTGTCGGAGTTTGGCATCCCGGAGCGGCGGAGGATTCGCAGCTTTCTATAAGCTCGCAGTCATATAATGTGGGATTAAACGCTTTTTCGCTCGGATAGGAGTATTTTTCGCTCAAAATATAGTCATTCGGGAGGCGGGAGGGAGCGCTTCCCGTATGTTCTTTGAAAATGCGGTTAAAGTTTCGTATGGTGGCAAAGCCGCATTTTTCTGCGATTTCCGTCATTGTCATGCGGCTTCCGTCCCGCAGGAGGCGGATGGCATTGTCTGTTCGGATATAATTCAGATACTGTGAAAATGTGGAGCCGGTCATTGATTTAAAGTATCTCGAGAAATATGCGTCGCTCATACCCATAAAATGTACAGCGTCTTCAAATGTATATTCTGCATATCGCTCTCCGACATCCTCCAACAGACGTTTGAATGCCGCTTCTGTGCGGTCGCTTTCCACTCGATGTACCAGCTGTTCACCCCGAAATACATCTATCATCATTTCGCATACGATGCAGCGGGCTTCTTCGCCGTAAAATGGACGGTGCGTGCGAAGTACGTTGCGCAGTCGTTTATAGTATTCGGGAATCGGGTATCTGTTATAAAGCTTCGGGTTCGCAAGCTGATATTTTCCGAGAAAGTCTCGGATGATGTTATAGTCGAATACGATCACGATGAGTACGGTATCCGGTTCACATGCGCGTTGGTAATGGATCTGACCGCTATCTGTAAACAGTGCGTCTCCCTCGTTCAGATGATGCTTCTTTCTTTCGCAGAATACGTCAATGGACCCTTGTTCGACATAAATAAACTCGCAGTCATAATGCCAATGCAGAAGATTGTGCGAATTGCGATATTTCCCGGCCCAGACGTTTGCTTCTTCAGGATATTTCCATATTTCTCTTTTAGCTATCATTTTCGTCGCTTCCTTTATTTTATGATAATGTAAAAAGGTTTATTTGTCAAGTGTCCAATATCAATAAATGTCTATAATCTGACAATACATTGCTTGCCGAAAAGGACGGTGTGGAGTATAATAAAAAATGCAAACAGGGACCTGAGAACGTCGGACACCCCAAATCTCCTGAAATTTTTATGTTCCCTGTTGCAAAATATTTAAACTTTATTCCCCCCTATAGTTTGGCGGCGAGGCGATAGATTTTATCGCCTTGTCGTCATATGTAGGAGAATCGTGAGAGGTGGAAGCATGAAAGAAGTGTGTGATGCGCTCGACCGTCTGATATCTTACGCCCGCGAAAAGTTGAGTCTTTCCGATCGTAACGTTGTATATGTGCGTAATACGCTGCTCGAGTTGGTCGGAGTAAAGAGTTACGAAGGAACGGGACAGGGATATGATGGCAGAAGTGTAAGCGATTTGCTTCGCGAACTCGTGAATGCATGCCGACGTGCGGGATTGCATGCGGCGGATTCGGAAGAGGGATTTGCGGACAGTGTCATGGGGGCGCTTATGCTCCCGCCGGATGCAGTGGAAAAAATCTTTGCGGATCATTTGGCGGTTTCTTCGTCGTCGGCGATGAAATGGCTTTATGACTATTGCGTGAATTCTGATTACGTCAAAAAATCAAAATTGGATGCAAATCCCCGATTTACGGCTAAAAACGGGTTGATCATTACCATCAATCGGGCAAAACCCGAGTTTCGTGATCCGAAAAAGGCGGTGAGTGGAAACAGCGTGCAGGGTGGTTATCCGAAGTGTACCATCTGCCGCGAGAATGAAGGATACTTCGGACGGGCGAAGCGTACGCTGAGGACGGTTTCGCTTCAACTCGGCGGGGAGCCGTGGTTTTGGCAGTTTTCCCCATACGGGTATTTTCATGAACATGGAATAGCGGTCAATGAGAAGCATGTTCCCATGCATGTTGACAGGGAAACGTTTGTCAGGCTCATGCAGTTTGTAGATCTGTTCCCCGATTACTTTATCGGATGTAACGCACCGTTGCCGAGGATTGGAGGAAGCGTGCTCGCGCACGATCATTTTCAGGGCGGAGGAGAGACGCTTCCGTTGCATCGGGCGCCTATTTCGGTCAAGTTGCGTCATCCGTCGTTTCCGGAGCTGGAAGCGGGTGTGGTTGATTGGCGGGGCACGGTTGTCCGTATTGCGGGAGAGGATGCGCAGCGCATCGCAGACCTTTCGGAGCTTGTACGCAAGGAATGGTGTGTCTATGAGGACGCTGCCCGAGGCATTATACCTTATGATCGGGACGGGATCCACAGTGCGCTCAGTCCAACCGTCATAAAAACACGGAGCGGTTATGAGATGAATTTGATTCTGCGCAACAACATTACTTCAGAGGTATATCCGGACGGGGTGTTTCATGCGCATCCGGAATTTCATGTAATCAAAAAAGAGTCCATCGGTCTGATTGAAGCACAGGGTCTGTTCATCCTTCCGGGGCGGCTTGTAGAAGAATTTTCTGTGCTCGGAGAGGTATTGGTGTCGGGCGCTCCGCTTCCGGAGCAATATTCCGGATATGAGTTGATTTTAAGAGAGTTAAAGTCGATGCGTACTTCATTTTCTGAAGAGACGGCGCGTGAATCGATCAGACTAGAACTGGAAAGTGTCTGCGAGCGCATTCTTGAAAATACCGCTGTTTTCAAAACACAGGCAGAGACGGCGCAGTTTATGACGGAAAAAGTAGGGTTTGTTTATGATAAATGAAAAAAATTATTTGTACAAAGTTTCGGCAGCCGGGCGTGTTAATCTCATAGGAGAACACATTGATTATTGCGGAGGCAAAGTGATGCCCGCGGCACTCTCTCTGAGGAACACGGTTTATGTCCGTCCCAACGGAACGGATCGGATCAACTTGTCATGGACGGATATACCGATTCGAATTACGCTGGAGATAGGGCGGCTCGACCGGTATAGGGATGTCAAATATGCGAATTATCCCGCAGGAAGCGCTCTGATGTGGCAGCGTGCGGGACATACGGTTTCAGGGTGCGATTTATTATATGATTGCAGTATCCCGTTCGGGAGCGGTCTTTCGTCTTCTGCTGCGATCGAGGTTTCCACAATCGCAGCGTTGGCGGTGCTTGCGGGGGAACGGCTTGATCCTGTTGAGATTGCGCTTGTTGCACAACGCGCGGAGCATGAATATGCGGGCGTCAATTGCGGCATTATGGATCAGTATGCCTCTGCCTGCGGCAAAAAAGATCATGCAATTCTTTTGGATTGTAAGACACTTGCTTGTGAGTATGTGCCTATTCTTTTGGGAGACTACACGCTTGTAGTGGCGAACTGTAACAAGCCGCACAACCTTGTGGAAAGCAAGTATAACGAACGCCGTGCCGAAACAGAGCGTGCGCTAGCGCTTTTGAGGACGAGGGCAGATATTTCCTGCCTTGCCGATCTGACTCCCGACGCCTTTGAACGTGTATCGAGAGGATTGTCTTGGCGGGGCGCTGACGAGCAACGCGCCAGGCATGTCGTGTATGAATGTGACAGAGTGCGCCTCGCTGCGGATGCGATGAAAGGCGGTGACGTGAAGGCACTCGGCGAATTGCTTAATGCTTCGCATGCTTCGCTTCGTGATCTCTATGAGGTTACGGGTGCGGAATTGGATGCGCTTGCGGAGGCAGCGCAGGCTCATCCTGCTTGTGTCGGATCGCGTATGACCGGGGCGGGGTTTGGAGGATGTACCGTCTCTATTGTACATAAAGACGGTTTGGAGGATTTCAAGCGCGAGGTCTCCCGCGTCTATTTCGAGAAGATTGGCTATGCTCCTTCATTCTATCATTGCTCAGTGGAAGACGGCATCGTAGTGGTAGAACTTTGACCGGATCGACAAGCAAAAGCGGCAGAAAATTGTTTCCTGCCGCTTTTGCTTATTTTGTTGCTTGGTTTTTTTGATTCCGTGTCCCTGTGTGACGGACGCGGAATGTTTGGCTTAGGTGAGATATTCCCCGCAATGGTCTCCGCGAACACATTCCGAATTGTTTTCCGATATTCGGGCAACCAATGCAACGGGGATGGTGCGTTTTTTCAGTCGTTCTGTGAATTTTGCAGAAAAAACAATAAAAATAAGGTAGATGTAAGGCATTCCCAGGTTGGTTTCCAGCAAAGAATTGGTGACAAGCGTCAATATTTTGTCGGCAAAGTTTTCGAAACCTGCGCTGCGGATTCCGCCAAGCAGCAGGCCCGCTTCCCATCCGAACTGTACCAAAATACCGATGGCAAGAATCCAAAGCAAGGGAACGCGCCGCAATCTGTCCTTTTGGCTGAGATTCCATATAATCGCCGCGCCGTAACCTATGATCAGGATCGCCGCCATCCAACCGTGATAGGAGCTCGTTGTGCGCTGGATGACGATGGGCGCTCCGCTGCCGAAGGTGGAGGTGAGCATTGGGCAGCACAACCACCAAAGCAAAATAAACAGCGACCATTCCAGAAGATGTTTGTCTTTGGAAAGCCAAAGCCAGATCCATGCAAAATTTGTAAAACCATAACTCATCGACATCCAGAGGAGCACCCAAAATAGATCGCCGCCCTCAATGCTGCGTGCATGAAAAACAAGATGGAAAATTCCAAAGTCTACAGCAAAATAGACGATGCCGAAACATAATCCGACGAGAACCGTCATATATTTTTTTCGCCAAAGCAGAAGGCAGGTCAAGACGAGGAGAAAGGCAAGGTCTAGCCATATATAGAGTGGATAAAATTGTCTGCGTGCTATGATTTCCGGCATTTTTAATACCTGTCATAAAATAATATTACATTTAGAGTATAACGTTTTCTACGCATAATGTCAAGACCTTGATATCAATTCATCGAAAAATATTTTGTCATGATCTCTTGACAATTATTGGCATGTATGATATCATAATGATATCAAAATAACTCTGATTTTGGAGGAAAAAATGGAAAACGAGAAAATATTGAAGGAAGTTGAAGAACGAAGCGCTCGGGAAAAGAGCGGCTGGGGGATGCTTGCGGTTGTCATCGCGTGTTTTATTGCGGCAATAGCGGGATTTGTCGTGGGTGCAATCGGCGTAGCTTCCGAAATGTCAGGGATTTTTGTGGCAATCGGGATTGTTTTGTTTCTTGTCGCTTGCGTGCTTGCATGCGGGTTCAAGACGCTGCAGCCCAATGAGTCCTATGTCTTTACTCTGTTCGGGAAATATTATGGCTCTCTGAAACGGGACGGGTTTTTTTGGGTCAATCCTTTCTGTTCGACGGTCAATCCCGCCCGCGCCATGATGGGGACGAGCCGCAAGCTCTCCTTAAAGGCGATGACGCTCAACAATGAAAAACAGAAGGTCAACGACGAGGAGGGCAATCCTATCGAGATCTCCGTCGTCGTCATCTGGCGCATTGTTAACACGGCGCGTGCGGTGTTTAATGTGGACAATTACATGGCATATCTCTCCACGCAGTGTGACGCGGCGATACGTCAGGTCGCGCGCCAATATCCGTATGATGTGTCCAGCAACGGAGATGAGAAGTCGCTGCGAGGTTCGGCGCAGGAGGTGGCGGACATTTTGCGCGGCGAGATCCAGGAGCGCGCCGATATGGCGGGCATTGAGATTCTGGAGGCGCGTATTTCTCACCTTGCCTATGCGCCTGAGATTGCTGCGGCGATGTTGCAGCGTCAGCAGGCATCGGCAATCATAGCGGCAAGACAGAAGATTGTTGAAGGGGCTGTATCCATGGTTAAAATGGCGCTCGATAAGCTTTCCGACGAGCAGATCGTTGACCTTGACGATGAGCGCAAGGCACAGATGGTGAGCAATCTTCTCGTTGTTTTGTGTGGAAATAAGGACGCGCAGCCTATCGTCAACAGCGGGAGCATCTACTGACAGGAGAACAATGAGCTGCACGCAATTTATGTGTATTCGGAATTATTCTAAACTATAAAAGTATTGAATCGGGGAGGACGAGATGGACGGGGAAAAACAGCAGAATAAATTGAAAAAGCAGATACCGCTCCGTCTTGCACCTTCTCTTTATGCCGACTTGATGCAATGGGCGGAGGAGGACTTTCGGTCTCTGAATGGGCAGATCGAATATTTGCTCATGGAATGCGTGAAACAACGCAAGAAAAATTCCGAAGAAAAATAGGAAAAGAAAGAGTTGTGTTGAAGCGTGACGGGACAGAAAGACGGAAAGGAGTAAATCATGGAAGATTTGGAAAATCGTATTGAATGCGAAGGAACAGAGACGAAGGACGGCGACAAAGAGCCGTTATCTGACGTTGGAGACGTGGGCGCTTCAATCGGGACGCCGCCGATATTGCCTCATTCTTCCGTGTATACGGACGCGTCTTTGGGGTATGAGCCAAGAAGGCTTCCAACGGCGGCAAGCTATAAAGAGACGGATACGAAGATTTTGCAGTGTTGCAGACTTAATAAAGCCTATTCTCAGACAGTCGCGCTGTATAATGTGGATCTATCTGTGCGCGCGGGCGGGGTTGTCGGATTGTTGGGTCCGAATGGAAGCGGGAAGTCAACGCTGATCAAGCTTGCAATGGGAATGTTGCAGCCGACAACGGGAGATATTTTTATCGGCGGAGAAAGACCTTCGCCAAGGACCAAACAGATGACGGCTTATCTTCCCGATACCCCTCATCTGCCGCGCTGGATGACCGTAGAGCAGGCGTTCAGATATGTGGGAGATTTCTTTCCTGATTTTCGTCATGACCGTGCCGACGAACTGCTATCACGGTTGGGTATTTCTGCCAAGCAGCGCCTGAAATCGCTCTCGAAGGGAAATCTTGAAAAAGTCTGCCTGATTTCAACGATGGCACGTGAGGCGAAACTCTATATTCTGGACGAACCCATCGCGGGCGTGGATCCCGCGGCGCGCGACTTTATTTTGGAAACGATCATCTGCAATAAGCCGGAGGGCTCTACGATTTTGTTGTGTACGCATCTGATAGCGGATATCGAGCCGGTTTTGTCGCATGCGATATTTTTGAATCGTGGGCAGGTCGTTTTGGATAGGGACGTCAAGGATGTGTATTCGCAGGAACATAAGACGCTTGACGAACTATTCCGGGAGGTGTTCAGATGGTGACAAAACTGATAAAGCACGAACTGTATGCGATAGGACGCGTGATCGTCTATTTTGCGGTCGCGTTGCTTGGGCTTGCCGTTCTGATGCGCATAATGTTTGCCGTCGCGCCTGCCAGCCCTTTTTTCGGACTTTTGCTGCTGCTGTATGTGTATGCGGTGCTCGCGATGCTGATCAGTGCGTTTTGGCTCTCGATAGCGCGATTCTACCGGCCGCTCTTCACCGGTGAGGGATATTTTACACTTTCCATGCCTGTCACTGCCGATCAGCTCATTTGGTCAAAACTGCTCTCGGCTATTGTCGCAGAGGCGTTTGCCGTTGTGGTTTGCGTCCTCTCAGGATGTATTTTTCTCATTGGACTGGATAATGCGGTTCTGACAGAAATTTGGCTTGTGCTTAGCGAGGCGTTTTCTCAGTTGGGGCTGATCATGCAATACGATCCGTTGTATATCGTCGAAATCATATGTCTGTTCCTGACTTCGCTGCCTATGAACCTGCTTATATTCTATCTGATTCTTTCGCTTGCACAGCTTTGTACGAACCATCGGATAGGAATGGCGTTTCTCATCGGATTTGCTTTTTCCATGGGATTATCGATCGTGAATACATGCATTCTTATTCCTGTTTTTATGGTGATTCCATCGCCTCATGCAGCTATATGGGTGCAAATAATTCTCAACCTTGTGGTGGATGTTGCCTGCTTCTTGATCGTGAGATATATTCTGAGAAATAAGGTGAATCTCATCGTATGAAATTCCGCGAATATATTCGGACAGATTATTTTCGGAAAGAGGAGAAAAATGTCCGTCAAGCCAAACGAATGAGCAAGATCGGATTTTCCTTCGGGATTGTCATGTGTGTGTTTCTGGTTGCCGCCGCCATACTGATCGATAAGGAGAAGGGGCTGGAGGCTTGGCAAAATATTCTGGCGGTCTGTCTTTTTGTCGCTGCGGTTGTTATCATGATCGCGATTTGTATCATAGGTGCGAAATATAACAAGCGGGATAACAACGGCAATCTGCGTGCATCTTACCTGATCGCCTTTTTGTTGTGGTCGCGGGAAGAATTTGCGTCGGATTGGATGTCGGAAAACGGTGTAGTGACTTTCTGCCTCGATTCTAGTCAGCTGTCGCCCGGAAAATGCGTCGTATGGCTGGAGCGAGGAGAAGAACGCAGATATGTTTTACCTGATGATTTTGATACGGGCGAGGCTTCCGATGCGCTGATTATTGTTTCGTTCGGGTTGTTCCGATGGATGGAAATGCAATCGCTTACGCCGAATGCAGTCCGTTTTCGCCTGAAAACTGATGGTGAGTTTGCGGACAAAAAGTGGAATTTTCTCTATAAAGACGGAAAGCAGGTGTTCCGTTGGAAAAATCTGGAGTACGCATATCGACGTGCCAAAAGACTTGCGTTGCGAAAGGGTGTCATTGAGAAATGAAAAAACGCGTTCTTTCAAGTGGGAAGAACGCGTTTTTTGTTCTGCTCAAATCTCATCTGACTTTTGGCTGACTTGTCTATAACCTTTTTTGGGTTTTTTACGGAACTCCAGATGCTTTCCGAATTTAGCGGCGAGGGGAACGGCAATGATAAGAACTGCGGCGGCACACAGAACGGCGATTGCCCATGCATCCAGACTTTCCGCTTTGATTCGCGACCAAAGTTCATTGATATTTTCGTTTGCTGTTTCGCCGTAATAATCCATGACGGCACAGTGCAGCATATCTTCTTGGGTCGGGTATTGTGCATGCAGCTGTCTGGAAAGCGCCTGTTCGGTTTCGGCGTAGAAAGCCGTGTTTTCACCGAAGAAATAGGATAGGTCGTAGAGTATTACATCGTCCGTCTCCTCGGGGTCCGCTTCATAGCATTCTCTTACATAATCCAGAACGGCTGATCCGTAAGTCTCGTCTGCTCGGTCGCCGGAAATGACGCTTGAATAGCCGATATAATACATATTACGCACTGCATTGTCGGGGCGCGAGAGGAAGTTGACAAATGCTTGAGCGGGCTGTTTTTGTGCGCCCTTGGGCATGACCCAGCCGTCAAACCATAGATTCGCGCATTCGTTCGGGATAAAAAAATTGAGAGAGATACCGTCTTCCTCTTCTGCGAGATCCATGGCGTATACAGCGTCGCCGCTCCATGCGAAGTTAAGCCAAATGTTGCCGAGCACCATATCGTTTTTTCCCGTGTCCGTCTCATAGCTGTAAATATTGCCGTCGATTTGACGTAAAATCTCTTCAACTTTTTTGATCGTCTCTTCGTCTGTACGGTTGAGGATAGCGGTGAGTTGTTCGTTAAAGTTTTCGGCGTTTCTGTCAAGAGCTTTGATCTCGTCCCGATAGAGGATAGCCAGTGCGACAAAATAGGTGTCACGAACATTGTCTTTCGTCGTGACTTTATTTTTATAGATATCGGCGGTCATGGCGTTCCAGCCGAGTTCGGCCAGCTGCGTCTCGTCGATCGCTTCTGCGTTATAAATAAATCCCGTCACGCCCCACATATAACCTGCGGCATAGTCGGCCCATGTAGAGCCTGCGTCGTTGTTTTGCCGAACGATCTCATTTCCTTCAAAGATGTTTTGGATGAATGGAGATACGTTGCGGATGTAATAGTTTTCTTCGATCGTCGGATCAAAAAAGCTGTCGTCATAAGGGACGAGGCGGTCTTCTGCCGCGAGTTTCATGATCATGTATTCCGAAGGGCAGAGAAGATCATAGTCTCCTTCGTTGGTAAGCATGAGTTGATTATACATGTCCTCATTGGTGCCGTAAGTCGTATATTCCACACGGATCGGAGTGTCATATGTTTCCTCATACCATGCTTCAAAGCGTTCCGTCATAGAGGGAGCGGCTTCAGTTCCGTCATAAGAATCCTCGCCGCCTTCGTCCATGTATTCTTCCCAGTTGTAAACGCGCAGGACAATGGTGTCGTCGGGAGCGCATCCGGCAACGGCTAAGACGGGCGCCGAAACCAGCGCTGCGGCAAGCGCGAGCGTAGCTGTTCTTTTCAGTTTCATCTGTCTGCCTCCTTCTTTTTGCCGACAAGATTGGAGATAAGTACGATCAGGAGAATCAGGATGAAAATGATGGTCGTCAGCGCCCAAAATGAGGAGAGTGTCTCCGCCGTTTGAGCATTGCCGCGCGTTGTTGCGTTAAACACATAGGTGGAAATTGTTTCAAATCCGTTTGGTCTCGTATAGAATGTGACGATATAGTCATCTAACGAAAGAGTGACTGCAAGCATGAAGCCGGAAATGACGCCCGGGATGATCTGTGGCAGAACTACACGGAACAGTGCCTTTGCGGGAGAGGCTCCTAGATCGAGCGCCGCTTCATAAAGGGAGTTGTCCATTTGTTTGAGCTTCGGCATGACGGACAGTACGACAAAGGGTGTGCTGATGACCATGTGTCCGACGAGCAGCGTAAAATAGGACTTTGGAATTGCGCAGACGACAAAGGCGATTGCAAGCGCGAGTGCGGTGACGATCTCCGCATTGATGATGGGGATGCGGCTGACGGCTCCGAGCATTGTTTTTGTGCGGCGCTTGCTGTAATACATTCCGATTGCGCCGAGGGTGCCAAGAATCGTGGAGAGTGCTGCAGACGCAAGCGCAAGGAAAATGGTATTGCCGATCATGGTAAGTACCTTCGGATCGGTAAACAGTGAAACATAGTGGACAAGGGAAAATTCTCCGGAAGTGCCGATGATATCGGTTCCGATGAAACTGTAAACGGCGAGCAGCAGGATGGGTGCATACAAAAAGAGCAACACAAGCCCGATGAATATTGCTTTACAGCAATCGAGCAGAAGATGTTTTCTGTTCATATATTAGCCCCCCTTACCGTTTCGTCTTCGCGAAAGCCTCCTGTCAGCCAAGTGGTGAGAAAGACGACAATGAGAAGAATGAGCGCGACCATGGACCCCATATGCCAGTTGGAGCCGAAGTATTCGTATATGAATTTTCCGATAATGGTTACCTTGGAGTTCCCAAGCATATCCGATACGACATAATTTGTCATGGAGGGGAGAAACACCATTGTGATCCCGCTCATGATCCCCGGCAGCGAAAGCGGAAGGGTGATGCGCGTAAATGTTTTGCTCCAACCCGCGCCGAGATCGGCGCTTGCTTCGTAAAGGCTGTGATCGATTTTCAACAGCGTAGTATAGATCGGCAGAATCATAAATGGCAGAAAATCATAGACCATTCCAAAGATAGTGTTAAAATAATTGGCTTCTCCCAACAGACCGGTCCAGCTTAGGAGTTCGCGGATTGCATTCACGCGCAGAACGAAATTGATCCACATAGGCGTGACAAAGAGGAGCAGAAGAACAAATTTACGCTTCATGTTGCTGCGCGCAAGAATATATGCGACGGGATAGGCGATGGCAAGACAAATAACGGTCGTAATGAGTGCGATGACCAAAGAATATGCGATCGTGCTGAGTTTGCTCGGATCGGAGAAAAAACGAATAAAATTTCCGAAAGTGAAATGCAATTCTTTGTCCGTAAAAGCATAGAACAGAATAACAAGCATGGGCACAATGACAAAGAAAAGCAAAAAGACGGCATAAGGGATCCCGAGCATCTTGCGTGAAAACTGAAGTCTCATGCTTTTTTATCCTCCGTTTTTTTCAGCGCAAGTTTGATTTTGTCTGCAGGAATAATGACGGAAACCCGGTCGTTCTCATTCCAGAGATCGTCTGTCGCAAAGACAAAATCTTCTTCGGCTTCCCCGTCTGTACGCACGATAAGACGGTAATGGTCGCCTTTGTATATGATCGAAATGATGTTGCCCGTTGTGCCTCCTGCATTCTCGTCGTCACTGATGGCGATATCTGTCAGTCCGACTTCGACGCGCACCTCCGTACCCGTCAGATCGAGTTTTTCTCCGGATGCCGTAACAAGATATTCTTCTTCATCGATATGACTGCCGGGATAGAGCTGTGTGAGATCGCATGCAAACTCGCCGTCTGCAAAAGCAACGGTATTGCGTTTTGTGATTGTACCGTCAAAGGCATTGGTCGTATATTTCGGTTTCATCAGATGGATTTCGTCCGGTGCGATATTCATGCCGATCAGGTCACCGATTTCGCGCTTGTCCGTACTTTGGATAACAATTTCATACTTGCCGATCTGCGCGGTGATTTCATAGTGGATTCCCTTGAAGACGACGGAGATCACTTTGCCCTGAAGCTTCCCGTCCTCGGGTGCGCACATGACCACGTCTTCCGGGCGGACGACGACGTCTACAGGCTCGTTTTGTTCAAAATCATCTACGCAATCGAATGTCTTGCCGCAGAATTTGACCTTGCGTTCTCCGATGACCGTTCCGTTGAATATATTGCTTTCTCCGATAAAATCGGCGACAAAGGTGTTGGCGGGTTCGTTATAAATGCCGAGAGGGGTTCCGATCTGTTGTACAACGCCGTCCGCCATGACGACGATCGTGTCAGACATCGTAAGCGCTTCTTCCTGATCGTGGGTGACGTAGATAAAGGTGATGCCGAGACGCCGATGGATTTCTTTGAGCTCGATCTGCATCTCTTTGCGCATTTTGAGGTCAAGGGCGCCGAGCGGCTCATCGAGAAGCAGGATTTCCGGTTCGTTGACGATGGCGCGCGCTATTGCGACGCGTTGCTGCTGACCGCCGGAGAGCGTGGAAATGGAACGCTTTTCAAATCCTTCGAGATCGACGAGTTCCAGCGCTTTTTTTACCTTGCTTTCAATTTGCTGTTTAGAGAGCTTTTCCTTTTTCGTATAGCGTTTTCCCCGGTCGTTTTCATAAGTGTTGAGCACGCGTTTGCATTTCAATCCGAAAGCAATGTTCTCGAATACATTGAGATGCGGAAAGAGGGCATAGCGCTGAAATACAGTGTTTACCGGTCTCTTATTTGGGGGCAGGGAGGAAATATCCTTTCCGTGAAGAAGGATTTTTCCGGCAGAGGGGGTATCGAATCCTGCGATCATGCGCAATGTCGTTGTTTTTCCGCATCCGGACGGACCGAGAAAAGTAATAAACTCGCCCTTGTTGACATATAAATTGACATTCTCAAGAACGAGTGTGTCGTCATAATATTTGGTTACGTTTTGCAGTTCAATGATGTGTTCAGCCATGTTGTTCTCCTGAATTTCGGATGTTTTCTCAAAAGTTAGGGGGAGTGGAGATCCAAAGGAATTTTGCGCGTCCCTTTCCTTTGTTGACGATATGATGTTCCCGATTTGCCGTATAGTAAAAACTTTCGCCCTTTTTGGCAACGTATGATTTTCCGCCGACAAGAATTGCGATGCGCCCTTCCAGCACAAAGCCGAATTCCTCGCCCTCATGCGGATAATCGTCAGGAGCAAAGGCTCCCGGCTGCAACTCAACGAGCACCGGCTCCATCATATTTTTCTGCGCATTCGGGATAAGCCAGTTCCAGATCATGCCTTCCGTCTGTTTTTCGATATATTCTTCCTGTGAATATACGATTTTTTCCTCCGGTGCGTCCCGAAAAAAGTCAGACAGATTGCTGCCGAGCGCGTTAAGAATATCTGTCAGTGTTGCGATCGACGGACTGGTAAGATCATTTTCCAGTTGGGATATATATCCCTTGGTGAGCTCGCATCTGTCGGCGAGCTCGCCCTGCGTCAGGTTGTACTGCTGGCGTAATTCTCTGATTTTTTTTCCTAACTGCATGCCTTTCCTCTTGTTGAAGTTTTGCTGTACTAAACTCTCGGTAAACTTATACGCAACTTTCGTAAAATTAAACGAAAAGTTTAATAAAAATAAACATATAACGACGGGTATGATAATACAACTCGGGCGGAAAGTCAAATGTTTGGGCGATCTTTTTAAAAATTTGTCGAAAAAGGAATCGGAAATACAAGAAAAACCGTCCTTCCCGTACCAACCGGGAAGGACGGTTTTTTTAGTCGTTTGAAAAGGGAAGATGCTATTTTGTTTCAGGGGGCTTGATTCGATTTATGTTGCGGAATTTTTACGGAACCACTGAAGGAAAAGGGGGATTTTTTGCGTGCATTCGGCGGGAAGATTCTGCATATAGATAATCGTTAAACGTTTTCATGCAGTTCGGCGAGAAAAGGGGTATTGCTCTCGAATACACGCTCAAAGAAGGCTCAATCTGCTCATGAAAAATTCAGGCTTTGTCGGTTGAGTTCCGGTAGTGGACGATAGAGAGAAAATATGAAAAAAGCACCCGTCACTGACAGGCGCTAATCTGCTCGGTATAGTTATGCAATTGAAGCAAGCTTTTTTGCAAGCTTAGCTTTCTTGTTTGCAGCGTTGTTCTTGTGAAGAATGCCCTTGCTTGCTGCGGAATCAATCGCCGAAACGGTTTCGGGATACAGCGCGTTAGCCGCTTCTTTGTCGCCGGCGTCGACAGCCGCAAGGAACTTCTTGATACTCGTCTTCAGCGCGGACTTGATCATCTTGTTCTCTTTCGTCTTCTTTTCAGTAACCAGCACGCGCTTTTTCGCAGATTTAATGTTGGGCACGATATTTACTCCTTCCATGGTTTTAATCTTGATAACCTTCGTTATTTTAGCATAAAATACATTGATTGTAAACTATTTTTTATGGGGGACGGGATAAAATTTTTCAAAAAGTTTCATTTCCTGTGTCTTGCAGAGGCATGCGGGTCGGTGTATTTGACAGCGGAATCGGCGGATTGAATGTGCTTGCGGCATGCATGAAACTTCTGCCGCAGTGTACGTTTTTTTATTATGGAGACAATGCGCACGCACCCTACGGTTCCCGTCCGGAAAAAGACATCTTCCGTTTTGTCGGCAGGGCAATGAATGCATTTGAAAGAGTGAATGCAGACGCCGTTGTGCTTGCCTGTAACACTGCAACGGCCGTCTGCGCCGAGCGAATACGCGCAGCTGTTCCGTTTCCTGTGGTCGGAATGGAGCCTGCGGTACGTCCGGCTGCAGCCGTCTGCCGCAATGTTTTGGTGCTCGCTACGCCGCATACGATTTCCAGCATCCGTTTGCATAGACTTGTCTCAAATTCCCCGCAAAGTCATTTCCGGCTGTATGCCGTGCCTTCGCTTGCCGGTGCGATCGAGCGTCATTTTCAGTGCGGAACTCCGTTGACCCTTTCTGACCACCTTCCGGATTACACGCCCGACGGTGTGGTGCTAGGTTGTACGCATTACGTTTATTTTCGCAGTCAAATTTCCGAATATTACCATTGCCCCGTCTTTGACGGGGTGCAAGGAACGACGGAACGCCTTGCCGAAGTGCTTTTGCGCCAAGTGATGCGGGAACCGATTGGGATGAGTGACCACTTTTTTTCTCCCCAAAAAACGAACAATTGTTTGACAAAAAAGTGCAATGAATGGGCAAAAGAGAGGGTTTTTTTTCTTGGAGAGGGCAAAAACATCAATCAAAAGATTTTTTTTCAAACATTTGTTTTACTTTAGATTAAAAAATTTGGGGCATGAGTGGAAAAAAGTGGTCGAAGGTGGTTGACAGTAGACGCAGGTGGTGGTATAATAAAAAACGTAGTACGAGAAATCTAAGATGATCGGGACGGAAACCACATTGCTGAGCGGGAAAGTTGTCCATCAAATGGATGCAAAAAACAGAATAAGAATTCCCGCGAAGTACAAGAGCGCGTTCCCGGATCGGGAGAAACTCTACTTCGTCGAATATGCGCCGGATTGCATTACGGTGATGCCGGAATCGGTGCTCAGCACAAAGCTTGCTTCTTTTGATGAGGTCAATCCGGGAGATCCCGAAATGATGATCGCAAAGCGCAGGATCCTCAGCTCGATCGACGAGGCAACCGAAGACGGTCAGGGAAGGACTCAGATCCCGAAGTCTTTCCGCGATTATGCGAAACTTTCCAAAGATGTCGTGACCGTCGGCATGGGAAATTATGTTGAAATCTGGTCCCTGGAAAAATTTGAGGAGCAGATGAGCGGAATGTCCATCCAGCAGGCAAATACGCTGGCATATAAGAAAAAAGCGGAGCAGTGAGATGAGCGAATATCATCGTCCGATCATGGTGGAGGAAGTATTGGCAGGTCTGAACATCCGGCCGGGCGGAATCTACTTTGACGGTACTGCCGGCGGAGGCGGGCATTCCTTCGCGATTCTTGCATCCGATCCGACGGTGCGGCTTGTAGCGACGGATAAAGACGAGGATGCGATTCGTGAAGTCACCGAAAGGCTTTCCCCTTATGCGGGAAGATTCAAGTTGTATCGGACTGATTTTAAAAACTTTGAAGAAGTTTTTTCCGACGCGGGTGTCGGGCAAATTGATGGGTATTTGCTTGACCTGGGCATATCATCGCACCAGATAGATACAAGTTCCCGCGGCTTCGCATATATGAGCGACGACGCTCCGCTCGATATGCGTATGGATAACAGAGCGTCTCTGACGGCGGAAGTCGTCGTGAACGAGTATTCTGAGGATGCACTCCTTCGCATCCTCAGAGACTACGGAGAAGAAACCTTTGCTACCTCAATCGTGCGGCGGATCATTATGAAGAGGCAGCAGGGAAGAATTACGACTTGCGGGGAGCTTCGGACGATCATAGAGGCAAGCGTTCCTGCAAAATACCGTTTCAGTGCCTGTGCCCGCAAAACGTTTCAGGCGATCCGAATTGAAGTTAACGGGGAACTGAACGGACTTGCGGAGTGTATTCAGGCGCTGACAAGACGTTTAAAATCGGGCGGACGAGGGTGTATCCTTACCTTTCATTCGCTTGAAGACAGGATCGTCAAGAATGTTTTCCGTTCAATGAGCCAGGGCTGCGTCTGTCCGAAGACTTTCCCCGTCTGTGTCTGCGGTAAGAAGCAGGAAGTTGTTTTGGTCGGCAATAAGCCGCTCACTGCAAGCGAAGAGGAACGGAAGGAAAACTCGCGCAGCAAAAGCGCAAAACTCAGAATTGTTCGAAAAGTCGAATGAACGGGCAAAGAGTCGAATAAAATTGTAAGGAGCAAGACAATGGCATACGCTGTAATATCAGACGAAAACGTCACCCGCCGCGAAGAGCGCCGAGTCACGCAGGAAGAGCGGGAACATGCCAAAAATATTCCCGAAAATTACCGTAAGCTGTTGTTTGACGAGGAGGATGCGCAGAAGGTAACCGATCATTATACGCATCCGTCCTATCCTGCATTGCACGGGAATGCTGCTTCGGCGGCGACGTTGGAGCGTACTGCAGCTCCCGCGCCGCAGGTTCGGCCTGCCTATCAGCCTGCTCCCCAGCCGATCAGACCCGCGCATGTCTCCGAGCCTGTTACTCCTGCGCAGGATTATTCATCTAACACTGCGCGTAGGCTTGCGGATTATGTCGCGTATGAACCGGCAAAGACCGGAAAGCGCGTATTGTTTGACGATATCACCTATAAAGATTACGAGATCGTTGAAAAGCCTCGGGCGGCTGCAACGGTTGCCGCTCCGGCGCCTGTGCGGCGTGCTGCTCCTTCGGCTGCGCCTGTTTATATGCCTGCCGCGCCTGCTGCTCCCGCATATGTCCCCGCGGAGGAGGATGCGCTGCCCACACGGCGGACGATGGATACTTTGCGCCGTGCGGCGGTACATGCGGATCCGGCATCGAAGTCGGATACGGGTTTTCTTGCAATGCTTTCGACGCGGGCAAAGGTTGCCGTTTGTGCGATAGCAGCAGCGATCGTTCTTGCCATTGTGCTCATCTGCGTCAACACGGGTATTCTGAATGCAGCGAATGCAGAGATATCCGTCAAGGAGGCGGAATTGCAAAATTTACAGCAAACGTATTCGCAGATGCAGGAGGAGATCGATTATCTCATGTCAGACGAGTATATCGACAACTGGGCTGCGGAACACGGTATGGTCAGGGGGAACTGACCGCCGGGAGGGACTAAAATCAAGTATCGGGACTATTCATTGTCTGTCCTACGAAAGAGGTTATTTGCCATTACTGTGGCGATAACCTTTCTTTTTTGTCTTTTTCTTGCGCGTTTCTTTTATATTCAGGTGATCTGGCAGGATGACCTCAATGCCCGCGCGCTCGACCAGTGGACGCGGGAAATTCCCATTTCGGCAGGAAGAGGCAATATCTATGATACGAACGGAGAACTGCTCGCGGGAAATACGGCGGCATACAGCATTTTTGCTCGTGCAAATGCAGTAACGGATGCCGAAGGCGGTTCGCTTCTTCTTTCTGAGGCATTGGGACTATCATATGATGACATTCTTGGGAAGCTGACAGACAAGAGCCATTCGGAGATCGTTGTTGCGAAACGGGTGGATAAGTCGGTTGTTCAGCGCATCGAAGGCGCGGAGATAGCTGGCGTGTACTATGCGAGAGATGACGTGCGTTTTTATCCCTATCGTCAGCTTGCATGTCAGGTGTTAGGATTTACGTCCTATGACGGCTCCGGCTCGACAGGACTTGAGCAGTATTATAATAATTTTTTGGCGGGGGAGCGCGGAGAGATCTTGTTTGAAACAGATCTTGTTGGCGTCGATCTGGATGGGGCAGCGGCGGCATATATTCCGGCAACGGACGGGATGAGTCTGACGCTTACCTTGGATTATCGGATACAGTCGGTCTCAGAACAGGTGATGGAGGCGGCGCTCAAGGAATACAACGCCAAGGCGGCACGCGCGATCGTGCTGGACGTGACCGACTTTTCCGTGCTTTCCATGGTCAATCTGCCCTCCTACGACCTCAACGATATTCCGCGGGACGATCTCTCCGCGCTCAATCGACTCTCACGCAATGCGCTCGTCAGCGATGTTTACGAACCGGGTTCTACCTTTAAGATTGTTACGGCGGCAGCTGATATTGAAGAATATTTGCAGGGCAATGCTGCCGCATATGCGCCCAATCGTATCTTTTCGTCGGCTCGGACGCGTACGGTGGACGGCACGACGATACGCTGTTGGAGTGACCATGCAAACGGAAAACACTCCAATCAGACACTCGCCGAGGCGCTGAACAACAGTTGTAACCCGTGCTTTGTGGATATTGCGCTTTCGCTCGGGAAAGAAACGTTTTACGATTATCTTGCTGCATTTCAGTTCGGCAGGGCAACGGGATTGGATTTTTCCGGTGAGGCGATCGGAATGCTGTTGCCCGAAAGTACATTGCGGGATTGCGATTTTGCGCGTATCGGATTTGGTCAAACGATTGCGGTCACACCGTTGCAACTTGCCTGCGCAAGCGCCGCCGCAGTGAACGGAGGAAGATATTACGCGCCTCGTCTGGTCAAAGAGATTGTTGATTCGGATGGTGCTGTCATCGAGCAGACATCGCCCGTCCTGCTTTCACAGCCGATCGGGGAAGAAGCGTCGGAAATGCTTACTTCCATGCTTGAGGGAGTTGTGCGGGACGGAAGCGGGAAAAAAGCCTATATCGAAGGGTACCGCGTGGCAGGAAAAACCGGTACGGCGCAGAAGTATGAGGATGGCCGCATCGCGCAGGGAAAGTATGTTTCATCTTTTGTCGGATGTTTCCCGGCAAGCGATCCGCGATACCTCGCGCTTGTCATCGTGGATGAACCGCAGGGGGCGTACTATGGCAGCACCGTAGCGGCGCCCTGCGCCAAACAGATTTTCGAGGGGATCATTGATATTTTTGATCTCCCGCCGGTGGAGGAATAAATGAAACTTTCCGAACTAGCCAAGGAAATTCCCGGAAGTCAACTGAAAGGAGATGCCGAGATCCGCGGATTGACTGCCGACAGCCGTGTCGCAGGCGAGGGAGACGTATTTTTTTGTTTCTGCGGAAAGAACAGCGACGCACATGAATTTGCCGCGGAAGCGGAAGCGCGTGGATGTGCTGCCGTTGTCTGTGAATATGAGCTTCCGGTTATGTGTGCGCAGCTGATTGTTACAGACGGTCGGGACGCTATGGCGCGGATCGCTGCTGCATTTTACTGTCACCCGGAGCGCAAGTTGAAAATGATCGGAGTGACGGGCACAAACGGTAAAACGACCACGGCGGCAATGATTTGCAATATTCTGCAGGCAGCGGGGTATCGTACGGGACTGATCGGGACATTAGGGGCGGCGTACGACACTGTCAGAATTGCGCCATCGCTTACGACGCCCGATCCGATCGGACTGTTTTCGCTGCTCTCAGATATGGTCAGTGCAGGCACGAGCGCCGCGATCATGGAAGTCTCGGCGCATGCGCTTGCTTTGAGAAAAGAGTCGCCGATATGTTATGATGTTGCTGTATTTACAAATCTTACGCGCGATCATCTCGACTTTTTCGGAGACATGGAAACATACGGCGCCGCAAAGCGAACGCTTTTTTGCAGAGGAAAGTGTAAGTATGCAGTTTTAAACTCCGATGATGCGTTTTCCAAGACATTGGCAAAAGGCGTGAGGAAAATTACATATGGTCTTGAGACGCCTGCGGATGCATTTGCGATCGTTCGCAGCGAAACGCTGCGCGAATGTACTGCGATTCTCAATTTACAGGATGAGCTGTGCGAAGTGACAATTCCGATGACGGGGAGGTTCAATCTCTCCAACGCTCTTGCCGCTGCCTGTGCCGTCCGCAGGTTCGGGGTGGATATGCAGTCGATTGCGGAAGGGATCGGCGCGACAAAAGTAGAAGGCAGGCTGGAATGGATGGGGCGCTATCAAGGCGGAGATGTGTTTGTTGATTTTGCGCATACGCCTGACGGACTGGAAAAGTCGCTCTCGGCGCTCAGAGAGCATTGTGCGGGAAGGCTCATAGCGTTGTTTGGATGCGGGGGGAACAGAGATAGGGGAAAGCGTGCAAAAATGGGGGAAACGGCAGGACGCTATGCGGATTTTTGTGTGCTGACTTCGGATAATCCCCGCTTTGAGGATCCTTACGCGATCATCTCCGAAATTGAAACGGGGATGCGTTCCGTGAGCGATGCATATATTGTTTTGGAGGAGCGTGAACGGGCGATCGCATATGCGATGGGAATGCTTGCGGACGGAGATATTCTGCTGATTGCCGGCAAAGGTGCGGAAAAATATCAGGAAATCATGGGGATAAAATATGACTATGAGGATAAAGCTGTAATAAGATCGATCATCGGGAAGGCATCATAATGCAGCTGTTAATTCTGGAAACCCTTTGCGCGTTCGGAGTATCCCTTTTTCTGTGCCTGATTGCGATTCCGCTCCTGAAAAGGGCGGGATCGGGACAGCATATTTTGTCTTATGTGAAGCAACACGCGGGGAAAGAGGGAACTCCGACGATGGGGGGGCTTGCGTTTATCACGGCGGCTGTGTCCGTTTCGCTGATATTTTCGCAAGAGGCGGACAAGCCGTTTTGGGTTACGATTGCGGTCGGATTGGGATATCTTGTCGTCGGATTTCTCGACGATTTTCTCAAGAAGCGCCGCGGTAACAATTTGGGGCTTCGTGCCTATCAGAAGATAATTTTTCAGCTCGCCGTTGCGGCGATGGCAGCAACTTTCTGCTGTTTGGAAGGGCTGACGATCCTGCGGATCCCTTATACGGATCTTGTTTACGATATCGGCTGGTGGATGTGTCCTCTTGGAATCTTTGTATTTGTGGCGACGGTCAACGGCGTTAATCTGACGGATGGATTGGACGGACTTGCGGGAGGAACGTGTTCTGTATTTTTTTTGGCGCTTTCGCTACTATTGATGGTGCAGGGGAGCGGGGCGCTGTCGGACCTGTGTTTATGTCTGTTTGCCGCACTGGGCGGATACCTGGTGTTTAATACGAGCAAAGCAAGTCTGTTTATGGGAGATACCGGTTCGCTCTCGCTCGGGGGATTTGCGTCGGCAACGGCGCTTTTTACGGGGAATGCGCTTTTAATTCCTATTCTCGGCATAATGTTTGTCCTTTCGAGCATATCTGTCATCCTTCAGGTCATATACTACAAAAAAACGGGAAGGCGGATTTTTCTCATGGCTCCCATCCATCACCATTTTCAGATGAAGGGGTATTCGGAAGGGAAAATCGCCTATTGCTATGCTGTGGTTACAGCCGTTGCGGCGCTGACGCTCTTTCTCCCGCTTGTCCCGTAAGGAGGATGCATGTATTATCCGACTCAAACATTTCTTGTTGCCGGACTGTCTCGTTCCGGAGTGGCTGCCGCAGAATTGCTTGTTGCGCGGCACGCCCGTGCCGTATACTTGTATGATGACGTTTCGGACGAAGGTGTTCGCAAAAACATTGCACATCTTGAGCAGCTTGGCTGTCGCTCTGTTGCAAAGGAAGAATTGACGGCAAGTGCGGCAGAGTGCGATGTGCTTGTCCTCAGCCCCGGTATTCCCATTGACCATGCGCTCCCGGTGCTTTTTCGGAAGGAGGGCAAAGCCATCGTTGGGGAAGCGGAACTCGCAGCACGCGAAATGCGTTGTCCGGTCGTTGCAGTAACCGGAACAAACGGAAAAACGACGACCGTCTCAATGATCGAACATATTTTCAACGCCTGTCATCAGCGTGCCGTTGCCTGCGGAAACGTCGGACGCCCTCTGGCAGACTGCTTGGGGGAGCTGGGGGACGACGGGATCGCTGTTGCTGA
Organism: Clostridia bacterium; assembly: GCA_017887095.1. GTDB lineage: Bacteria > Bacillota > Clostridia > Christensenellales > Borkfalkiaceae > Gallimonas. The sequence goes on along the minus strand of JAGHIT010000048.1, from coordinate 38,974 downwards.
GATATCGTCTTTTCAGCTTGAAACGCTTACATCGCTTCGACCGCATGTCGCAGTTTTTCTTAATATTGCGCAAGATCATCTTAACCGTCATTACACGATGGAAAACTATATCTATCTCAAGCAGCGCTTGATGAAAAACTGTGCGGAAAGCGAATATGTGGTTTTAAACCGCGACGATGACGTGATCCGTTCTTTTGCAGAAAAAACGCGTGCACGGGTTGTATGGTTTTCAACCGAAGATCGTGTAGACGGAGCTTACATACGGGACGGTACTGTCTGGTGGCGGGAAGAAAAACTTGTATCCCTTGCCGATCTTCCGCTTGAGGGAAAACATAATGAGGCAAATGCCCTTGCTGCAGTCTGTGCCTGCAAGCTGATGGGGGTGAACGGAGCTTATATAGCCGCTGCACTCAAAACATTCAAAGGAATCAAGCATCGTTTGCAGAAATTGGGCGAAGTGGACGGTATTACTTTTTTGGATGACAGTAAAGCAACCAATGTCGATGCGGCGATCAAGGCAATTGAGAGCGTAAAAGGGGAAAGTGTTCTCATTCTCGGCGGAAAGGACAAAGGTTATTCGTATGCACCTCTTTTTGCCGCAATCCGGCGGTCTGGAGTTGTGCATGCAGTGCTTTGCGGAGAAAATGCATTTCGCCTTCTGGATTTTGCGGTAAAAGAAGGGTTTACGCAGGTGACGCTTTGCCGGCCTTTTGATCTGGCGGTGAGGGTTGCTTTTTTAACGGCGCAAAAGGGGCAAAATGTGCTGCTGAGTCCGGCGTCCGCAAGCTTTGATGCGTTCAAAAGTTATGAGGAGCGGGGAGATCGTTTTGCGGCGATCATGGAGGAACTGAAGGCGGAACGTGCGGCGCTCCGTCCTGCGGAGGATGCTTGTGACAAAGCGACGCAAGAGCGAGGCGAGTAAAGGAGATCTTATATTTCTGGCGGCGATCCTTGTGCTTGCTGCATACGGGGTGATCTGTGTTTGGTCGGCCAGTTATTATAATGCCGAGCTGCAATATGGCGACTCAATGTATTTTTTTCGCAAGCAGCTGATCGGTTTTCTGCTTGGCACGGCGGGAATGATAGGAATAAGTTTTTTGCCGTACGAAAAGCTGCGCCGCATCAGGATACCGTCGCTTATCCTATCGCTCATTTTGCTGGCATTGGTTTTTGTGCCCGGGCTGGGGAAGAGCAATTACGGTGCGACCCGCTGGATCGGTTTCGGATCTTTTACAATCCAGCCTTCAGAGATCGCAAAGCTTGGTTTTGTTATCTTTACGGCAGGGTACTTTGCCAAAGATCCGGCCCGCATGCGTACGCTCAAAGGATGCATTCCCGTTCTGGGCGCAGGGCTTGCAATCTGCGTACTGATCATGCTTGAACCGAATATGTCCGTTACGATGTGTGTCGGAGCGATCATGATCGGTATGCTGTTTCTGGCGGGGATATCAAAAAAGGCAATCGCGGTCATCTGTATTCCCGTTTTATTTGCGGTCCCTGTTCTGATTCTGGCCGAGCCTTATCGTCTGCAGCGTCTCTCGGCGTTCATGGATCCGTGGGCATCGCCGAAGGACGAAGGATATCAGCTCATACAGTCGTTATACGGACTTTCCAACGGCGGGTTTTTCGGCGTCGGGTTGTTCAATTCGCGGCAGAAATATCGTTTTCTTCCGTTTGCCGAAAGCGATTTTATTCTCTCTGTCATTGCGGAAGAAACGGGGTTCTTCGGTGTAACGGCTCTGTTTTTGCTCATCGGGTTTATCGTTTGGCGCGGATTCCGGATTGCCGCCAGAAGCGGAAATATTTATGGATTTTTGCTCGCGGGCGGAATTACGCTTGCTTTTGCCGTACAGAGCGTGCTCAACGCGCTCGTCGTGAGCGGATGTATCCCGCCGACGGGACTGCCTCTCCCTCTTGTATCTGCCGGGAATACCTCTCTTATCGTAACAATGACGGGGATGGGCATTGTGTACGGCGTGTCCAGACACACGCAACCGTAAAAGTTCATACAATGTACTGTATGGGAGCGGGACGGTCCCGTTCCATGAAATACGATAGGAGAGGACTTATGGATAAATACGTTATCGACGGAGGAAAGCGGCTCAACGGAAGCGTTGTGCTGCAATCGGCAAAGAATTCCGTACTCCCTCTGTTTGCCGCGTCCATATTGACGGAGAAGCGTGTCGTCATCCGTGATGCGCCGAATATAACCGATGTGATCTGTATGGCGCAGATTCTGCGGGAACTGGGGGCGGAGGTCAGGTTTGCGGACGGAAACGTTACGATAGACAGTGCGGACGCATACTGTCATGAGATTTCGTCTGTTTTGACAAAAGAGCTGCGCTCTTCCGTCTTTATGCTCGGTTCGCTTTTGACCAGGTTTCGTCGTGCGTTGATCGCTTATCCCGGTGGATGCGATATCGGGTTAAGACCCATTGATTTGCATCTGAATGCCTTAAAACGGCTCGGTGTGACCATTTCCGAGCGGGACGGTTTTATTTTCTGTGAGTGTGACAGGCTGCGCGGCGCGGAGATCTTATTGGATTTTCCCAGCGTGGGTGCGACAGAAAATATTTTGCTGGCAGCTGTCAAAGCAGAAGGAAAAACAGTTCTGACAGGAGCTGCGAAGGAACCGGAGATCGTTGATTTACAGAATTTTCTCAATGCGATGGGGGCTAAAATTGCAGGCGCAGGAACCGATGTCATAGAAATCGAGGGCGTCCGAGAACTGCATGGCGTGACATATCGTCCGATCAGAGACAGGATCGAAGCGGGTACATATTTGTTTGCAGCAGCGGTCTGCGGCGGCGAAGTGGAGGTTGTCGGCGTCGCGCCGGAGAATATTCGTCTGCTTTTGCATAAACTGCGCGAAAACGGTTGCAAAATACATATAAAAAATGATAAAATATGCATAGAAAGTTACGGAAGACTCAGATGCAATCGCCGCATTGAGACGATGCCTTTCCCCGGATTTCCGACCGATCTGCAGGCACAGGCGACGGCGCTCAATGCTTCCTGTGAAGGCTGTGCGCTTATCGTGGAAAATCTGTTCGAAACGCGGTTCAAGTACGTTCCGGAGTTGCAGAAAATGGGAGCGGACATTGAAGTCAAAGGGAGAACTGCTTTTGTGCGCGGTGTGAAACGTCTGCACGGGGCAAGTGTTATGGCAGGCGATCTGCGGGGCGGAGCCGCGCTTGTTCTGGCCGCGCTGGGCGCAGAGGGAGTGTCGGAGGTACTTGATCTGTCGCATGTTGACAGAGGCTATGCGGATTTTAGCGGAAAACTTCGTAAACTGGGGGCAGAAATTCGCCGCGTACGTGTCTGAACTGAGGAGAAAAAACGGGAGATACCATGAGACAAAGGGCGTTCCTGACAACCTTGATCGCTATTTTGCTTCTTGCCGCAGTGATTGCGGCAGGATTTCATGCCGTTTTTACGGTCGCATATGTGCAGGCGTCTTTTTATACGCATACCCCGGAAGGAGATCGTGCGGCACAGCAGCTGAAAGAAGAATTGAATGCATATCTTGGCAGCAGTACGACTTTTCTTGATCTTGATGAAGTGCGGGCGACGGCGGAAAGCAATCCCAGGTTTCGCGTTTTATCGTTAGAAAAGCATTTTCCTTCGGCAATCGCACTGGAGATCGAAGAGCGTTATGCTGCATTTGCAGTGCCGTCGGGAGAGGGCTTTGCGCTTGTCGATAACGACGGAGTCCGGATCGATGAGGTCTCTTCGGCGGAGTCGTATATTGAGTTGAAGGGGGATTTTTCCGTCAGTTTTGTGGACAGACGAGCGGCAGGCGGCTATGTCAATGAATTGCTGGTCATGTACTCTTCGTTTTTGCAGGCGCTTGGGGAACCTCGCGCAAATCTTCTCAGCATTTCCCTTGTTGACAGCGGTGCTTCATCGCGGTTCGATCAATTTTGTATTCAGACCGTCGAAGGCGTGGAAATTGTGATCTGGAATCCTTCCGAACGTCCCGCCGAGGCGGGGGATGCCGCTGTTCAAAAGTATCTGGAACTGACTGAAACGGAGCGTGTTCGCGGCAGCATCGTGGTGCAGGCGGTGAGTGCGACGGGTGAAATGAATGCCGAATATTTTTCGGAAAAATGAATGAATGCGCGCCTTCCCGGGGCGCGTATTTTTGTGTAAACTATTTTGCCGGAGCTTTTTTCGGACTGTAAAATGCATGAAAAATGCCCTCAATTTCTTGACAACTTTCCTGTTGACGTATATAATAGTATTATAAGCCTGTATGGTCGGAAAAAGGAGTTGCAAGCAGAGTTCTTATGGGTCGGAAGAGCGTAGCCGTACTGGACATCCGTTCATCGGAAGTGTCTGTCATCGTCGGGGAGCGAGGCGTGAATAATACGTATGTCTTCAAGGCGATTCATACGGAGGAGTATGACGGCTACGATGAAAACCACTTCTTGGAGGAGGCCGGGCTTGCGAATGCCATCGTAGGATCGGTTACGGCTGTGGAGCGGATTTGCGGAGAGCGGATCCGCGAATTGTATGTCGGCGTTCCGGGAGCGTTCACCCGCGTGGTTCCCAAAGAGCAACTTGTCGGATTTCCCAAAAACAGGACGATCGGGCAGCGGGAACTGGATGCGCTATTTGCCAGCGGACAGAAAGCTCCCAAGGGATATCGTTTTATCCGTGCGACAAGTATGATCTACGTTACGGCCGATGATCGCCGTGTGATCGATCCTGTGGGGCTTTCTTCTACATCGCTGAGCGGGGTGCTCTCATATTTTTATTGCAGCGATTATTTCGCCAAGCTGATGGAGCACATTTTCGCGGATATGCAGATTTCCCTTCGATACCTGCCTACACAGCTTGCAATGGCAACCTATCTTATACCGTCCGAGACGCGGGATGAATATGCGCTCTTTCTTGACGTCGGTTTTATGTCAACGTCTTTATGTGTGTTGCTTGGAAACGGGATCCTGGCGCAGAGGACTTATTTTGTCGGCAAGGGGCAGATCGCAGTTCATGTTATGCAGCGTTTTTCCATTTCATATGAGTCGTCGCTTGCACTTTTGTCCAAGGCAAACCTTTTTACCAGAAGCAACGGAGCCAAAATGGAGATCAGCGAAGGCAATACGACGCATGAGATCGATATGGATGCGTTTGTTGAGGCGGTGAAAGAAGGTTTGGACGAGATCTGTGAAAAAATCGGTTCTTTTTTGGACGAGTGTTCGGGAAAAGAGCTGGATTTTAAGCCGTTGTATGTAACAGGAGAGGGATTGGCGGATATCCGCGGCGCTTTGGAGCATATTTCAAAGCGGGTGAGCCGTGTTTGCGAACAGCTTGCTCCCGATCTTCCGTATTACAATAAGCCTGCAATGAGTTCGCGGATCGCGCTTGTCGATCTTGCGTATGAAGATAACCTGAAGCAAAGTTTTTTCTATAAATTCGCTAAGAAATTCGGAGGTTGAGAAGGTTGAAAATGTTCAACGATAATATTCCCTTTGTCGGAAGAGAAGACGGGGTATCGAGAGAAAATACGGTTCTTCCTAACGGTCTTGTCAATAGCGGCGTTGCCAAGATTTGCGTTGTCGGTGTCGGCGGAGCCGGGAATAATGCTGTCAACCGCATGATCGATGCGGGTATCACGAGCGCAGACTATGTTGCTGTTAATACCGATGCGCAGATTCTTGCATGCAATAAGGCGCAGAAGAAGATACAGATCGGCGCACAGCGGACCAAAGGGCTTGGCGCGGGCGCGGAACCTGAGATCGGCAGGGAAGCAGCCGAGGAGAGTAAAGAAGCGCTGGCAAAGGCAGTTGAAGGAGTAGATCTCCTGTTTATTACTGCGGGCATGGGCGGCGGTACGGGTACCGGCGCAGCGCCTGTTATCGCAAAGATTGCAAAGGATAAGAAGATCCTGACCGTTGCCGTTGTCACGAAACCCTTTGAATTTGAGGGCAAGCGCAGAATGGATAACGCAATCAAAGGTATCGATAACCTGAGAAAATACGTTGACACCATCATCATTATTCCCAACGAAAAGATCCGTGAAGTTGTTCCCAAGAATGCGACGATGACGGATGCGCTTCGAGTTGCGGACGAGGTTTTAAAGCAGGGTATCCGCGGTATTGCCGATTTGATCGTTACGCCTGCGCTTATCAACCTCGATTTTGCGGATGTCAGAACAACGCTGAAGGACAGGGGACTGGCGCACATGGGCGTCGGCGTAGCAAAAGGCGAGAACCGCATTATCGATGCCGTTCGTCTCGCCGTGAATTCGCCCCTGTTGGAGACGACGATCGAGGGAGCTACCGGCGTCGTTCTCAATATTGTCGGCGGTCCCGATCTGACATTGGACGAAGTTACAAAGGCGGCAAATCTTATTCACGGAGTTGTCGATTACTCTGCTAACATCATCTTCGGTGCGTGCATCGATGAGAGTGTGCAGGATGAAGTCGAGGTCACCGTCATTGCGACGGGCTTCCCGCCTGCGGGAAGTTCCGAACCTTCTGCGCCCGCACAGAGAGTAACGATGACCGTGCCTCCTCAGCCTGCGCCGCAGCCGACGCCTGTCAATCCTTACGGGCAACAGATCAATAATCCTTATCAGGCTGCGCCTGCTTACAATCCCACGCCGTACTATAATCCCGCACCGGCACCTGTACAGCCTCAGCCTTCTGTGACGCCCATGCGTGATATTGTGCCGCCGGTAGCGCCCGTCACGGAGGATCCCGATCCCGATTACGAAGCAGAGGACGATCACGACAATAAACTGCCGCCTTTCATTCGTAGAATGCTTGGCAAGAAGTAAATAAAATCAGAAAGACAAGCCTCGGCTTGTCTTTTTTTGAGGTGCAATATTATGGATATTTCACGGGTATTTTTACAGCAGGTCAAAGAAATCGTTTGTTCCTGCGAACCGATTATGAATCGGGCATTTACAGTCGCAGAGAAAGGGACGGCGTCCAATCTTGTGACGACGTCCGACACCGCCGTGCAGGAAATGCTGAAGGAAAAACTGGGCGAGCTTCTGCCGCAGGCGGTGTTTCTGGGCGAGGAGACGGAATCTGAGGCGAATGAGGCGTTAATGTGGGTGGTCGATCCTATCGACGGGACGTCCAATTTTGTGCGGGGCATGCGACTTTCGGCGATCTCCGTCGCGCTGGTAGAGGACGGCGAGGAGGTTCTGGGCGTCGTCTATAATCCATTTACCAAGGATATGTTTTCTGCCGTCAAAGGGAATGGCGCCTATTGGAACGACATACGATTGCATGTTTCCGATCGCGATTTTCAACATTCCCTCTTTTTTACCGCGTTCAGCGTGTACGATAAAAAGCTTGCGCCGCAGTGCATGGAGGTGCTGCGACGTATCTATCCGCGGTGCGATGATTTCCGCAGGATAGGGACGGCGTCACTGGAGTTGTGCTATCTTGCGGCGGGCAGGGCGGAACTGTATTTTGAGATCAGACTTTTTCCCTGGGACTGGTCGGCAGCTGCGGTCGTCGTCCGTGAGGCGGGCGGAGTTGTCGGCACATTGCCGAATGAACGGCTTCGTCACGATTCTCCCGTCATTCTGCTTGCCGCCAACAATCAAAAGAATTTCCGCATTTTGCAGGAGACGGTCGCCACCGTCGTCCCGGTGCGCCCTTATATAAAATAGATTGTCAATAGATTGTCAAGAGATGGTTAAAATATCAGTCGGAAATTCGAAACGCGTTCCGTTACGGAGCGCGTTTTTCCATGAGAAAATTTTTGAGCACGATGCCGCATCTTTCCACATGCTGTTCTTTGACAACCGTGTATCCTCGATCCTCAAAGAAGGGTAGAGCCGTGATCGAAGCGTGCGTTGTGTAAACATTTTTCCGGATCGCCGATTCCAGCGCATCGCAGAGCGCAGTCGCAATGCCACGCCGTTGACACCCGGCACGAATATAAAGATGGTCAAGATATCCTGTTTCGTCCATGTCGGCAAATCCGACGACGGTGCCGTTTTCAACGGCGACAAGCGTCAGGTGCGCGGATAGCCGCAAATCCCATTGACCGACATCGATATCGGCAGGCGCCCAAGCGTCGCATTGTACGCGGGTATAGTCGTTGCGGTTGATCGTATGAACGGTCTCCCGGAAAAGTTCGATGAGTTTTTGGCAATCGGATGACTGATAGCGACGGAGAATCATATCGGAAGTATACAAAAAATTTGCAAAAATATCAAGTCAAAAGGGGATCATATGCAACGGATGTTGTTTTTTATCGGTACAGAATGACCGGATAAATCGTCGCGGCAGCCGCATGAGGAACAAAAAAAGAACCTGCCGAAGCAGGTCCTTTTTTATCGGTTATCAGTACATGCCGCCCATGTCGCCGCCTGCGGGTGCCGCAGGAGCGGGAGGCGTGGGGATATCCGTGACGATGGATTCGGTCGTCAGCAGGGTGGAAGCGACAGATGCCGCGTTCTGCAGGACGGAACGGGTGACCTTGGTGGGGTCGATGATGCCGCTCTCTTCCATGTCGCAGTATACGTTCTTGAGTGCGTTGAAGCCGTAATTGGGGTCGTTCTGCGAGAGGATCTTCTCGACGACGACGCTGCCGTCCACGCCCGCGTTTGCTGCGATCTGGCGGACAGGCGCCTCGCATGCCTTGAGGATGATCTGCGCGCCCGTCTTTTCATCGCCTTCCAGCGTATCGACGAGCTTTTTCAATGCAGGGATGCAGGAGAGAAGTGCGCTGCCGCCGCCGGGGACAAAGCCTTCCTCCACGGCTGCTCTGGTCGCTGCAAGCGCGTCGTCGATACGGAGTTTCTTCTCCTTCATCTCGACTTCGGTCGCTGCGCCGACGTTAATGACGGCCACGCCGCCCGCAAGCTTAGCAAGACGCTCCTGGAGCTTTTCTCTGTCATAATCGGAGGTCGTGACTTCGATCTGTGCCTTAATGGAGGCAACACGCGCCTTGATGTTTTCCTTGTCGCCTGCGCCGTCAATAATGGTGGTGTTGTCCTTGTCGACCTTGACCTGGTTGGCTCTGCCGAGCATATCGAGCGTGACGTCCTTGAACTCGTAACCGAGGTCGGAGGTGATGACCGTACCGCCTGTCAGGACTGCGATATCTTCGAGCATTGCCTTTCTTCTGTCGCCAAAGCCGGGCGCTTTGACGGCAACGCAGTTGAACACGCCCTTGAGTTTGTTGACGATGAGCGCTGCAAGCGCATCGCCCTCGACGTCCTCGGCGATGATGAGAAGTCTTGCACCCTGCTGTGCCAGAGGCTCGACGATGGGCAGGATCTCCTGCAAATTGGAAATCTTTTTGTCCGTGATGAGGATGTAGGGGCTGTCAAGCACTGCTTCCATCTTGTCGGTATTGGTAACCATATAAGCGGAAGCATAGCCTCTGTCGAACTGCATGCCTTCAACGGTCGTCAGCTCGGTGGTCATGGACTTGCCTTCCTCGACCGTGATGACGCCGTCCTTACCGACGATTTCCATTGCCTTTGCGATCAGCTCGCCGACCGTCTCATCGCCTGCAGAAATCGCGGCAACCTGAGAAATCGCCTTCTTGCCGTCCACCGTCTTGGAGATGGAGCGCAGCTGCTCGACCGCGGCAGAGACTGCCTTGTCGATACCTTTTCTGAGGATAATGGGATTTGCGCCCGCCGCAAGGTTCTTGAGTCCCTCGCGAATGATCGCCTGCGCCAGCAGGACTGCGGTGGTGGTGCCGTCGCCCGCGACGTCGTTGGTCTTGGTGGAAACTTCCTTCACAAGCTGAGCGCCCATATTCTCAAAGGGATCGGGGAGCTCGATCTCCTTTGCGATCGTGACGCCGTCGTTTGTGATGAGGGGAGCGCCATACTTCTTGTCGAGCACGACATTCCTGCCCTTGGGACCTAAGGTGATCTTTACCGTATCGGCGAGGACATTGACGCCCGTCTCCAGCGCCTTTCTTGCGTCGTCACCGTATTTGATTTGCTTTGCCATATGAATATCTCCTTATTATAATTCACGAAATTTTTTGAACTGACAAAAAATTTCCGTGATTCTGAGAGACAACCCACGGGCGCGCCATTCGGCTGACCGTGTGTTTTCTCTCGGCGACGCCTTTTCGCAACATTGATATGCATCGCCTCACTCTTTCCGCATGAGCGCAGGGGTGCGCAAATGTGGGGCGCGGGCGCAGGGAAACCCTGCTTGCGCGAGTGATTTATCACGAAATTTTTTGAAGAAACGGCTCGTTACTCCACGATCGCGAGGATGTCGCTCTGCTTGATGATCGTGAACTCCTTTCCGTCCACTTTGAAGTCGGTGCCCGCGTACTTGGAGCAAAGGACCTTATCGCCGACTTTGACCTGCATAACGATCTCCTTCCCGTCTACCACTCCGCCGGGACCTACTGCGACGACAACGCAAGTCTGCGGCTTTTCCTGTGCGGAAGAGGGGAGAATAAATCCGCTCTTGGTCTTTTCTTCGACCGTAACGGCTTCCACGACAACCTTGTCGAACAAGGGTTTGATGTTCATGATAACCTCCGAAATATTGTTTTTTATTATCGCATATATTATAAACACAGGCTTGCGCCGTCAAACACTTTACAGGCAATTTTTTCCGTATTTTTTTATGAGGGAGGTGCCTTTTACCCTCTCTGCATTGACAGATAGCCGAAAAATGTGTATAATATCGTTAGAAATACATGCGTGAGGTGAAAAATGGATAAGTGGGACAAGCGGTTCATGGAACTTACCGTACAGGTGGGGTCGTGGTCCAGCTGTTTTCGCCGCAAGGTGGGGGCGGTTATCGTGCGCGATAAACGCGTCATGACGACGGGCTACAACGGCGCGCCTGCGGGGATCGCGTCCTGCATCGAGCGCGGCGAGTGCCTTCGGGAAAAGCTGCAAATTCCCTCCGGAACGCGCGCGGAGCTGTGCTACGGTGTCCATGCCGAGCAGAACGCGATCATTCAGGCGGCGCGCTACGGCATCAATATCCAGGGTGCGACGCTCTATTGTACCCACCAGCCATGCGTCATCTGCGCAAAGATGATTATTAACGCGGGCATTGCGCGCGTTGTCTATAAGGAAGGATATCCCGACGAATTTTCCCTGCGTTTGTTTGAAGAGGCGGGGACGTCGATCGAAAAATATGAGGAGTAATATTGTATGGCAAATCCTATCGTGACTTTTGAAATGCAGGACGGCAAGGTGTTTAAGGCGGAACTGTACCCGGACGTGGCGCCCAATACCGTCAATAACTTTTTGTCGCTTGTGAAGAAGGGATTCTATGACGGCATCATCTTTCACCGCGTCATCGCCGGCTTCATGATCCAGGGCGGCGACCCTAAGGGCGTCGGCACGGGCGGACCAGGCTATCATATCAGAGGGGAGTTTTCCGGAAACGGCGTGAAGAACGACTTGAAGCACACGCGCGGGGTGCTCTCCATGGCGCGCGCCCAGCATCCCGACTCGGCGGGTTCGCAGTTCTTCATTATGCACGCGGACGCGCCCTATCTGGACGGACAGTATGCCGCATTCGGGAAAGTGACGGAAGGGCTGGAGGTCGTTGATGCGATCGCCTCGGTGCGCACCGATTTCCGCGATAAGCCCCTTCAGGATCAGAGAATGAAGCGGGTGACGGCAGAGACCTTCGGCGTCGACTATCCCGCGCCCGAGACGTTCTGATTCCCGAAATATTAAATCGGACTCAGATTTTTTCTGTTGAATATGGCGCGCCGCTGTTTGAATTTTATCCGGTCACGCAAATTGAAGAATAAAATTTAGGATAAGAAAATCGTATGATTGATAACAACATCTATCAGAACCCCTTGAACACACGCTATGCAAGCCGCGAAATGCAGGAAAACTTCGGCGATCTGAAGCGCTTCCGTCTGTGGAGAAAACTGTGGATCGCGCTTGCCGAATCCGAAATGGAACTGGGACTTCCCATTACACAGGCGCAGGTCGATGAGATGAAGGCGCATGCCGACGATATCGACTTCGAGCGTGCGGAAGCCTATGAGCGCCAGGTTCGTCACGATGTTATGGCGCATGTCAAGACCTTCGGCGACGCTGCACCTCTGGCTGCTCCGATCATTCATTTGGGCGCGACAAGCTGTTTTGTCGACTGCAATTCCGAAGTCATCATTATGAAGGACGGGCTGGATATCATCCTTCGCAAGCTCGTCAACGTCATGGACAAACTCAAGAAGTTTGCCCTGAAATATAAAGATCTTCCCGCGCTCGGCTTTACGCACTTGCAGCCCGCGCAGCTGACGACGGTCGGCAAGCGCGCGACGCTTTGGCTGCAGGATCTCATGCTCGACTATGAGAACCTCATGAACCTCTATGCGCACATCCGTCTGCGCGGCGTTAAGGGGACGACGGGCACGCAGGCGAGTTTCATGGAGTTGTTCGGCGGCGACGAGGGAAAGGTCAAGGAGCTGGAAAAGCGCGTCTGCAACAAACTCGGTTACGAGAAGGTGTACGGCGTGACCGGGCAGACCTACCCCAGGAAATTCGACTATAACGTGCTGTGCGTGCTCTCGCAGATCGCGCAGTCTGCATATAAATTCTCCAACGATATCCGCATCCTTCAGAACATGAAGGAGATAGAGGAACCGTTCGAAAAGAGCCAGATCGGCTCGTCGGCGATGGCGTATAAGCGCAATCCGATGCGTTGTGAGCGCATGGGGTCCCTTGCGCGTTATATGCTCTCCCTGCCCATGAATACGGCTGTCACTGCGTCCACACAGTGGTTTGAGCGCTCGCTGGACGACTCGGCAAACCGCCGCATCGTCAACGCGCAGGCGTTCCTCACGGTGGATGCCATCCTCAACATCTACATGAACGTCGCTGAAAATCTCGTTGTCTACGAAAAAGTCATCGCAAAGCACATTGCGGCGGAGCTTCCCTTCATGGCGACGGAGAACATCATGATGGAGTGCGTCAAGGCGGGCGGAAACCGTCAGGAACTGCACGAAAAGATCAGGGTTCTGTCCATGCAGGCGGGCGCGAACGTCAAGGCGGAGGGCAAGGAAAACAACCTTCTGGAGCTCATCAAGGCGGACGACGATTTCAAAGCCATCCACGATCGCCTGGACGAGATCCTCGATGCGAAGAAGTTCATCGGGCGCGCGCCTTCTCAGACAGTTGAATTTATTAAAACAGAGATCGATCCTATCCTCGAAAAGCATAAATCATTGCTCGGCGAGAGCGGTCAAGTGAATGTATGAAGCAGAAAAAGTCAATAATTGTCTGAAAGATAACAATGTATTGCTTGCATTCCCGCGAAAAAGCGGCTAAGATGGACTATAGAAAGATTGGGAGGCAGTCATGAAAGTACTTGTGACGGGCGGGGCGGGCTTTATCGGATCGCATACCGTTTTGGAGTTGTTGGAGGCGGGATATGAGACGGTCGTCGTTGACAACCTCTGCAATTCAAGCGAGGAAAGCATGCGCCGCGTGCGCGAGCTGACGGGCAAGGACATTGCATTTTATAACTTTGACGTGCGCGACAGGGAAAAGCTTGAGGAAGTTTTTTCGGCGCAGAAGATCGACTGGGTCATCCACTTTGCGGGGCTCAAGGCGGTGGGGGAGAGCGTGAAAAAACCCATGCTCTACTACGATAACAACCTCGTCTCCACCTTCGTCCTTTTGGAGACCATGCAGAAGTTTGGTGTCAGGAATATTGTTTTTTCCTCGTCGGCAACGGTGTACGGCGAACCTGAGCGGCTACCGCTGGACGAGGGATGCCGTCTTTCCACGACCAATCCATATGGCACGACCAAACTCATGCAGGAACGCATTCTGGAGGATCTATATCGAGCAGACAACGGATGGAACATTGCGCTTCTGCGTTACTTTAACCCCGTCGGTGCGCATCCTTCGGGACGCATCGGCGAGGATCCAAAGGGTATTCCGAACAACTTGATGCCCTATGTGGCGCAGGTCGCAAGCGGGAAACTAAAACGTATCGGCGTTTTCGGAAACGACTATCCCACGCCGGACGGAACGGGCGTGAGGGATTATATCCATGTCGTTGATCTTGCGCGCGGGCATGTTGCCGCGATCAAGTCGCTCAAAGAGCCGGGTGTGCATATCTATAACCTCGGAACCGGAAAGGGCTATAGTGTGCTGGATATGATCCATGCATTTGAGAAGGCGTGCGGCAAGACGCTGCCATATGAGATCATGCCGCGCCGAGCGGGCGACGTTCCCGCCTGCTATGCCTCAAGTGCAAAGGCAGAAAAAGAACTTGGCTGGAAGGCGCAGTACGACCTGGAGGACATGTGCCGCGACCAATGGAACTGGCAGAAAAACAATCCGAACGGTTACGAAGCCTAAAAGTTAAATAAGTATCAAAATCGTAGCGCCCGCGGCAAATGCCGCGGGCGCGTTTTCAAATTAGGCAGACAGTATTAATAAAGAGCACATCACAGGAAATAAATGTCCCCATGATGAAAGGCGCCTGCAGGCGGCCTTTGAGTTACGTTTCAAACTGGTAGGGCGTTGTCTGATAGACGAAGTTTAGCCAGTTGTTGTAAAAGAGGTTTGCCGTTGAGGACCAGTTCATGTTGATCTTGGTGCACTCCTTATCCGCAAAATAGCAGAAGGGCTTTTCAATGGGCAGACCCCTTGCAAGATCGCGCTCGTACTCCTTTTTCAGTGTGTCCCTGTCGTATTCCATATGTCCCAGAACAAAGATCTGACTGTGATCCAAAGAACTTGCGATCGCAACTCCCGCGCGATGGGAAGTCGCCAAAATTTTAAGGCGCGCATCCTTCCTTACGTCCGATTCGCGCACGGTGGAGTGGCGGGAATGACAGACATGGAACTCGTCCGAAATGCCGCGCATCAAGGGATCTGTGGAATCTGCGTTGCACTTCCTGTGTGCGAACACGCCGAACAGCTTTCTCGGCAGTGGGTATTTAGGGATATTGTAGAAGTAGTACAGCGCCGCCATTGCGCCCCAACAGATGAAAATTGTGGACGTCACATTGGTCTTGGTCCAGTCGAAGAGCTTGGTCAGTTCGTTCCAGTACGCAACGTCGTGAAACTCCATATCCTCAACGGGCGCGCCCGTCACGATCATGCCGTCAAAATGCTTGCTTCTGACGCTTTCAAAGGACTGGTAGAACCGATCGAGATATTCTGCTTCCGTATTTTTGGAGCGGTAACTGCTTGTGTGGATGAGCGTGACGTTGACCTGAAGCGGTGAATTGGACAAAAGACGCATGAACTGCGTCTCGGTCTCTATTTTAGTGGGCATAAGGTTGAGGATCGCGATCTCAATTGGGCGGATATCCTGAGAAATCGCGCGCTCGCGGTCCATGACGACGATGCGCTCTCCGCTGAGGACGGTATATGCCGGTATATTGCGATCAATGACGATGGGCATGCGGATTACCTTCTTTCATCATACGGTCTCGAGTGCCTGTGCTAGGTCGGCGATGAGATCGTCAACATTTTCAATGCCGACGGAAAGGCGGACAAGGTTGGGAGCAATGCCCGCTGCGACGAGCTGTTCTTCGGTGAGTTGACGATGAGTGGTGGAAGCAGGGTGTAAAACGCAGCTTCTCACGTCCGCGACGTGCGTCTCCTGCGTGGCGATCTTCAGGTGCTCCATGAAACGCGCGCATGCCGCAACGTCGCCCCTGATGCCGAAGCTCATCATGCCGCCCGTGCCGTTGGGAAGGTACTTCTTGGCGCGCTCGTGGTACTTGTCGGTCGGAAGCGAGGAATAGCGCACCCATTCGATCTTTGGGTGATTGGAGAGGTACTGCGCGATCTTCTCCGCGTTGCGGCAATGCCGTTCCATTCTCAGAGCCAGCGTGTCGCTGCCGAGATAGGTCAGGAATGCATTCTGAGGACTCATGATCGCGCCGGTATCGCGCATCATCTGCGCGCGGCACTTGGTCCCGAACGCGACGGGAAGATCGGCGTACACGAGGCCGTGATAGCTCTCGTCGGGCGTGTTGAATGCGGGGTAGCGGGAATTGTCCTTATAGCAGAATTTCCCTCCGTCCACGATCATGCCGCCCAGCGCCGCCGCATGCCCGTCCATGTATTTGCTCGTCGAATGAATGACGATGTCCGCTCCGAGTTCTAAAGGGCGGCATAAAACGGGGGTCGCGAGGGTATTGTCTACAATGAACAGAACGCCTGCTTTCTTACAGATCGCCGCCATTTTGTCAAAGTCCAGTACGACAATGGCGGGATTTGCGACAGTCTCCGCATAGACGAATTTGGTCTTATCGTCGATGAGTTTTTCGATCTCCTCGGCGGGGGCATCTGCGTCAAAGAAACGTGCCTCGATGCCGAACTTGGGCAGCGTTGTGGAGAACAGGTTGAACGTCCCGCCATAGATTTCGCAGGAAGTAACGATGTTGTCGCCCGCTTCGCACAGTGTCATTGCGGTCAGCAGGATCGCAGACATGCCGGAAGCGCAACCGATGCCGTACGCACCGCCTTCAAGCGCGGCAACGCGTTTTTCCAATACTTCAACAGTGGGATTTGCAAGACGCGTATAGAAAAAACCGTCGCGCTTCAAGTCGAACAGGTCTGCCATTGCCTGTGCTTCGCCATAGAAGTAGGTTGTGCTCTGAGTAATGGGGGGGATACGGCTCTCGCCCGTTTTGGGAGAGTAACCTGCCTGAACGCAGAGAGTTTCCAAATGCAGCTTATCCATATTTCGTAACCTCACGATTGCATTTCTTTTAAAGCCCTGTCGAGGGCACGTTTGCGGTCGCGCTCGGCGATCGCTTGTTTTTTGTCATAGGTATGCTTGCCCTTGCAGAGCGCAACTTCCACTTTGATGAGAGCATCTTTAAAGTAGATTTTGATGGGGACAAGGGTGTAGCCGCGTTCATTGACCTTGCTGACAATCTTGTGTATCTCCATTTTGCGAAGCAGGAGTTTTCTGTCCCTTCTCGCGTCGCGCGTGGAAAAAGCCCCGCTCTTATCATAGACGGCAATGTGCATGTTCTTGAGAAAGATTTCGCCTCCGCGGATCTCGCAGAAGCTCTCGCCGAGCGACGCCCTGCCTTCCCGCAGGGACTTGACTTCGTTCCCTTCAAGTACGATGCCTGCCTCATATTTTTCTTCGATGAAGTACTCAAAGGAGGCGGATTTATTGTATGCAATGACTTTCACAGACATAGTATATCACGTTTGCGGCGAAAATCAAAATGTTTCGCCCTGTTTTCCGAGAAATTGGAACTGGACGCGGCGGCTGCCCCAGTCCACGCCGACGGCGCGCACCTTGATCGATTCGCCCAAATGGAAAGATCCTTTTGTGCCGCGAAGCAAAAAGCGTTCTTCGATAAATTCATAGCTGTCGTCGGGCAACGTCTCCAGGGGGATCAGCCCTTCGACGGTGTTGGCTAGTTCTGCGAACAGGCCGAAAGAGGTTACGCCCGAGATGGTTGCGTCGTAATCTTCGCCGATCTTGTCCTGCATGTAGGCGACAATATAGAGGGCATCCACGTCGCGTTCCGCTTCGGTCGCGTTCTTCTCGCATGCAGAGGATTTGACGGACGCCTCCGTGACAAATTTTTTGTACTTGGCTCGCGCCTTTTCGGGATTTACAAGACTCTCCTTGATGATGCGGTGGATACAAAGGTCCGGATATCGGCGGATTGGGGAGGTAAAGTGGCAGTAACAGTCGGACGCAAGTCCAAAGTGTCCCACATTTTCGGGTGAGTACTGCGCCTTCATCATGGAACGCAGCATAACACGATTGACGAGAGAGTAAAGCGGAGAATCCTCCAATGAGTGCAGTAAATTCTGATAGTCTGCCGGGCTGACGCGCGATGGATCGAACTTTGCCTGTACGCCCGCTTCGCGAAGAAATGTGCGGAAGTCGTTCGCTTTTTCTTCGCTCGGGCGTTCGTGGATGCGGTAGACAAATGGCATACCTTTATCCGTCATGATCGTTGCGACGCTCTCGTTGGCGAGTACCATGAACTGCTCGATCATTTCGTGCGAAATGGTGCGTTCATAGTCCGGAATGGTGATGACGCCGTTTTCAAAGAGGATTTTAGCTTCTTTGACGTCCAGAGCCACGCCGCCCTTGCTCTCGCGCGCGTTCTTCAGGATATTGGTCAGTTCCACAGCCGTATGCACAAAGTCAATTAGGTCGGGGTATTGGGCGCACGCTTCCGCCTCGCCGTTTGCGATGGCGGTTACCGCCTTGTAGGTCATGCGGTGCGCCGAGCAGATGACGCTTGGCATGACGCTGCGCTCAATGACCTTACCGCTCTTATCCACCGTCATAAAGCAGGACAGCGTAAGGCGCGGCACGCCTTCGTTAAGAGAGCAAATATTGTTGGAGAGCGCTGTGGGCAGCATTGGTATGACGCGATCCGGGAAATATACGCTTGTCCCGCGCGACAGCGCTTCGTTATCGAGGACGGAGTGCCATTTGACGTAGTTGGTGACGTCGGCGATATGCACGCCGAGGTAGTATTTTCCATCTTTTTTCGCAATGGATATCGCGTCGTCAATATCGCGCGTATCCTCGCCGTCCACCGTGATGATGAGTTGATCTCTTAAATCGACTCGGCCTTCTAGGTTTGCAAGGGGGTCGCGCAACGCCTGCTGTTCCGCCGCGTCGATGACCTCTTCCGGGAAAACTTCCTTGATGTTGTGCGCGCGGATGATCGCTGTTTCCTCTACAAAGAAGTCCCCGCTCTCGCCCAGAACCTCAACAATCTCGCCCTTCGGCGAGCGTCCCTCGTAGGAAAGAATGCGCGCAACGGCCTTTACGTTATCCGCAGCGCCTTTGGTGCGGTCGGAGGGGATAAAGATATCGTCGGAAAATTTTTTATCGTCAGGGTGCAGCATGCCGCCCGAACGTTCGCGACGGAAGGTGCCGACGATCTCTCTGTATCCGCGTTCCAAAATCGCGAGGACTTCGCCCTCATCTCCCATTCTGCCGCCTTTGACAAACGCGAGGACGGTATCCTTGTTGTATGCGCCGCGCAGCGCACGGTGGGGGATAAAAAGATCAGGTTTTTCTTTGTCGTCCGGCATAAAGAAGCCGAAGCCGCGTTCATTGCCGCTGATCGTTCCGCGCATAGCGCCGAACTGCACCGCGGTACCGTATCTTCCGTTCAGGTCACAGTAGAGTTCGCCTTCGCGCACAAGCGAACGCAGCAGATCTCTGACACCGTTTGCGGCTTTTCCCTTGAGTCTGAGTTTTTTGGCAATCTGTTCGTCCGTCATGAGAGCAAAAGATCCGTCACATATTTTTTGCAATAGTGTCTTTTTTACATCCATAATTTTTTTGCGTTATCAACCTCTTTGTGTGAAAAAACGGACCGCTTTGAAGCCGCCCGTTTTGAATGTGTTTCTGCCAAAGATTTCATTTATGCCCAAATTGCAGGAATCTGAAGAATAAAGAAAATAATGGAGAGGACTGCGAGAACCGCTACACAGATGATCGTCCACAGTTTCAGTTTAGACTCGATGGATTTTCCTTTGTTTTTACCGTAAAAGGTCTCGCTTGAGCCGCCGAGTGCCTCAATACCTTGCGAATTGCTGGGCTGAAGCATGACGCAAATGATGGCGCCGACCGCGACAAGTGCCATGAGGGCGATAAGAATTCCGTTGACAATAGGATAAGCCAGTTCTTGCGCTTCGGAGCCGAAAATTTCGACGACGAGAAGATTGTTCAACATGATATAATACCTGATCCATTTTATTTTAGACAATGAGGAGTATATCATATTCCCGCTAAAAACACAACTTTTTTCACGTCAGTTTTAAAAATTGTTATTGAAATTCTTTTTGCTTCGGATATTTTTTTAGGAAAACATTGTGTCGTGAGTGCGTGTGATTGACTTTTACAGTCATGTGCGATATAATGTTTTCATGAATAATCTTGTTCTCATCGGCATGCCGTCTTCGGGTAAAAGCACGGCAGGCGTGTTGCTTGCCAAAAAGATCGGCTTTGGGTTTATCGACTGCGATTTGATCATTCAGGGGGAGCAGAATGCGCTTCTTTCAGAAATCATTGAACGGGAAGGACCGGAGGGGTTCATTCAAATCGAGGAGCGTGTCAATGCGGGGCTTGCCGCGATGCGTTGCGTGATCGCAACGGGCGGGAGCGTCTGTTATTCCGAGCGTGCAATGCAGCATCTGAAATCGATGGGAACGGTTGTTTATCTTCAGTTGAGTGAACAAGAGGTCGCCCGCAGAATCCCGAACTTGGTACGACGCGGCGTCGTCATGCGCGGGAATGTCGGGACATTGCATGATTTATATCTGCAAAGGGTGCCTCTGTATGAGCAATATGCCGACGTCACCATCCGTTGTGATGGACAGACGATCGACGAGACGGTTGCCGCTATTGCTGAAGCGACCGGGTTTGCTATCGGTTGATCGAGTATGAGAATTTGTATTTACGGTGCCGGAGCGATGGGGACCTCTCTCGGTATTTTATTGGACGAAATGTCTTTGGATTTTGTTACGCACGATGCGGCGCATGTAGAAGCCATGAATCGTGACGGTGCAACGATTGAAGGTGAGGTGACCCGTTGCGTTAAAGTTCGGGCAAAGCTTCCTTCGCAGATGGAAGGGCAGTATGACTTGATCATTTTTGCGGTCAAACAGCGGGAGACGCATGCTGCCGCTTCGTTTATCAAACCATTTTTGAAAGAAGACGGCTGTATTGTCACGGTTCAAAACGGTTTGCCGGAGATAGAGCTTGCAAAATTTTTCGATCGTGACCGCATCTATGGTTGCACGCTTTCTTGGAGTGCGGAAACAGTATCCCCCGGTATTGTGCGCGTGACCAGCGAGACGGGTTTTCATCTCGGACTGGGGGCATATGGCAAAGGAAGCCGATTGGAGGAGATCTCACTTCTTTTTGCACATGCGGGCGTGCTTACGGTCGGAAACCTGATGGAACTGCGTTTTGCCAAACTTTCCATCAACGCTGCTTTTTCCACTTTATCCGCTGTCTCTGGACTCACATTTTATCAACTTGCAAAAAAGCAGAAGAAGCTTGTTCTTACGCTCATGCGCGAGGTATTTGCGGTCGCTCGCGCGTATGGATGTGAAAAACTTCCGCAAAACGGTTATGACCTGCTGAAGGTTTTCGATGGTTTGTTTGCAGGGGCCTTACTTCCCGTTGCAATGAATGATTATCGTGAGACGCGTTCCGGAATGCTGCGCGATATTGAGGCGGGAAAACGCTGCGATGTGGATTATGTCGCCGGTGCCGCAATCCGGGCGGGAAAGGAAAAAGGGGTCGAACTTCCCGTGATGACGTCAGCGGTTGCGCTTGTTCACGATGTCGAAAACGGATTGGCGGAAATTGCACCCGATACTTTGAAATTGATTGAGATCGCAGGGTGACACATAGTTTGTGCGGATAAAGCGACGTCTTTGTGCCGATCGGGAAATGTGTCGGAAAAAAGGAGAGGAACGAATCATGGATTACGAACATCTTGCAGAGCGGCTTTTGCCGGGTGATTACCCGGATCTTGCGTCTTTCGAGACGCGTTACCCGTCCAGGGATTTGCCTAAAGGCGCACAGGTTACCCGTCTTGCGCCGTCGCCGACGGGTTTTATTCATCTTGGAAATCTGTTTGTCGCCATCGCCAACGAGCGCATTGCGCATCAGAGCGGCGGCAAACTCTATCTGCGCATTGAGGACACCGACCTAAAGCGCAAGGTGGACGGCGCCGTGGAGGCGGTCATCGCCTCGCTTGACTATTTTAATATCCGCTTTGACGAAGGGGCGGAGATCGGCGGGGATGACACCTACGCTCCCTGGTATCAGCGCCAGCGCGCTGAAATATACCGTGCATATGTCAAGGATCTTATCCGCCGCGGCAGGGCATATCCGTGTTTTTGTACGGAAGAGGAGTTGTCTGCTCTGCGTGACGAGCAGACCGCCAACAAGGAGATCACAGGCTATTACGGAAAATATGCAAGGTGCCGGAATCTCTCCGAGGAAGAGATTTATCAGAATCTCGATGCGGGTAAGCCTTTTGTCATTCGCTTAAGATCGATGGGGGATTCTTCCCGCAAGTTTACCTTCCATGACGAGATCAAAGGGGACGTCACCGTCACGGAAAATGATCAGGACGTTGTCATCTTAAAATCGGACGGCATTCCGACCTATCATTTTGCGCACGCGGTGGACGATCACCTGATGCGCACGACATTGGTCATCCGCGGCGAGGAGTGGCTTGCGTCGCTTCCCATTCACCTTGAGTTGTTTGACGTTCTCGGCTTTGCGCGCCCCAAGTACGGGCACAATTGCTCACTTATGAAGATGGACGGCGAGAGCAAACGCAAGCTCTCCAAACGCAAGGATCCGGAGCTTTCACTTTCCTTCTACCGTCAGGAGGGCTATCATCCCTTTGCGGTCAAGGTATACATGCTGACGCTGCTCAATTCCGACTTTGAAGAGTGGCACATGAAGTATCCCGAAAAGCCGCTTGAAGAATTTAAATTCCGCATTGAAAAGATGAGCCGCAGCGGCGCGCTGTTTGATCTGGATAAATTAAACGACATCTCCAAGACGGAGCTTTCCCGACTCTCTGCGGAGGAAATGTTTGCCTTTTTGAAGGATTGGTCGTTCTCTTTCGGCTCGGAGCAGGAGCAGGCATATTTTGCAGACGAGGAATACTTGCTCAAAGTCCTCAATTTGTGCATGGGGACGTCGGGCAAGAAGCGCAGGAAGGACTTTGTTACAGCAAAGCAGGCAGTTGCGGAGATCGGCTATTTCTTCGGCGACCGCGTGCAGAAAGACGCATACCGCGTGGACGATGGCACGAGAAACGCTATTCTTGACGCCTTCCTTGCCAAATACGACTACGCGGACGACGCGCAGGCATGGTTTGCAAAGGTTAAAGAGATCGCAGCAAATCTTGGTTATGCCGCCGAGATGCGTGACTACAAGGCAAACCCCGAAGCGTACAAAGGCAGCGTTTCGGACGTGGCCGAGGTGCTGCGAATTGCCGTTACGGGCAGGGCTAATTCGCCTGACTTGTGGACGATCATGCAGATTCTTGGTGAAGATCGCGCAAGAGAGAGGCTTTCTGAAGCGCGCGTGTAGTCGGCGGACAGACGGAAAAAGGAGAAAAAAATGAGCAGAGCGGACGATATTTTTATTTCCAACTGCAAAGAGATCATGAAATACGGCGTCTGGGATACGGATGCGCAGGTGCGCCCGCGTTGGGAGGACGGCACGCCGGCGCATACCGTTAAAAAGTTCGGTATCGTCAATCGCTATAACCTGCAGGAGGAGTTCCCCATTCAGACCATCCGCCGCTGCGCTTTCCGCTCCTGTGTGGATGAAATTTTATGGATCTGGCAGAAGAAGAGCAACAACGTCCATGATCTTCATTCCCATATCTGGGACAGTTGGGCGGATGAGACGGGCTCGATCGGCAAGGCGTACGGCTACCAGCTCGCCAAGAAGTCGATCTATAACGAAGGTGAGTTCGATCAGGTAGATCGGGTACTCTATGACCTGAAGCATAATCCCGCTTCTCGCCGTATCATGACTAACCTTTATAACTTTGAAGACCTGCATGAAATGCACCTCTATCCCTGCGCCTATTCAATGACGTTCAACGTCTCCGGAGATACATTGAACGCCATTCTGAATCAGCGCTCCAACGATATGCTCACGGCGAACAACTGGAATGTCGTGCAATATGCCGTCCTGCTCATCATGATTGCACAGGTCAGCGGGTTCAAGGCGGGCGAGTTGGTTCACGTCATTGCGGATGCGCACCTTTACGACAGACACCTGCCTATCGTACGGGAGATTATTGAAAATCAGCCCAAACCGGCGCCCAGACTCATCGTCGATACCGGTATCACCAATTTTTATGACTTCACGGTGGACAGCTTCCGCCTGGAGAACTATGAATATACGCCTCTTACGGCGAAGATCCCGGTGGCGATATGAAAGCGATCCTGCATGCAGATGAAAAGTGGGGCATCGGAAAACGCAACGACCTGATGTTTTCCCTGCCTGCCGACATGAAATTTTTCCGTGAGACGACCATGGGAAAGGTCGTTGTCATGGGGTTGAACACGTTGCTGTCCTTTCCGAACGGAAGACCGCTCAAAAACCGTACCAATATCGTGCTCTGTCCCGACGACGTTGCCGAGGATGTCATCACCGTTCACAATTTGCAGGAATTGCTTGCGGAAGTGAAAAAATATCCGGCAGACGATGTGTTTGTTATCGGCGGGGCAAGCGTATATGCGCTGCTCTTTCCTTATTGCAGCGAGATCCTCGTCACCAAGGTGGAAGAGGATGGTGGGGCGGATGTCTTTGTGCCGGATCTGGATGCCGACGCGCGTTATGAATTGGTTGCGCAGAGCGAGCCGTTAGAGGACAACGGGCACATCATTCGTTTTTGCACCTATCGCAATCATGCCCCGATTTCGGGATAAAACATGAGGAAATTTGCCCGTTCGGGCAAATTTTTTTGCGTGTCGCCCCGTTTTTTCTTGCGCAAAGGCGCAAAAAGTATTACAATACCACTTCGGAAAAGAGGTTTATATGGTCAGAGAAGATTTAAGGAACATTGCGATCATCGCCCACGTCGACCACGGCAAGACGACGTTGGTCGATCAGATGCTCAAACAGGCGGGCACCTTCCGCGAAAACCAGGTCGTCGAGGAGCGCGTCATGGATTCAGGTGCTCTTGAACGTGAGCGCGGGATCACCATTCTTGCTAAAAATACGTCCATTCATTACAAGGGCGTTAAGATCAACATCATTGATACGCCCGGTCACGCCGATTTCTCGGGCGAGGTCGAGCGCGTTTTGAAGATGGTATCCGGCGTGCTCATCCTTGTGGACGCCGCCGAAGGTCCCATGCCGCAGACGCGCTTCGTCACGCAGAAGGCGCTGGAGATGGGCTTGAAGCTCATCATTGTCGTCAACAAGATCGACCGTCCCGACGCGCGCATCAAGGAAGTCATCGACGAGGTGTTGGAGCTGTTGATGGATCTGGATGCCTCGGATGACCAGCTTGAAAGTCCGTTCGTGTTCTGTTCCGGCAGGGACGGTACGGCGTCATTAGACGAAAACCATGCGGGTACAGATTTAACTCCGTTGTTCGATACCATTCTTACGCAGTTCCCGCCCCTGGATATGGATGAGACGGGGTCTCTGCAAATACTTGTTTCATCCATTGATTACAATGAGTATGTCGGGAGAATCGGTATCGGCAGAGTGGAGCGCGGTGTAGCGAAACCGGGCGCAGATGTGATTGCCTGCAATTATAATCATCCTGAAGTTTCCGTTCGCGGCAAAATCGTCAATCTCTATGAGATCGAAGGTCTCAACCGCGTTCCCTGTGAGAGCGCATCAGCGGGTGACATTGTTTGTTTCTCGGGGTTGGAGAAGATCAATATTGGCGATACTGTCTGCGCGTCTGATTGCGTCGAGCCGGTCGCCTTTGTCAAGATCTCCGATCCTACGGTGGAAATGATTTTTTCCGTCAATGACTCGCCTTTTGCGGGAAAAGAGGGAAAGTTTGTCACAACCCGACATCTGCGCGACAGGCTGTATCGCGAACTTTTGCGCGATGTGTCTCTGCGCGTCGAAGATACCGACTCTGCGGACGCATTTCGTGTCAGCGGCAGGGGAGAGATGCATCTTTCCATTCTGATTGAGACGATGCGCCGCGAGGGATATGAGTTCCAGGTCAGTTCTCCCAAGGTGCTTTATAAAGAGATTGACGGCGTACGGTATGAGCCGATCGAGCGTCTGATCGTTGACGTACCGGAGGATATGACCGGACCTGTGTTTCAGAGCATGGGCGAGAGGAAGGGTGAACTTCTGCATATGAATGCCATGGGGTCAAGAATGCGCCTTGAATTTCTTGTCCCGGCGCGCGGTCTTTTCGGCTATAAGAGCGAATTTCTTACGGACACGAAAGGCGAGGGCGTTATGAGTTCGGTGTTCTTTGAGTATCAGCCCTACAAGGGTGAGATCAACCGCCGCGATACGGGGTCACTCGTTGCGTTTGAGACGGGTGAAGCAGTCACATACGGTTTGTTCAATGCGCAGGGGAGAGGTACGCTGTTCATCACTCCGGGAACTCCCGTATATGAAGGTATGGTCGTCGGTTTTTCGCCTAAAGACGAGGATATCAACGTCAACGTCTGCAAGACCAAGCATCTGACGAATACGCGTTCCTCCTCTTCGGATGATGCGCTGCGACTCATTCCGCCAAAGAAGCTCAGTCTCGAGGAGGCGCTCGAGTTTATCGGAGACGATGAACTGCTTGAGATCACGCCTCTAAATGTGCGTATCCGCAAGCGCATTCTCGATTCCGAGCTTCGAGCCAAGGCGCGCGCTAAGGCAAAATTGCAATGACAATCCAAAAGACCTGCCAAAAATCCCGCATATTGCGGGATTTTTTCTCTTGATTCGGCATAGAATAAAACATGCAGAATGAAGTCAGACAAAGTATCCTTACGCTCGAAAATCAAAGCAAACTGACCTTGACGGGAGTGGAACGGGTGGACGCTTTCTCCGAACACAGTATTTCTTTGACGGTCAACGGACAGAAGGTGCGCATTGACGGAAGCAAACTCAAGGTGTTGGCATTCTCGGAGGGAAGCGGCAGTTTTGCGGCAAGCGGTCAGGTCGATGCGGTGAAATATTCTTCACAGCAGGGTTCAAGCGTCAAACGTCTGTTCAAATGAGCGAGGTTGATCAACTTTATGTTTTTCTCGTCTCTGCTGTCTGCGGTGTAGCGGGAGGGCTGCTTTATGATACGATTTCTCTTGTTCGTCTGCCTTTTTCATCTCTATGGATCCGCTATATAACGGACATGCTGTTTTGCTGCCTTTTTGCAGTATTATATCTGACCGTGAGCGTTTTGTGTGAATTTCCCGATCTTCGAATGTATGCTTTTGCTGCATGTATTGTCGGATTTGTGCTCTACTTAAAAAGTTTGCATAAAATCGTTGCATTTCTCGCAAAAAAGATTTATAATAGAATAAAACCGATACAAAAGGATAAAAAAATATGTCGGAAAAGAGAGGCTCGCGGCTTACGGAGGAAAAAGTCAGAAAGATCGTGACGGGTGCAACCGTCGCGGGTGTCCTTTTGATTGTTTTTCTCGTCGCCATTCTCATTGTCCAGTTTGTTCAGATTGGTATCGTCAATCAAAAAAGGGCGGAATATGATGCGCTCATTGAGCAATACAACGAGATGATCGAGTCGGGCGAAAACAGTCTTGAACTTCTGCAGCTTGAGGAGACGCTGCGCAGTCTCGCAATGGAAAACGGCTGGAAGGCGCCGTAACAAAAATGAAATACGCGGTAATCGATATAGGATCCAATTCCGTTCGCCTGATGCTTTGGGCGAACGGTACTTTGTATAAAAAGGTAATTACCACGCGTCTTGCACAGGGGCTTGCCGCAAGCGGGGTAATCTGCGAAGAGGCGTCTGCGCGGACCGTTGCGGCGATTGCCGAACTTGCGGCGGAGGGCAGGCATGAGGGCGCGATTGTGCTCGCCTTTGCGACGGCTGCCGTACGCTCTGCGAAGAACGGCTGCGCTTTTTGCGCACGCGTCAAAGAGGTTTGTGACATTGAAGTGGACGTCATTGCCGGCGAGGAGGAGGCGCGTCTCGGTATGTATGGCGCACTTGGAGCGGAGGACGGCGGCACGATCGATATCGGCGGAGCGAGCACGGAGGTTTGTATCCGCACGCATGGGGAGATTTCCTTTTCTGCCAGCCTGAATATTGGCGTCGTGCGGCTGTTTGATCGTTGCGGGCAGAATGCGGACAGATTGCGCGCGGTCGTGCAGGAGGAGATCAGAGCGCTTGCGGGAGTTAATTGTCCGGATACAATGTATGCGATCGGCGGGACTGCGTCTACTTTGGCGAGCATAAATCTCGGTCTTGCAGAGTACGATGCCGCCAAACTTAACGGACTTTCGCTCTCTGCGGAATATTTGGATGAAGTTGCCTCGTACCTTCTTATACTCTCCGTGGAGGAACGTAAATCGATCCCCGGTATGGATGTGCGGCGCGCTGACGTCATAGCGGGCGGGGCGGTGCTGCTAAGCGAGATCGTGCATGCTTTCGGCTTAAAAGAGGTAAAATTTTCAGACGGCGACAATTTAGAGGGTTATCTCGTAGCAAGGGGGCTGGCGTGAAGAGGAACGTTTATCATCTTTTCTGTGTACTTCTTACCTTGCTTGTGTGCGCAGGATGGGTGGCTCTGCTATTGTTTGAATTTGACAGAGCGGATGACTTCACAGTGTATATTGTGGTTTTGCTTCTGGCTGCATGCTGTATGCTTTTACGCCTGGACAGTCTTGTCCATGAAAGCGGGCATTTGCTGATTGGCTTGCTTGCGGGGCTCAAACTTCGCAGGGTTGCCTTCGGTTGGGTAAGTTTTGGCGAGGGAGGTGTGCGTTTTGGGAGCAGGCGTGCAGCGGGAGAGACGCAGTTTTCGCTTAAAAAACCGCAGGGCGCGCACGCGAAACTGTTTGCGGCGGCGGTAGGAGGAGCTGCTTTCGGTATTGTATTCGGTGCAGTTATGCTTGTGCTGTTTTTTGTTTTGCCAATGCATCCCGCGCTCACTTTTTTTACGCTTTTTTCGGTCTGGTGTTTTGCTGAAGCGATCATGGAACTGCTTCCTGCTGATCTTGCCGCGGGCAGGACGGACGGACTTGTGTTGAAAGAGTTGATCGGAAAGACAGGGGAGACAGAGGTCGCTGTTCATATTATGCAGGCGCAGATCTTTGCCAAAGATGGGGATTATGCATGTATTCCGCGTGAATTGCTTTATGAAGTACCTGTTGTCCGTGAGGACAGCTCGGTGTTTGCGGAATTGCTCAGGATAAGATCTGCGTATTGCAGGAGTATTGGCGATGTAACGGGCGCGGCTGCCGCGGAGGAACGCCTTCTTGCGCTCGCGCAAGAAGAGTGATTCTTTGTAAAGCAAAAAGGACGCCCGAACGGCGCCCGTAGTGAAAACAATATCAATGATGAATGATTTTCGGACAAGCTTCAGTCGTTAAGTCCGAGAAGATAATCGGATGAAACGTTGAAGTAACGTGCAATTTTTGCAATATTACTTGCCGTAGGATCACTTTTATTTGTTTCCCAATAGCAAATAATGCCAAGGCTGACATTGAGGTCTTTTGCGACTGTCGCTTGCGACAGTCCGCGTTCTTTTCTGAGATGGATGAGTCGTTCGGAAAAAATCTTCATGTCTGTATTATATCGTCTTTTGGAGCAATTTGCAACTTATTTCTTGCTTGAATGACAAAATCTACAGGGAGTATTTCGATGATCGGTGTGCTTTTCGTTTGCCACGGCAATATATGCCGCTCGACGATGGCAGAGAGTGTGTTTAGCGATATGGTGCGAAGGCGCGGACTGGCGGAGAGATTTCATATTTCTTCTGCGGCGACGCATTCGGACGAGTTGGGAAGCCCCCCGCATTATGGGACATGCAGAAAACTGCAGGAACAGAATATACCGATTGTGCAACATCGTGCGCGTCTTTTGACACGCGCCGACGGAGAGTTGTACGATTTCATTATCGGAATGGATGAAGAAAATCTGCGACACATGAGACGTATTCTTGGTGCAGCGTATGAAGCTAAGATCTCGTTGCTTTTGGATTATACATCGCACTCTCGTGCGATCGCGGATCCGTGGTATACCGGAAACTTTGACGCGACATACAATGACGTCAATGAGGGCTGCGAGGCATTTCTCGCATGGATAGAACAGGAGAATAGATTATAAGGATGCACACACCCATTCAAACGTTGCCTCTCGGCAGCATATTTATCAGGGATGCATATTTGCAAAACGCTCTCTCAAAAGAGATCGATTATCTTCTTTCTTTGGATCCGGGAAGGCTTCTTGCCGGATTTTATGAGAATGCGGGCATTCCAACGCCTTACGTTCGCTATGGCGGTTGGGAGAACAAGTTGATAGCCGGACATTGTGCGGGACACTATCTTTCCGCGCTTGCGCAGGCTTATAAGAATGCGGGAGTCAGTGAACAGCAGAGAGAAAAGATTGGTCGCAAACTCTTTCGCATGGTGGACGGTTTGAAGGAGTGCGGTGCGCATAACGGAGGATTTCTGTGGGCAGCCCCCAGGACGGCTGATGCTGCCCCTGAGTCGCAGTTCGATCATTTGGAACAGGGGCGGACGAATATTAAAACGGAAGCCTGGGTGCCGTGGTATACCATGCATAAACTTGTGACGGGGCTCATAGATGTATGGGATCATACAGGTTATGCACCTGCATTGGAGACAGTGCAAGCATTGGGGGACTGGATCGTGCGTCGTGTCCTGTCCTGGGATGACGGACTTGCAAAACGTATTCTTGAAGTGGAATACGGTGGAATGAATGACTGCCTTTATGAGTTGTATGCGCGTACCGGAAAACAAGAGTATGCAGTTGCCGCGCATGTCTTTGATGAGGAATCGCTCTTTGATGCCATTCTGACGGAAGGAAGAAATATTCTTAAAGACCGTCATGCAAATACGACCATCCCAAAAATTCTGGGCGCGCTGAAGCGGTATCTGCTTTTGGACGGTAAGGAGATAGGGGGCGAACGCATCGATGCGGAACGGTATCTGCGTGTCGCGCAAACATTTTTTAAGATGGTTGTGGAACGTCATACCTATGTTACCGGCGGAAATTCCGAATGGGAACATTTTGGCGCAGACTATGTCTTGGATGCAGAGCGCACAAACTGCAACTGCGAGACGTGTAATGTTTATAATATGCTTAAACTCGCTCGCTTACTGTTCTGTGTGACAGGCGAGAAGCGATATACCGACTATTATGATAATGCTTTTACAAATTCCATTCTCTCTTCTCAGAATCCGGAAACAGGAATGACGACGTATTTCCAGCCTATGGCGGGGGGATTTTTCAAAGTTTTTTCCCGCCCGTTTGATCAATTTTGGTGCTGTACGGGAAGCGGCATGGAAAGTTTTACGAAAGCGGGTGACAGTGTTGCGTATCATGACAAAAACGGATTATGGATCGAGCAATACCTTTCTGCCGATGTTTTATGTAACGGAATGGGACTTGAAATGCAGGCGGATTATCCATGGAATGATACGGCAAAGATTGTAATTGCGGGGGAAAGACCGTATCTTCTGCATTTGCGCGTTCCCGATTGGGCAATTGACGCGGTTGTTGTTACCCAAAACGGGATTGTGCAGAAATTGGTTGCTGAAAACGGGCATGTCGCGACAGAAGTTTTTCCCGGTGATATTGTTGAAGTTCAAATCCCTTTGGGGATTAGGTTGCACGGACTTCCGGATGCTTCCGATACTTTTGCGTTTACGTTTGGCGGGAAAGTACTGTCAGCTGACCTTGGTAAGCAGGATATGCGGGTAACGGAAACAGGCGTTGATGTCACTATTCCGGCAAAGCGTGTAATGTCGTCAGAACGAATTTATTTTGAAGATGCCGGAAAAGTGCTTGCTCATCCTGAAGAATATTTGATCCGAAAAGGAGAGACATTTGTCCTGACGGGCGGCGATGTGACGTATACCTTTGCATTACATTACCGGCGTTATCTCGAACGATATGCTATTTATTTCAAACTGCGAACGGGAATTCGTGAAAAAGAAGAGCACGTCCGTGAACCGATCGACACGGTTCAACCCGGATACGGTCAGTATGAGACGGATGAGCTGCACGATTTGCGCGAGGAGCGTTCGGTTTCCGTGACGTCTGACGGGACATGCCGTTATGCGGGAGAAAACGGTTGGTTTGAATATGATTTTCGTATCGATCCCGATCAAGCGACGGTACTTTCCCTGGAGTTTTTACGCTCAGATAATTATAAGCCTCTTTGTATCAATGTGAACGCAGAGGAGGTATTCAGTGGTTGGCTGATCGATACGATGAGCGCGCATGAGGCATATCGCCGTGAATTTACGGTACCGTCCTCAATAGTCGAACGGAATAAACGAAAGAAAATTGTTGGCGGAGAAGAAATTTGGGTGCTTCCCGTGCGCTTTTCAGGGCTGGAGGGAAAGCCAAGTGTGCGTATTTGCGAGTTTATTTATGTATACGACCATGAGGCTTAGAGCAGCTCCGCTTCGTTGAAATGAATCTGCTTCAGCTTGAGGCGTAGGGTGAAGAATGACGGGTTCCGCGTACCGTAAGAAAATTCATCTTGAAGCGATCCCTTTTGCCTTGTTTTCAACATGTAGTGCGTTCTGTAAATATCGTGGCGGGAGAAGCTGCGTTTCGGATATACCATGTTGTTCCCGATAGGCTTAGGAAATCATGAAATATTTCTCTTGGCATCGAACACAAAAAGAAAGAGGCGGTGAATACGCCTCTTTCTTTTTGTTCAGAGCGAGAAAAACAGGTTTTCCACCGACGGCATGCATGAGTTATTGGGTAATGCTGTCAAGTATTTCAAAATAATTGGAAAATGTTTTTCTGCAACATAAAGGATTTTCAATCTGTAAAGTTCCCGTTTTCAGTCCGATGAGAGAAAACGCCATGGCAACACGGTGATCGTCAAAACATTCGATGGTCGCCGGTAATGGCTCGCCGGGAGAAATGCGGACACCGTCTTCTTCTTCGATTGCCTTAATTCCCAGCTTTCGTAAGTTGTAGACGATGGCATGGATCCGGTCGCACTCCTGTTTGCGGATATGTCCGATTCCGGTAATATGCGTTTCGCTCGTTGCAAACGGTGCTAAAGCGGCGATCGTAAGCGCCTGATCGGAAAAATCACGCATGTTGACCTCAAATCCGGAATACGCCGTTACAGAACTTCCGTCGGCAAGGAGTCCTTTGGGTGTATCGCTGAGACGGACACCTTTTTCCTGCAAAAGATGCAGCAGTCGAAGGTCTCCCTGCAGGGTATCCATGTGGACGTGCGGGATACAAACGCGCATGTGAAAGAGGAGGGACAGCGCGTAAAAATAGCATGCGCCCGAAAGATCGGCTTCGATTTCCATAAGCTCGGGTGAATGTTCTGAAGGCGTGATAGAAATCGTGTCGTCATCGCGAGTATATTTTGCGCCGAACTGTTCGATCAAGCGTAATGTCATAGCGATATAGCTGCCATGAGTCCGTTCGCCTGTCAAATGCAGTCGGAGCGGATGCCCGACGGCAGCAGCGAGCAAAACGCCGCTTGCATATTGCGTGCTGAGATTCGTATCCACGGAGAACTCATCGGCGGAGATTCCTTTGGAATGAAGTATGAAAGGGAAATGACCGGGCTGAGCAAGGTAATCGATAGAAACGCCGGCCTGTTCGAGTACGGCAAGAATTTCCATGGGACGTTTTTGCATCTGCTCTGAGGCAAGCATGGTGTAGTCGCCGCCAGAGAAGGCGAGAGCGACGCTTAAAAAACGTGCAGCGGTTCCGGCAGAACATACGTCAAGGGTTGCTGTTT
The DNA here is from genome assembly GCA_017887095.1 of Clostridia bacterium. Lineage (GTDB taxonomy): Bacteria > Bacillota > Clostridia > Christensenellales > Borkfalkiaceae > Gallimonas. The sequence continues at coordinate 5,611 of JAGHIT010000048.1, read as the reverse complement.
GATTGGGAATGCGATTTCCGCATCCGTGTACAATCAGTCCTCCTGCTGTTTTTTCCCATGCTACTCCGAGCGAGGTCAGACAGTTAAGCATGGCTCGGGTATCGTCGGAAAAATCACCGCAGAGAATCGACGTGCTTCCATGTCCGAATGCGGCAAGAATCAGGACGCGGTTCAACAGGCTTTTTGAGGCAGGGACCTCAGCTTCCAAAACATTTTCCGTAGAGTGAAATTTTTTGACTTGATAAAGCTGCATAATTTTATTATAGAGGCAAGGATGAAAAATGTCAAGGAAAAGATAATCCATGCAATCGCACGGAAATTCTTGTTGAAAAAAGAATAAAGATATGCTATAATTATTCCGTGGAAATCGATGCGGAAAAGTTAACGATCCTTCGCCGGGACACAACAAAAATATCAATGAGGGTCAACGGAAAAGGGGAAATTGTCCTATGCGTGCCCTTGTCTCTGCGGGACGAGGGAATCAGAGCGTTTTTACAAAAACATCAACGGTGGATTGCGCGGAGAATGCGCGAGAGTGCATTGTTTTGCCTTGATTTTTCTGACGGTAGCGTCTTGACGCTCTTCGGGATTTCTTATACAATTATGTCGGGGGCGCATCCATGTGTGGACGGAGGAGCTCTCAGGCTCCCGAAGGATGGAAGGGAGAAAGCTCTGATTTGTCTGCTTAAGCACATGGCGCGAAAGAAAATGACAGAACTTACAGGTGCCGTCGCGGATAAGTATGCGTTTGCGTTCCGCCGCATACGTATCACATCGGCGCGTGGAAGGTGGGGGTCCTGCAGTGACAGCGGAACAATATCATATTCATTTCGTATCGCATTTCTGACACAGGATGAGGCGGAATATGTTGCCGTTCACGAACTCTGTCATACACGCCATATGAATCACGGGTATGAATTCTGGCGGGAAGTCGAACGGATTTTACCGGATTTCGATCGGTTGCGAAAGGGGATCCGGGAGAAAAATGCTGTCATGAAATGGTTATAATTGTAAATATTGACATTTAACATAGTAATACGTCAGACATAATATGTGTCGCTGTGGGTGAAAGTTATGAAAATTGTTGTTTATGGTTTGGGGATTATCGGCGCATCGGTTGCAGCCTCGCTGAAGAAAGCGGGACATTTAGTTCTCGGAAAAAATAGAAGCAGGGAAAGTATCGACTACGCTTTGGCACATGGGATGATCGACGGTGAGGCGCAGTCTTATGACGGTGCGGATGTTATCGTTTTGGCACTTCCTCCCCGTGTAACCGTACATGAGCTTTGTGTGGGTGATTTTCCCGCGGGATGCATTGTGATGGATATCTGTGGGGTCAAGACGGCACCGGAAGCGGCGGTAAAGCAGGCACCGCGATCCTGGCGTTATGTCGGTACGCATCCGATGGCGGGAAAAGAAACATCCGGGATACGTTCTGCAAGTGATTCTTTGTTTCTCGGTGCGAATTTTGTGATCACCGTGACGGATGAGACGGATTCCAAGGCGCTTGATAGTGTTCGGTCTCTTGCAAGGGATATGGGATTCGGTCGTATTGTTGAATGCACGGCGGCTGAGCATGACAGGATGATCGCACTTACCTCTCAGCTTTGTCATGTTGTGGCGAATGCCTATGTTACAACTCCGCTTTCCGCAGGGTGTGCGGGGTTTACGGGGGGGGGTTTTCAGGACATGACTCGCGTTGCACCTGTTGACGAGGCAATGTGGGCGGAATTATTCTGCATGAATGCAGATGCATTGGCCGAAGAGGTGTCGCGTCTTGCCGCGCGCCTGAAGACATTTGAACAGGCGATCCGTAACCGCGATGATTCCGGGCTTCGCTCGCTTATGCATGAAGGAAAAGTCTGTTACGAAGAATTTTTTCGCAGAAATTGATAGATATTGTGCTCAATCCATTTACAAATTTTCTTTTTTGTACTATAATGAAAGAAATCGTTGTATGTGATGTGGAAATCACGACATTTTCAGGGGGAATGCGATCGCATGTGTCTGTGAGGGGCAGCTTTAAGGAGGAGAAAGACGGATTTACCGTCTCATATCTGCAGGACGGGGATATGGTGAGGCTGATTGCGCACGGACAGACATTGCGGATGGTGCGGAACGGTGAGACGTCCCTTACAATGACCTTTGCGGAAAACATGACCGGAGCGATGGAACTTCGTATGGGGGAGAACATCGGGATCGTCCCCATTGAAACGGAACGCTGCCGTATCAATGCCGTGCGGGACGGTTGGCGGCTAGCGTTGCGGTATCGTCTGCATTATACACAGGAATGTCAGATATTTCACGGAAATATTGCAGTAAAATTTATCTCGGAGGAACAATGAAAATTCGATACTTGGGGCACTCTTGTTTTGCTTTGACGGAGAGTACGGGAACGACGATCGTGACCGACCCTTATGGCGCCATCGGATATAAGATGCCGTCCGTCAAGGCGGATGCAGTGACCGTGAGCCACGGGCACTACGACCATAACAACGTCGGCGCGGTGAAGGGAAACCCTGTCGTGCTTGACGAAGAGGGCACCTATGAAGTCGGTGGGGTCAGCGTGACGGCAATCAAAAGCTATCACGATAAGTCAAGCGGTGCGGACAGGGGGGAAAATTTGATCTTCAAGTTCCGCATGGATGGGTTGGAAATTTGTCATCTCGGCGATTTGGGTGAGGAATGTTCTTCGGCTTTGATCGAAACACTGCTTCCCGTGCATGTGCTTATGATCCCTGTAGGCGGGACTTATACGATCGATGCCGAACAGGCAAAGGAATATGTGGATCGCATCATGCCGGCAATCGTCATTCCCATGCATTATAAGACAAAAGGGCTTACGCTCGATGTGGACAAGGTGGATAATTTTACCGATCAGTTTGATTCGGATGAAGTAGAAGAACTCAATGACAGCGAGTTGGAATTGTTCCGCGACGATATATCGGAGGAAAGCACGAAGATCATCGTTATGGAACGGGAGAAGTAAATGGAGTTAAAAACGACGGAGCAGCGGTATCGAGAGTTTCTCGATACCCTTCCTTTATCTACGCTCAGGATCCTGGGCAGACATTTCGGCGTGGCTGCGGCTTCCTCCAGCAATAAACGCGCTTTGATCGATGAGATCATTGCCATTCTGACGGGTAAGGTGCAGCCTGCACCTCGCTCCAATCGCGGTGCGCCGGTGAAGCAGACATATGTCGACCCGTCAATTTTGGAGCGTCTGAGCGAGATCCGGCTGCGCGGAGATGAGGATGTCCGCCAGCGAAATTTCATTTTTGAAGTTGCGGCGCCGGAAGATGATTTCGGACGCGTTTCTTATGACGATCCCGTTTATACGGGGATCCTTGAGATAACGCCGGGAGGCTACGGGTTTGTGCGTGCGCGCAATTGTCAGCCCTCCGCAAACGGGGAAGACGTATTTTTGCCTGCTCCTTTCATTCACTCCATGGAGCTGAGAGCGGGCGATCTGATCGCATGTACGGCGCAGCCGCGGCAGAGGAATGAGGCTGCGGCAATTGTAGAACTGCTGAGCGTGAACGGCCTGCCTCAGGGAAAATACAATAATCGCCCGATTTTTGAATCGCTTACCGCCGTATATCCTACTGAAAAAATTGGACTTTCCGATCAAAATAACGATTTTACGCTGCGAATGCTTGATTTGTTTGTCCCTATCGGCAAGGGGCAGCGTGCGTTGATCACCGCTCCACCGAAAACAGGCAAGACTACGCTTTTGAAAACGGTTGCGCGTGCCATTGCAGAGTCTCACAGGGAGCTTGTGCTTTTGGTTCTGCTCATTGATGAGCGCCCTGAAGAGGTGACCGATCTCCGATCGGCTGTGCCCGATGCAACGGTTGTTTATTCGACGTTCGATGAGGGGGCGGATCATCATGTCCGTGCCGCAAAACTTACCCTGGAGCATGCAAAGCGTCTTGTGGAGCACGGAAAAGATGTTGTGATTTTGCTTGATTCGCTCACGAAACTCACACGTGCCTATAATTATTTGACCGAGAGCAGCGGGAAAACGCTATCGGGCGGATTGGATGCGGCGGCGCTTGCGGAGCCGAAAAGATTCTTCGGGGCGGCGCGCAGAACACGGGAGGCCGGAAGCCTGACAATCCTTGCAACGGCGCTTGTGGAGACGGGAAGCCGTATGGACGATGTTATTTATGAGGAGTTTAAGGGTACAGGAAACGCAGACGTTATTCTTTCCCGTGAGTTTGCGGAACGTAGAATTTTTCCGGCGATAGATCTGCGTCGTTCCGGAACGCGGAAAGAAGAATTGTTGCTGTCTGAGGCAGAATTGCAAGGGACGAGAGAGCTGCGGGAGCGTAGAATGACGGAAACGTCGGCGATTCTTTCGATGATGCGTCGTACAATGGATAATAAAGAACTGATTGCGCATTTGTCCGAATGGCTGCATTCAGATTCTTGACTGAAGAAAAATAAGGATGGAAGGGCATTATGATTATTGGGATAGATTTGGGCGGGATGTCCGCAAAAGGGGCGTTGCTTGTCGGAGATCAGCTGAAGGGGAAATCGAGGGTGGAGACGTCTGCTTCCGATACCGCGGAGCAAACTGCGCTTGCCATAGCATCGCTTGTTTTGCAGACGGCAGAAAAGGCAAACAAGCAATTGGATGATATTCAGGCAATCGGTATCGGCGCTCCCGGCGTTGTGGACAGTGAACATGGGATTATTGTTTCCTGGACAAATTTCGGTTGGAAAAATGTACGGCTTGCAGCTCTCGTAGAAAAATTTACGGGAAAAAAGACATTTCTGCTCAATGATGCCAATGCTGCGGCGCTCGGTGAAGCTGAATATGGTGCAGGAAAACGTTTTTCCGACAGCGTTCTGTTGACGCTCGGTACGGGGATCGGCAGCGGGATTATCCTTGGCGGAAAACTTTTTGAAGGATTTCGCAGTGCGGGTGCGGAGATCGGACATGTTGTGATACATCGGGACGGAGAACTCTGTTCGTGCGGACGAAAGGGTTGTTTTGAGCGATATGCTTCGGCGAGCGCCCTGATCCGTTTTACGAGGGAATCTATGCGTGACGAGCCAAACAGTGCGTTATGGAAATATGCTCCGACGGCTGAACGAGTGGACGGGAGGACGGTGTTTTTGGCGCTGAAAGAGGGGGATCCGGTTGCACAGCGCGTGCTGGATCGCTATGTGGCTGAACTTGGCGAGGGAATTGTCAATGTAGCGAATGCCCTTCGGCCTCAGGCTGTCATTCTCGGCGGCGGGATCTCTGCGGAAGGCGATACGCTTCTTTTGCCTCTTCGAAACTACGTTTATCCCCGTCTGTATGTTTCGACGGAGTATGCTCCGTTTGAAATTTGTTGTGCGGCGCTTGGAAATGATGCAGGCCTTTACGGCGCTGCGGCATATGCTTTCTCGGCGCTCTGAATTTTATTGGATTTTACATATAATTATTGAATTGAGAAACGCCCGACGCATTGACTGTGCGTCGGGCGGCTTCTTGTATAACGAAAACCACGCGATAGTCGCGTGGTTGAAAAGAGGTTTACCGATGAGTCTTGAAAAAAAGACTCCGATTGTGTAAAATAAGAACTGACCTGCCAGTCAGAAAAGGAATACACAATCG
>JAGHIT010000047.1 GCA_017887095.1 Clostridia bacterium | reverse complement strand
TGTACTGAAGAATTCGAATCGTTTTACTCTGCCGTTCACGTTTAATAAAATATTCCCGTACTCCTTTTCGGGAATACGGGAATATACTTTTGGCAGGGGAGACGCGATTCGAACACGCAACCTACGGTTTTGGAGACCGCTACTCTACCGTTGAGCCACTCCCCTGTATATTTAAATAACGCAAGTGGATTATATTATAGCTTATTCGCTGTGATTCGTCAAGAATTTTCAGAGGGTAATCGGGAAAAAGGAGATAAAATTATGCAAAAAAAAGTGAAACTTGGGGTGATAGGCGGAGGCTTTATGGCGCAGGCAATTGTCAATGGCGCTATACAGACCGGTTTTTTGAATCCGGATGACGTTATCGTCAGCGAACCTGATGAGTCCAAAAGAACGCTCTTTTTGCAACGTGGAATTAACGCCTGTAATGACAATCGCATGATCTGTCATTTTTGCGACTATTTGTTGCTTGCGATCAAGCCGCAAGTTTTTCCTTCCGTCGCGGAAGAACTTAAAGGAGAACCGCTTCCCGTTCTGATTAGTATCATGGCTGGGAAGACTATCGCAAGCATCTTGCAGGCAACTGGGGCAAAACATGTTGCGCGTATCATGCCAAATCTTCCATGCTCCGTCGGCGCGGGAATGTCCGGAATCGACGATTCCATGCTCTCAGAACAAGATCGTATCTTTACCCGCGGTCTTTTCTCATCGGTCGGTGAAATCGTGGAAGTCGAGGAAAGATTGCTCAATGCCGTCACGGGCATCTCTGGTAGCGGACCTGCATATGTCTACCTTTTTTACCAATCCTTGGTACAGGCAGGAATGGGACAGGGTCTTTCTGAGACGCAGGCATCTAAACTTGCCTTTCAAACAATTATGGGCGGCATGGAGATGCTTCGTAGTACGGGAAGCTCGCCGGAAGCGCTTATTGCGGCGGTATCTTCCAAAGGGGGAACAACTGTCGCAGCACTTAACAGTTTTGAAGCGGACGACTTTATGGGCAGTGTTAAGCGAGCGGTAGATGCGGCAGTACGGCGCTCTGAGGAGCTGTCAAAATGAAGCGAGTCCTGCTCTATACCGATGGCGCATGTTCGGGAAATCCGGGTCCCGGAGGATGGGGTGCTATACTGATTTACGGTGAGATAAAAAAAGAACTTTCCGGAGGAGAAACTTCCACGACGAACAATCGTATGGAACTTACCGCCGTCATTGAAGGGCTGAAAAGACTTAAATTTCCATGCATTGTAGATATTTACAGCGACTCCGCCTATACAGTCAACGCGTTTCAAGAGGGGTGGGTCAGAAACTGGGAAAAGGGGGGCTGGATCAAAGCAGATAAAAAGCCCGTTCTGAATGCCGATCTTTGGCAGGAGCTCATTTCATTGGTCCGCAAGCATCAGGTCACCTTTCATAAAGTAAAAGGACATTCCGATAACCAATTGAATAATAGATGCGACGAATTGGCGCGAGCAGCGATTCTTTCAAAAAACGACTAATCGGTTATTGTTCCGGGTATAATAGAACAGAGGCGATCATGAAAGAAAGAAAGCGTTCAGTCAAAAAAGATATCGCACATGTCATTTGCCTGGCGATCTTAGCGGCGATCACGCAAACATTGTTTGTGCTGACGATCGTTTCATTTCACGGCATATGGACAGAAGGGCTATATTATCTCATCCTGACAAGCGGTACCGTGCTCAATGCAACTCTGCTTTCAGTTGAATATGTTACCTACTTTCTCGGTAAACAGGTAATATACAGATTTTGCATCATAGCATATGTTCTTGCAATTTTTATTGCCGCAATTGCATATGCTCTGATTGAGACGGGGTTTCTCGAAGTTATCCGCGACGCAGAAAAACTGGAAGCCTATCTTGAAAGGTCTGGCAATTGGATGGCGATTGTCTTTATTCTGCTACAGTTTTCTCAAGTCGTCCTTCTTCCGATCCCCAGCACCGTTACCGTGGTTGCAGGGACGGCTCTTTTTGGACCATTTCTCGGCAGCGTATACAGTCTGATCGGTATTATGATCGGGTCATTGGCGGCCTTTCTGATCGGACGTTATGCGGGTTACCGCGTTGTTTCATGGATGGTGGGGAAGGAGACGCTGGATGGATGGCTGAAAAAGATAAAGGGGAAGGATAAACTGTTTCTTTCAGCAATGTTTTTACTCCCCGTATTTCCGGACGACGTGCTATGCTTTATAGCGGGGCTATCCTCAATGTCATTGCTGTTTTTTCTCGTCATTATTTTCATCTCACGCATTCTTGCTATTTTTGTAACAAGCTATGCAATTGCTTTGATTCCATTTACGACATGGTGGGGAATTCTTATTTGGTGTGTCTTTGCTTTGGCTGTAATTACATTGTTCGTTGTTTTATACAAAAAGTCAGATGCGATCCTTGCATGGATCGATCGTACATTACACCGCGAAACTCGCGTCAAACAAAGACCCAAGCATGGGGAATTCGAAGTGAGTATCGTCGACGCGGACGGCTCCATGGTCACGAAAGGTGTAGAAAAACATAACACCGTTTCCAATTCCAGCTCGAAAAATAAGGAAAAATAATTTAAGCCGTGCTAACCGCACGGCGTATTTTTTGTCGGATTTCACGAAAAATATGCCCATTTTCTTGCAATTTTTAGTATTGTAGTTTATAATGGTAACGATATGGTTAAACATGAGGAAAGAAAATGCGAGAAGTAATCGTCATCGGCGGCGGGGCATCCGGTCTGATGGCAGCGTGTGCGGCTGCGTCGATGGGGAAAAGGGTGCTTTTGCTGGAAAAAAATGAAAAGCTCGGAAAAAAAATCTATATCACAGGGAAAGGCCGCTGTAATCTGACGAATGACTGTACACCCGATGAATTTCTGTTCCATGTTGTCAACGGAAGAAAATTTCTCATCCGCTCTATTTACAACTTTTCTCCCTCCGATACCATTCGTTTTTTTGAAAGTCATGGCCTTGCGCTGAAAGTAGAACGCGGAAATCGAGTTTTTCCTGTCAGCGATCATGCAAGCGATGTGACAAAAACGCTTGAACGTCTCTGTCATGAAACCGGCGTTACCATAAAGCTAAATGAAACGGTACGCTCAATTGTTTGCAGGCAGGGTCGCATATGTTCAGTTTTGTCTGATAGCGGCGAGTATTTCTGCGACTCTGTTATTGTCGCGACGGGCGGACTTTCTTATCCCTCCACAGGCTCTACGGGGGATGGTTACACCTTTGCGCGAATAATCGGACATACCTGTACTCCGTGTACGCCTTCGCTTGTGGGAATCGAACTTGCAGAGCATATCGGAGCCGCACAAGGGGTTTCGTTGAAAAATGTGAAACTTACCGCAAAATATGCAAAAAAGATGCTGTTCCAGGAACAAGGCGAGCTTCTTTTCACGCATTATGGAATAAGCGGACCGTTGGTTTTATCGCTTTCCGCGCTTATCAACCGTCTCTCGCTGCGGGATGTTTCACTTTTTCTCGATTTTAAACCTGCCTTAAACGAATTATCTTTGGAAGAACGGCTTCTTCGTGATTTTGCCGCGCGAAAGAACGAACAAATGAAAAATGTAATGCGCGGTTTACTGCCTGCCGGAGTAATTCCTCTCGTTCTTAATACAGTATCTTTCTCTGCAGAGAAACAAGCCAACTCTGTCACGAAAGAAGAGCGTAGACGTCTGGTTTCCGCGCTGAAGAGTTTGCCGCTTACCCCGATAAAGTTGCGGGGATTTCAGGAAGCGGTTGTGACTTCGGGTGGAGTTTCGGTAAAAGAGATAGATCCGGCTACAATGGAAAGTAAAATTATAAAAGGAGTCTTTTTTTGCGGGGAAGTATTAGATTGTGATGCTTTTACAGGTGGATTTAACATGCAGATCGCCTTCAGCACCGGCTTTTTGGCCGGATCTAATGCATAGACATATACTATGTCAGACATAGTAATTAATTTATATGACTTTAATCGTGTAATTTTGAAGTTTGAGGAGTAAGAACATATGACAGTAATCCGAGGCGCTACGACAATCGGTGCGGATCAACCGGAAGAAATCCGCAATGCAGTCAGAGAACTGCTGGAACAAATTGAAAGTCGGAATCAACTAAAACGAGATGAAATTCTGAGCATCGTATTTTCCAGCACTTCGGACATTCATTCGTACTATCCGGCAAAGGCGGCACGGGAAGCCGGCTTCGCAAGCTGTTCGCTTTTTTCCGCACAGGAACCTGAAATAGACGGCAGTCTTGCCTTGTGCATACGCGTCATGCTTTTCGTGGAAAAAAATATTTCGCCCCATCATGTTTATTTGAAGGGAGCGCGGGTTTTGCGGAAAGATCTGACGGAAAAATTCAATATTGCAATTGATGGGCCTGCCGGCAGCGGAAAATCCACAATCGCCAGATTGCTCGCGAAAGATCAGAAGATACTATATCTCGATACCGGCGCAATGTATCGTGCGTGTGCGCTTGCGGCATTGCGTGCAGGTATCAATATCGATAATGAAGCCGGCGTATGCGATCTCATGCGTACCGTATCTCTCAACGTGGTTTATGAGGACGGGATCCAGCACACTTTTCTTAACGGCGAAGATGTTTCCGATGTCATCCGCGAACCTGAGATATCCATGGCAGCCTCCACGATTTCCAAACATGAGAGTGTGCGTATGAAGATGGCCGAGAAGCAGCGGGAGATCGCAGGAAAAATGTCTTGCGTTTTGGACGGAAGGGATATCGGGACATTTGTACTTCCCGATGCAGATTTTAAGTTTTTCCTTACGGCATCTCCCGAGGTGCGCGCACAGCGCAGGTATGACGAGCTCGTCGCCAAAGGGCATCGTGTGGATTTTGAGACCCTCAAGCACGATATCTTGGCGCGGGACGAACAGGATGCCACGCGAGCGATCGCGCCCTTGAAGAAGGCTGATGATGCCGTTCTGATCGATACTTCGGATATGACGATTGATCAGGTCCTTCGTACGATCAAAAATAAAATGCAGGAGAAAATCTGACAATGGAAGACCGTGCGGAACACACCAACGCCGGCGTTGCCACGCAGACCAAAGAGGAACGCGCCACGCATAAAGAACAAAAAAAGAGAGAACGGCAGGAGAGGCAGAGGCGGCTGTTATTTAAGCCGACAAAGGATGGAAGGCGCGTCAGTCATCTCATGAATTTTCTGCGCATCCTGCTGTATCCTATTCACTACCTGATCTTTCCGTTCCGTCTGCATGGCTTCAGCAAAGTCGGAAAGGGTGCATATATTTATGTAGGCAATCACTATTCCATTTTTGATGTATTTTTCCCGGCACATACAACATGGGAGGGCATTCATTTTCTTGCAAAGGACTCTGTTTTCCAAACTCCTGTTCTCGGGTATTTTGCACGGAAAGTCGGCGCCATCAGCGCAATGCGTGACGGCTCGGACGTTAAGACGGTCATGGAGTCCATCAAGGTCTTAAAACAGGGTGAAAAAATCTCATTGTATCCCGAAGGGACACGCAACAGAATTTCAGACGAAGAATTTCTGCCTTTCCATGCGGGCGCAGCGTTGCTTGCAGTAAGGACGCGGACACCGATCGTTCCCGTCGTCATCTGTAACAGAACCAAGCCATTCCGTATGACCCACGTTATTGTAGGAGAACCGTTTGAACTGTCCGAATACTATGGGAAAAAGCCTTCACAGGAAGACTATGCCGCCATGGATGAGCAGATCCGGCAGCGCATGTATGATCTTCGCACCGCTTTCCGGGAGAGTCGGAAGGTAAAAAAGAACTGATTTCACATGAAAGTTTATCTTGCCAATCACTGCGGTTTTTGCTCCGGCGTCAGAAAAGCTGTTGATAAGGCACTGAATGTACCGGCAGAAAACACATATATCCTTGGGGAATTGATCCATAACGAGGACGTAAATACGCGTATTCGTGAGCGCGGAATCCCGACGGTAGAATCTTTATCTGAAGTTCCGGACAACGCCCGGCTGCTGATCCGTTCTCACGGCGTTCCGAAAGTTCTCTATGAACAGTGTGCCGCGCGCGGGATCGAAGTAATTGACTGCACCTGCAGATTTGTTGCAAATACACAGCGTATTGTAGAGCGGGAATCCCGGGCAGGAAAAACGATCGCGATAACGGGGCACCGCGAACATCCGGAGGTCATCGGTCTGATCGGATGGTGCAAAGGTGAAGTGTATGTCTTTTCCTCAGAAGAGGACGATTTCACATGCCTTTCAGATAAAAACGTCGTTTTGCTTTCGCAAACTACCTTTTCAACGCAAAGATTTTCAAAAATTGCGGAAAAAATAAAAAAAGTATGTCCAAAAACAGTTGAGATTTTTGAGACAATTTGCTATACTACTGTACGCAGGCAAAAAGAGACCGTACGCCTTGCGCAACGATCCGATGCGATTCTGGTGATCGGCGGACTCAATAGCAGCAATACCAACAAACTTGCGGAAATCGCGTCGCCTTATTGCAAGACGGTTATTCGTCTCAAAAACGCCGACGATTTCGTATATGAAAAAATTAAATTTTGTAAAAGGGTCGGCATTGTAGCGGGAGCGAGCACTCCCGATTGGCAGACCTCGGAGGTTCTCAAAAAAATGGCAGAAAACAACGCGGAAGTACAGGTGGAGACGCAGGTCTCCGAAGAAACGGTCGAGACGCCCGTGGCAGATGTTGCGGCGGAGTCTGCAGCAGTTCCTGCTGCTGAGCCTGCGGCAGAACCCGCAGCGGAGTCCGTTCAGGAAGCAGCGCCCGCGCAGGAGAAGTCCGCTATGGACGAGATTATTGCGGAAATGGATAAGGGGTCCCATTATAAAAGAGGCCAGCTTCTCACGGTGAAAATCGTTTCGGCAACAGACGAAGGCGTGTATGTTTCCGGTTCCGGCAAGGCGGATATTTTGATCGATAAGTCTGAACTTGATTGCGAAGAGTACAGCCGCGAACTTTATGCGGATAAGATCGGCGAAAATATCGATGTTATGGTCGTCGATACCAAGTCGCCTGTAAAACTTTCTGAAAAACAGGTCAGAAAAGTTAAAGAAGAAGAAGCGATGCTCAAGGGCATTGAAGAGGGGAATGAATTCTCCGTTGTCTGCACCGGATTCAACAAGGGAGGCCTTACGGCAGAGCTTGGTACCTATGCGGTGTTCGTTCCGGCAAGAGAGATTCGTTCCGGTTATGTGAAAGAACTGGATAAAATGGTGGGCAAAAAGCTTCGCCTGAAAATGCTGGAGATCCGTCGCGAACGCAGAAAGGAAATCATTGCTTCCCAGCGCGTTATCCTTGAGGCGGAGAAAGCAGCAAGAGAGGCGGCTAAGGCTGAGAAAGAAGCGGCTTTCTTCGATTCTATTCAGGTCGGAGATATTGTGGAGGGAAAGGTAGAGAGAGTTACTTCCTTCGGTGCATTTGTTTCCGTCAACGGATTTGATTGTCTCGCACATATTTCCGATTTGTCCTGGACCGGCGTGAAAGAAGTGACTGATGTTCTTGAGATCGGTAAGCGTTATCAGTTTAAGGTTCTCAAGATCGACCGTGAAAACAAGAAAGTTTCCATCGGTTACAAACAGCTTCAGCCCCGTCCTTGGGATACAGCAGCAGAACGCTATGCTGAGGGCGATATTGTTCACGGCAAGGTTGTTCGCATCGTTCCCTTCGGTGCTTTTGTGGAATTGGAAAAGGGCATTGACGGTCTCGTTCATGTTTCCCAGATCTCCCATGAGTGGCTGGAGAACCCCACATCCGTTCTGACGATCGGCGAGGAGATCGACGCGAAAGTTCTTGCTTTTGATCCTGAGGCTCACAAGATCACGCTTTCCATCAAAGCGCTTCAGCCTCGTCCTTGGCAGGAACCCCGTGAAAGAGAGGAAGAGGGTACACAACAGAGAAGATCCCGCAACCGCAAAGGCGGTCGTCGCAATACTGCGAGCGATTATGCCGATGAGGAAGAGTATAAGGAATGGAGCGACAGCGGTTTCAGCGGTGCCTCCATTGCCGATCTCCTTGGTAACGACGACAAGTAAATTATTTGTCTCCTTAAAAATCCGCTCATAGAGCGGATTTTTTGTTTATTGTTTACTGGTTGCGTTTATATACTTAAATGAAATACATTGTAAGGAGATTTTGATATGGAAAAGCAGGGCAATATCCGCATTTCGAGTGAAAATATGATGCCGATCATTAAAAAATGGTTGTATTCAGAGAAGGATATTTTTATCAGAGAAATCGTTGCCAATGCGCAGGATGCGATCACGAAACACAAGAAACTTGCCGATCTTGGGGAAACGCCTCACGAAGAGCATTACAGAGTGAATGTAATTCTTGACGAAGCCGCAAAAACGTTGACCGTAGAGGACAACGGCATCGGTATGACTGAAGAGGAAGTGGAGAAGTATATTACGCAGATCGCTTTCTCCGGAGCTGCCGATTTTGTTGACAAGTATGAAAAAGCCGGCGGCGATGGAATCATCGGACATTTCGGTCTGGGATTCTATTCAGCATATATGGTCTCCTCCGATATTGAGATCTACACAAAATCTTATCGGGAAGATGCCCTTGCGATCCGTTGGGAATCAGACGGAAATTCGACTTATACAATCGGAGACTGCGATAAAACAGAGCGCGGAACAAAAATCGTAATGCATATTGCCGATGAGGAAAAAGAATTCCTAAAAGAGGGAACGATTCGGCAGCTGCTCAGAAAGTACTGTTCATTTATGCCCTATGAGATCTATCTCAATCCAAAAGGTAAAGAGGACGAAAAACCCGTCAATACAACCGTACCGCTCTATCTGAAGCAGCCGAAGGATTGCACGGAGCAAGAATACAAAGACTTCTACCGCGATACCTTCGCCGATTTTAATGAGCCGTTATTCTGGATCCATCTCAACATGGAGTATCCGTTCCGCCTGAAGGGAATTCTATACTTTCCCAAGGTCAGAAAACAGGTAGAATTGGAGCGGGGAAAGGTCAAGCTGTATTGCAATCAGGTCTTTATTGCGGATAACATAAAAGAAGTAATCCCGGAATTTCTGATGCTTCTAAACGGCGTAATTGATTGTCCCGACATTCCGCTGAACGTTTCCCGCTCCTTCCTGCAAAATGATCGGCAGGTACAGAAAATTGCAAAGCATATTACAAAAAAGGTCGCCGATAAACTTATCGAACTGTACAAAAACGATAAAGCGAAGTATGAGACATGCTGGCAGGATATTGCAACATTTGTCAAATTTGGCTGTATCAAAGACGACGATTTTTACAAAAAAGTCGAAGACATTGTCATCTATAAAAATCTTTCCGGAGAATTTGTTCCCGTTACTTCCCTGTACGGAGAGGAACTTTCCGAGGAAGACGAGAAATCCGGAAAGGAGGCGCAAGCCATCTATTATGTATCAGATCCGGACAAGCAAGCGCAGTATATCAAGATGTTCCGCGACGCAGGGATGGATGCCGTTTTCTGTGATACGTATATCGATCCGCATTTTCTGAGTTATCTTGAATATAAAAATCCCCGTCGCGTGCGTTTTCTGCGTATCGATGCCGATGTTGCCGGCGCACTCAAAGAGGACAGCGAAGAGGACGGCGAACTTAAAAAAATTTTTGAAGAGGCGCTGGAGGGCGAAGGGGTTACCGTTAAAACGGAAAAACTAAAGGACAGCAATGTCCCTGCTGTGATTAATGTGTCGGAATTTGCACGCAGAATGAGTGAAATGCATTCCTTCTACGGCATGGGAGAATCTCCGGCCGATCTGACTCTCGTCGTGAATACGGCAAATGAAGCGGTACGTTCTTTAAAAGATGCTGAGAAGCAGGCTTGTACGCAGTCAGCGCAGTATCTGTATTATCTCGCTCTGATGAGCTATCGTCCGCTGAAACCAAATGAATTGGAAAAATTCATTGCGACCGGGAATCTGTTGATACAAAATTATTTGAAAAAATAAATGTTATTTCCGAAACGACTCTTGACATTGTGTATAAGCAAGAGTATAATAACAATGGCGTGAATAGCATGACTCGTGACGCATCGGTGCGGTAAGTGCGTACGTTTACTGCGCGCCGATAGGAGGTAATTATATGAACGGAACCGTTAGATGGTTCAACGACGGGAAAGGCTACGGCTTTATCGCTAATGATGAAGGAGGGGACGATGTATTTGTTCACTTCTCTGCGATCCAGACGGAAGGCTTTCGTACGCTGAAAGAGGGCCAAAAAGTCACTTTTGAAACGGAACCCGATCCTAAGGACAGTGGAAAGCTGCGTGCGATTAACGTAGTTCCCGTATCTTGAAAAACAAAAAAAGCGCGCATCAGCGCGCTTTTTTTGTTTTAATCAGGATTATTTTCAAGATACCTTCGATAGCAGGAAAGGATGATCGATTGTAGCATTTCACGGGTCTCTGAGTTCAGCGGGTGAGCAATATCCTTGTACTTTCCGTCCGTCGTCTTGCGGCTGGGCATTGCTATTGCATAACCTTCTTCCCGCTCAAAGATTTTAATGTCATGCACCACAAAACAATCATCAATGGTTATGGACACCACAGCTTTTAATTTACCGTCCATATTACGGACTTCCCGAATGCGGATGTCATCAATTTTCATATTTATGCCCCCTTATACCCTTCCTCGCTCATTATATTATCACATTTTACTGACACTGGCAAGTGGTTTGAAGAAAAAAGATACAATTTTTTCATTAAATTTGCGGTAAGTGGCATTATTTTGTTCGAGAGCATACAATAAGACATGGTTTCTTTTCTCAAAAATCAGCCGAGAGGAGTGTATTTTGTGGGAATAGGCGGCGTGAGTATGAGCGCGCTCGCACAGCTTGTGTATGACTCCGGAATTCTCGTACGTGGATGCGACGCACGTGAAAGCATTTACACAAAAAAACTACGCAAACTCGGGATTCCGGTAAAGATCGGCTCGGAACAGATATATGAAAACACGATCGTCTATACTGAGGCAGTGGATCGCCATGCCGACCTGCTTGAACAGTTAAGGCTGTCGGGAAAACAGCTGTATTCCCGTGCTGAATTTTTGGGTAAGATTGCCGAAGAATATCCGCGCGTGCTGTCGATTGCAGGATGTCATGGAAAGACTTCCGCCACAGCCATGCTTGCGCATATTCTGTTTGGCTCAGGTCTTTCCGTCACTTGCCATATCGGAGGAGAAGACATTGATTTCGGCAATTATCGCAACACAGGTCACGGATACTTTTTAACAGAGGCATGTGAGTTCAAACGCAGTTTTCTTTCATTGAATAGTAATATTGCAGTCATTTTGAATACCGAACTCGATCATACCGATTGTTATGGCAGCCGCGAGGAGTTACTGACCTCATACCATCTCTTTGCAAAACAGGCGCGCCGCGTCATTGTAAATGCTGACGACTGCGAAGCACAAAAAATTCCGCATGGTGTTTCTTTCGGCTTGCATGCGGGGGATATCCGTGCTGAACGGATCGTAGCGGACAGAGAACGTTATTGTTTTACCGTCACCGAGAAAGGGACGCCAATCGTTCAGGTGCGGTTAAATACACAGGGAAAAGTTCAGATTTATAATGCACTTGCCGCGTACAGTGCAGCGCGGCTGTGCGGCATCGCTCCGCGCAAAATTGCAGACGGCTTAGCGCAATTCCATGGAGTAAAAAGAAGATTTGAGTTTGCCGGAACACTGCATGGAGTGCCTGTAATCTGCGATTATGCTCATCATCCGACCGAGATCGCGGCGGCGTTTGCGACAGCGGAGCGCATTTGCCGCGGCACCGTGCGCGTGATCTTCCAGCCGCATACCTATTCCCGGACCCGCGATCTGATGACGGAGTTTGTCAGCGTTCTGAAGAATGCCGAAAATCCCGTCATTTATCGGACTTATGCGGCACGAGAATCTTTTGACTTTCGGGGCAGCGCAGTTTCGCTTGTGAGCCGCATTCCCGAAGCAATTTATTGTCAGACGCCGGACGATCTGAAACGCCGTATCTTATTGCTCGCGCAACCGGAAGATCTCATTCTTGTACTGGGCGCGGGGGATATCGATGACACAATACGCTCTCTGCTCGATCAAACCTCGACAGACACGCCTTTTTGCTCGCAGGCATAGATATAATCCACAAATTGACGAGCGCGGCGGGGGGATCTGCCGCCGCGAAGGATTGCCCAACGTTCGGCAAGGAGATCAAGTGTTTCCGCCGGGGTCGTAATTTTCATTTCTTCGGCAATGGCATGAACAATTGAAAGATAATTCTGTTTATTGACTGAGGCAAACAGCACAGTTATTCCGAATCGGTCCGAGAGAGACAGAAGTTCTTCTTCGCTGTCGCCTACATGCACACTGTCCATACGCGTCGCAAAATTTTCTTCGACAATATGACGTCGGTTGCTGGTCGCAACGATCATGACGTTTCCAACATTTCCTTCCATGCTGCCTTGCAGGGCCGCCTTGAGTGTGGAGACCCGGTCATCGTTCTCACGCAGGGAAAAATCATCGATAAAGACAACAAATTTCATTGGCACAGAAGCAAGCATTGATTTGAGTGCGGGAAGGGTGAGGATATTTTCTTTATCAATTTCCACAAGCCGAAGCTTTTTGTCCGAAAACAGATTGATCATTGCATGAACTGTGGAGGACTTTCCTGTTCCTCGGTCACCGTATAACAACATATCCGCATAAGGTAATCCGGCAAGAAAATTTTCAAAATTGTCACGGACCTCTTTTTTTTCACTTTCGTAACCTTTCAGATCGTCAAGCGTGACGGGGGATAGGGCACGAACAGGACAAAGTTCGCCCCCCTCATATCGAAAAGCGCGATAGCGCAAATACTGCCCGTATCCGTTGTCAGCATAATATTTTTGCAGTCGGGCAGCCGTTTCTTCGTCCCATGATGCAACTGGAAACGGCACCTCGCCGAGATTTAGAGCCGCGTCGGAGAACTGCAGGGCATTTGCAACTTTTTTAAGATCCTCGATATAAGCTTGCCAAAGGTAAGACGATATATGTTTTCCCCCCGCACAGGCGCGAGAGAATGCATTGTCGTCTGTGAGAACAGCATCGGCAACGTATGCGGCGAAATTCTCTTCCGCACCTTGTTCATATAGAAGTCGCAAAAAATGAGTTCTTGTATTCACATCGCCGTCTTTCCGATCGGCGAACGCCTCTATCAGCGGATCGGACAAGATATTTAAAACTGCTAAAGATCTGAGTTCGCTCATGGTCTGCTCCGTACATCGTGAGAAGTCGGGATTATCATATCACAATTCCTCTGAAAATGCAACAATCGGAGAAACTGAAAGCCACAATCATGGATTTTGCATAAATTTTTCCGTTGATTGCTTGACTGATGCAAGCAAACAGGGGTATAATTGTAAGAAAGAAAACAAACGGAGGCTTTATCATGGCACATAAGATTTTTGACCCCGCAACTCAGGAAGCCCGCATCTTCCATGAAGCAGATTGCGATCTGAAACGTCTGAAGGGGAAAACGGTTGCCGTAATCGGTTTCGGAAGTCAAGGGCATGCACATGCGCTCAACCTGAAAGACAGCGGGGTCAATGTCATCATCGGACTCAACAAAGGCGGGAGGACATGGCCCATCGCGGAGGAGGCCGGCTTTGCGGTATATCCCGTCAAAGAAGCCGCAGAAAAAGCAGACATTATTATGATGCTTACTCCCGACGAAAAGATGGCGGATATTTATAAAGAAAATATCGCTCCCGTTCTTACCGAGGGCAAATACCTTGCTTTTGCACATGGGTTCAATATCCACTTTAAGCAGATCGTTCCTCCTGCCGACGTCAATGTGTTCATGATCGCACCCAAGGGTCCCGGTCACACAGTACGCAGTGAATATGTAGAAGGACACGGCGTTCCGGATCTCGTTGCGGTCTATCAGGATCCTTCCGGCGACACGATGGATATTGCACTTGCATACGCCCTCGGTATCGGCGGAGCGCGGGCGGGCGTTCTGGAGACCACGTTCAAGTGCGAGACGGAAACCGACCTCTTCGGCGAACAGGCTGTTCTCTGCGGCGGCGTAACGGCGCTCATGAAGGCAGGATTCGAAACGCTTGTCGAAGCCGGATACGATCCCCGCAACGCTTATTTTGAATGCATTCATGAAATGAAACTGATCGTTGATCTCATCTACAACGGCGGCTTCAAAAAGATGCGTTATTCCATTTCCGACACGGCTGAATTTGGCGACTATGAGACGGGAAAACGGCTCATCACCGAAGAGACAAAAGCCGAAATGAAAAAGGTTCTTCACGAGATTCAGGACGGAACGTTTGCTTCCAAGTGGATCTCAGAGAACAAGAGCGGCGGCAGAGCGCATTTCAATGCATGCCGTGAAATGGAAGCATCGCATATGCTGGAAAAAGTTGGCGAGGAGCTTCGTGAACTCTATTCCTGGAACAAGGAAGACAAATACAGCGAAACGAAATAAACCGTTCTTTCAGACATATTGTAAAGAACTTGTCCTTTGTTGTTTGACAAAGGACTTTTTTTATTCTCGACCGCATTTTTCCAAGAAAATTTTTTTATTTTCCGGAAAAAAATGCGAAAGGGGTATTGAAACCCGACGCAAAATATAGTATAATAGAACCGATGTATGACGGCTATATGCCGTTCTGCAAAGACAAGGGGGAACTTCGGTTCAAAAGGAGTGCATAATGCAGAAGAAGTTGAACCAGCAAATGACGGGCGAAACAAAAGGAAATCTGACAGATTTCCCGCTCTATTTGTATCATCACGGAAAAAATGACAGAATCTATGAACTCTTCGGTGCGCATAAAGAAGTGCGTGACGGCGAGGAGGGATATATTTTCCGTGTATGGGCACCGCATGCACGCAGCGTTTCCGTCGTGGGCGATTTCAACGGATGGAATGTGAACGGGAATGTCATGTACCGCATGATAGACGGCGAAAGCTTCGAATTGTTTATTCCCGGTGTCAAACAATATGATACGTATAAATACTGTATCACGACCGCAGACGGGAGACAGCTCTTAAAGGCGGATCCGGTAGGATTTCATACGGAAACGCCGCCGGCTACTGCCTCTAAACTGTACGATTTGGACGGATACGACTGGAAAGACAGAGATTATTTCGAGGCAATCGGAAAGCGTAATATTTTCGCATCGCCGATGAACATCTACGAGGTCAATCTGTTGTCTTGGCGCCGTCATGATGATGGCAACTATTATTCATATCAGGATCTGGCGCGCGAGCTTGTTCCATATGTCAAAGATATGGGGTACACGCATGTCGAGTTTATGCCCGTAACGGAATTTCCCTTTGAAGGTTCTTGGGGATATCAGGTAACGGGATATTATGCCGTGACATCGCGTATGGGCACACCCAAAGACTTTATGGCGCTCGTCGATGCTTTCCATGCGGCAGGAATCGGCGTCATACTCGACTGGGTTCCTGCGCATTTCCCCAAGGACGCTCAAGGGCTTTATGAATTTGACGGTCAGCCTCTCTATGAGAGCAGCCAATGGGACAGAATGGAACATAAGAGTTGGGGAACCAGGCGTTTTGATTATGGCAGAAACGAGGTACTGTCTTTCCTTATTTCAGACGCATGCTTCTTCTTCGACAAATATCATATCGACGGACTGCGTGTGGATGCCGTCGCATCCATGCTTTATTTGGATTATGACAAGCGCCCCGGGGAATGGGTGCCCAATATTTACGGTGAGAATAAGAACCTCGAGGCGATCGCTTTTCTGAGAAAGCTCAACGAGGCTGTATTCCTTCGCTATCCTTATGCGCTGATGATCGCGGAAGAGTCTACGGCATGGGGGCTTGTCACCAAGCCCGGGTCGGTCGGCGGCCTCGGGTTCAACTTTAAGTGGAATATGGGCTGGATGAACGATATGTTATCTTATCTTTGTCTTAACCCTTATTTCCGCATGTACAATCACAGTAAGCTGACTTTCTCCATGATGTATGCTTTCTCGGAAAACTATGTGCTTCCAATTTCGCACGATGAAGTTGTACACGGCAAGTGTTCGCTCATCAACAAAATGCCGGGCACATACGAAGAAAAGTTTGCAGGGGTAAGATCTTTCCTCGGGTATATGATGGCGCATCCCGGCAAAAAGCTAAACTTTATGGGATACGAATTCGGTCAGTTCAAAGAGTGGGATTATCATGAGGGACTGGAATTTTTCCTGCGCGACAGCTACGAGTTACACGGAAAGCTCTCGCTTATGGTCAAAGAATTGAATGAGTTTTATCTCTCGACGCCTGCAATGTATGAGATAGAGGACTCATGGGACGGTTTTGAATGGATTGCGCCCGATGATGCAGATAAGAATATTGTCGCCTTTCTCCGTAGAGACAGAGCGGGCAATGAAATCATAGTTGCGGCCTGCTTTTCGGGAATCGATATGCCGGATTATCGCCTTGGCGTTCCTTCTCGTGGAAAATACCGTATTATCTTCTGCACGGATGATAAAAAATACGGCGGCGACGGTAAGATCAGCAAGAAAGTTCTTAATGCGACGAAGAAACTCAGCCACGGAAAAACTTACTCCATTCCGCTTGCTATGCCTAAGATGTCTTGCGTGTATCTCGTGAAAGAACCGGAAGCACCGAAACCAGAGAAGCCTGTAACGGAAAAGAAAACATCTGCCAAAAAGACTTCAGCCAAAAAATCAGCATCTGCGACGGCAACGTCGAAGAAATAACAAGCAAATTTAGAAGATCAGATAGGGGGTTCTTTATGCAAAGAAAGAAGGAATGTGTTGCAATGCTGCTTGCAGGCGGGCAGGGAAGCCGACTGTACGCACTGACAAACAACATTGCAAAACCTGCGGTTGCATTTGGCGGCAAATATCGTATCATTGATTTCCCGCTCTCAAATTGCATCAACTCAGGTATCGATACGGTGGGTGTCCTCACACAATATGAGCCGCTCGAACTCAATGAGTACATCGGAAACGGTCAGCCTTGGGATTTGGACCGCGCCTTTGGCGGCGTACATATTTTGTCGCCTTATCAGGCAAAGAAAAAATCTTCCTGGTTTGAAGGCACTGCAAACGCAATCTATCAAAACATGGCGTTCATGCAGAAGTATAATCCGGAATATGTGCTCATTCTTTCGGGTGACCATATTTACAAGATGGACTATGCTGCTATGCTCAAAGCACACAAAGCGACCGGTGCAGACTGTACGATCGCAGCGATCGAAGTTCCGATGAAGGAAGCGTCGCGTTTCGGCATCCTCAATACCAATGAGGACGGTTCGATCTATCAGTTTGAGGAGAAACCCAAGCAACCTAAGAGCAATCTTGCTTCCATGGGTATCTATATCTTTACAGCGAGCAAGCTTTTTAAATATCTCACGGAGGATGACGCTAACCCAAATTCCAGCAAGGACTTCGGCAAAGATGTGTTGCCTGCAATGCTCAATGCAGGTGAAAAGATGTTCTCTTACCGCTTCAGTGGCTATTGGAAGGATGTCGGAACGATCTCCTCGCTTTGGGAATCCAACATGGATCTTTTGGGAGACGATCCCGCATTCGATGTAAGCGATCCTGACTGGAAGATACATTCCCGGAATCCGCTTGCACCTCCCGAATACATCGGAGACAAGGCTCACGTCAACAATTCTTTGATATCGCTTGGTTGCGAAATTGAAGGAACTGTTGTAAATTCCGTTCTTTCCAGCAATGTCGTAATTGAGGAAGGTGCCGAAGTCGTGGACAGTGTTTTGATGGCGGGTACTGTAGTGAAGGCTGGTGCAAAAGTCATTTATTCCATTGTGGATGAAAACACGATTATCGAAGGCGGTGCACGCGTCGGCGAGGAAAAGGAATCCGGAAAAGGAATTGCCGTTCTCGGCAGAAACATTACAATCGGCAGCGGGGCAACGGTTGCCGGCGGTCAAATTTTGGATAAGGACTATAAGGGGGAGTAAAATAATGGCACATTCTGCTGTAGGAGTAATTTTTTCTAACATACATGATGAAAATATCCCGGAGCTCTCCCGCCATAGAACGATGGCTTCCATTCCGTACGGCGGTCGTTATCGACTCATTGATTTTGCGCTTTCCAATATGGTAAACGCGGGAATCACGACGGTCGGTGTTGTAACGAAGTATAATTATCAGTCTCTTCTTGATCATCTCGGAAGCGGTAAGGATTGGGATCTGGCAAGAAAGGATGGCGGCATCATTCTTCTCCCGCCTTATTCCGATGAAACAGATACACCTTACAGTAACCGTCTTGAGGCGCTTAAGGGCATTACGGGTTTTCTGAATCACCGTAATGAGGAATATGTCGTTATTTCAGATTGTGACGGAATTGCCCATATCGATCTTGCCGACATTATAGCATATCATGAAGCAAAGGGTGCCGATATCACAATGGCATACCATGAGGAAGCCGGAAAAATTGAGCAGAGCTATTTCCTGACCTTTGCTGCCAACGAGGACGGACGTATTGAAGAGGTTCAGATCAGTCCTAAAACGACGGCTACCAGTAAATCCAACGTCTACATTAACATTATGGTCATCAACCGCGAATTTCTGCTCAATATTATTCAGGATGCGGTTACAAGAGGACTCACAAGTTTCGGCAAAGATATTCTAACCAAACAGGTGGATGCGCTCAAATTGTACGCATACCGCTTCGGCGGATATTATGCCGGGATCAATTCCATTCAAAAATATTATCAGCACAGCATGGAACTTCTGAGCAAGCCAACACGCGATGAGTTGTTTGGCGGTCGTGACATTTACACGAAAGTCCGTGATTCTGCTCCCAGCAAATATACGGACAGCGCCATCGTAAAGAACTCTCTTATTTCCGACGGTTGTGTTATTGAGGGGACGGTTGAAAATTGCATTCTGTTCCGCGGCGTAAAAATCGGAAAGGGGAGCGTGATAAAAAATTCCATCATTATGCAGGACAGTGTGATCGGGTCGGGCGTTGAGCTTGACAGTGTGATCACCGATAAAAATGTCGTTATTCGCGACAGGCGTCACCTGGTGGGATGCGCGGAACTTCCGTTCTTTATCGGAAAAGGCAGAATGATTTAAAGCCGGAGAGGAAACCCGCGGTCTGCAACTTCAGATCGCGGGATAGCTTCCGATCAAATGGGGAATGATAAGGAGGAATTATAAATTATAATGGCTGCAACAAAAAGCACATCAAAAAAGAATTCGACAAAAAAAACGACGGCTACACTAGATCCTGAGACGGAAATTAAATCGGAACAGCCGACTTCGGAAACAAAGGAGCTCAATGTTTCTCCTGTTGAAGTGGTGAACGAACCGGTTCCGGCGCCACAGGAGGACACAGCCCCTGAGGTTTATGTCGAACCGAAAAAGAAAATCATGTTTGTCGCATCCGAAGCAGCTCCCTTCATTGCGACGGGAGGCCTTGCCGAGGTCATCGGATCCCTTTCTAAAGCAATCGCAGCTGACGAAAGATATGACGTACGGGTTATTATCCCGCTCTATCAGGATATAAAAAAGGAATACCGCAAGGATTTCAAGTTTATTGGCAATATTTTTGTTCCGCTCTCGTGGCGAAATCAATACTGCGGAATCTTTGAATACGAAGCCAATAATGTAAAGTTTTATTTCGTGGATAACGAGTACTACTTTAAGCGTCCGGGGTGCTACGGCTATTATGACGACGGAGAGCGCTTCGCTTTCTTCAGTCGCAGCGTTATGGAAATTTTGTCCTTCCTCGGATTCTATCCCGATATTCTGCACTGTCACGACTGGCAAGCGGCTTTGGCAGCGATCTACCTTAAAACGATTTACTGTTTCCGCCCCGAATATCAGTTTATCCGTGCGGTATTTACCATTCATAATATTGAATATCAGGGAAAATATTCACTGGATATTCTTGAAGATCTTTTTGGAATCTCCAACCGTTATCGTTATCTCGTTGAGTATGATCGCTGTATCAACTTGATGAAGGGTGCGATCGAATGCTGTGAACGGTTCTCAACAGTAAGTCCGACTTATGCCGGGGAAATCAAGGATCCATATTATTCACATGGTTTGGATCCCATTGTCAGACGCAATGAATTCAAACTTTGCGGCATCCTAAACGGCATCGATACTGATTACTACAATCCGAAAACTGACCAATCACTCTTTGCTAATTATGATGCGGAAGATGTTTCCAACAAGGCGATTTGCAAAGAGGAATTGCAACGCATGCTTAATCTTCCGGTAAAGGCAGATACGCCTATTATCGCGATGATTTCCCGTCTTGTTTCTCATAAGGGGCTTGATCTCGTTAAGGAAGTGATCGAACAGGTTCTCCGGCAGGATGTCCAGTTCGTGCTCCTCGGCACGGGTGATTCCGCATATGAAAACTATTTCAGCGATCTTGCCCGCAGGTATCAGGGAAAGGTGGTATCCATCATATCATTCAACTCCGATCTTTCCCGTAAGATTTATTCGGGCGCTGATCTCTTCTTGATGCCTTCTAAGAGCGAGCCTTGCGGGCTTTCGCAGATGATCGCCTCCCGTTACGGCACAGTCGCTATCGTTCGCGAAACGGGCGGTCTGCGTGATAGCATCCAGCCGTACGGCGCGGGCGGAAACGGATTTACCTTCCATGACTATAATGCATATGATATGCTGTACGTCATTAACGAGGCGCTTGGCGTATACCACAATAAAGAGGCATGGAGCGCACTTCAGAAAAAGGCAATGGAGACCGATTTCTCTTGGGCGAAATCAGCACAATATTACATCGGTCTGTATCTCGGTATGTTAAATTGACACACGAAAGGAACAGCATCCTTCTTAACAGACAGTAAGAAAGGAGGGGCAGCTCACGTTTCGCGACGTTGCCCCTCGTTTCTTTTCGTTGATGTCATGTTTTATTGCTTAGCAAAATCTTTTCAGGAGAATCATACAACTATCCATGAGCAAGTTGACGGAACAGGAGGCACATCGCCTCATTGCGGGGAAATTATCACGTTATTTTGGCGTAATTCCCCAGGAAGCATCCCGCGAACAAATTTACAAAGCTGTTGTCATGAGCGTTAGAGACATCATGGCAGAAAAACATCAGAAATTTCATCTCAGGACAAAGAACGCGCGCGCAAAACGCGTTTATTATCTGTGTATGGAATTTTTGATGGGTCGCTCTCTTAAAAACAGCGTTTATAATCTCGGCATTCATGATGCATTGGAAAATGCGCTCAAGAGTTTCCACATTACCTTAGAAGAGCTCTATGACGAGGAACCGGATGCCGGACTTGGAAACGGCGGACTTGGTAGACTTGCCGCCTGCTTCCTTGACGGGCTTGCAACACAAAATTATCCCGCCATGGGATTTTCTATCTGTTATCAGTACGGGCTGTTTAAACAAAAAATAGTTGACGGCTGGCAGATCGAAATGCCGGATGTATGGCTGCCGGGAGGGGAAGCGTGGTTGATTCAGCGCAGCGACAAACGCTTTATCGTCCGCTTTGATGGAACTCTTGAAGAGAAATGGACAGATCACGGTATGGAAACCGTCTACCATAATGCGCGCGAAGTGGAGGCTGTTGCATATGACATGATGGTCTCCGGGAAAGATTCCGATTCCGTCAGTACGCTCAGGCTTTGGCGTGCGCGAGCGGTGCAGAAGTTTGACATGCAGCTTTTTTCACAGGGAAACTATGCAGAAGTCATGCGGGATGATACGGAAGCACAGCTTTTGACCAAGGTTTTGTATCCCTCGGATAATCATTACGAAGGGAAATCTCTGCGTCTTCAGCAACAATATTTTCTTGTATCTGCATCGCTTCAGTGTATCGTATCTGATCATAAGCGTCGCTACGGCTCTCTTTCGCTGCTTCCACAGATGGCTGCGATTCACATAAACGATACGCATCCGGCTCTTGCGATCCCTGAGCTTATGAGAATCCTGGTCGATGAGAATTATTTCAGCTGGGAAGTCGCATGGAATATTACTACCGCTACATGTGCGTACACAAATCATACGGTTTTGGCTGAGGCACTCGAAACATGGGCAGAGGATCTTGTTGCGCGCAGATTGCCTAGAATCCATAATATTCTCGTCGAAATCAATCGAAGATTTTGTGAAGATCTTTGGGCGCGTTTTCCCGGAAATTGGAACAAAATTTCTCATATGGCAATTCTTGCCAATAATACTGTTCGTATGGCAAATCTCTGCGTCATGGGCTCACACAGCGTAAACGGTGTCTCAGAATTGCACAGTAACATTATTAAGGACAGTATTTTCCGTGATTTCTACGATTATACCCCTGAAAAGTTCTGCAATGTTACCAATGGTATCGCCCACAGACGTTGGCTGAATCAGTCAAATCCGGAGCTTTGCGAACTGATCACAGATTGCATTGGTACAGGATACGATAAAGATGCTTCCAAACTGGAAGAACTGCGCAAATATGCAGGGGACGAAAGCGTATTAAAGCGACTCGGAGAAATAAAAGCAATTAAGAAAAAGCAATTCGCTGATTTTGCCAAAAAACATCAGGGCGTGATTATTGATCCGGAATCTATGTTCGATGTTCAGGCAAAACGAATGCATGAATATAAGCGACAGTTGCTCAATGCATTGCATATCATTGCAGAATATAATGCGCTGAAGGAAAATCCGGAGCTTGATGTTCAGCCGAAGACATATATTTTCGGGGCAAAGGCCGCTGCCGGCTATGATATGGCAAAACAAATTATCAAGCTTATCTGTTTCCTTGCAGAGGACATAAAAAAGAATCCGAAGATCAACGAAAAGCTTAACGTAGTGTACATGGAAAATTATAATGTCACTATGTCTGAGGCTCTTATGCCTGCAAGCGAAGTCTCCGAACAGATTTCCCTTGCAGGAAAAGAAGCTTCCGGAACCGGCAATATGAAATTCATGATCAACGGAGCCCTGACGATAGGCACCCTCGATGGTGCAAATGTTGAAATGGCACAGCGCGTCGGGGATGAAAACATCTTTATCTTTGGTTTAACAGCAGACGAGGTGAATGAAATTTGGTCAAGCGGATATAATTCAAGCGTTTATTACAACCGTGATTTGGGACTCCGTAAGATAATTGAATCCTTGATCGTCGGGTTTAACGGAACATCGTTTGGAGACATTGCGAATTATTTGATCCGCAACGCACCCGTTGCTGATCCGTATATGTGCCTGGCCGATTTTGAATCCTACTGTAAAACACATAAGCGTATCATAGAATTATATCGTAATGACAAACTGAGTTGGAACAGGATGTCATTGATGAACATCGCCGCTGCGGGATATTTTTCGGCAGACAGAAGTATCCGTGACTATGCAAACAATATTTGGAATCTGAAAGCGCTTAAAAAATAAAGTGTTTTCGAATTTGGGATCTGTCTGCGCTGAGAGAAAATAATATGCAATTTTACTACAATCCTTTGGATCGCTCCTGCAAAAGCTTGACGGGTGCAATACCAACCGAAAAAACGGTCACGTTTCGTCTTCTATGGAATGAGGATGGAGATATGCCTGATTCCATAGATGCGAGACTGGTTCTCAGTCGGGACGGTGAAGATCGTACACCGATTTCTATGGATCGTCAGACATACGGCTTCTCCGTCACGCTCCGTTTTCATCAGCCGGGACTATACTTTTATTATTTCCGGATCGAGGATGACTTTTTCGGATGCGGTAGCTTTAGAAACGGGACATTTTGTAAATCTGTTAACCTGAATAGTTGGCAAATCACCGTTTTCGACCAACAATACCGAACTCCGGATTGGTTAAAAGGCGGCGTGATGTATCAAATTTTTCCCGATCGGTTTTACAGAAGCGGAGATATTCCAATTGGAAACGGAAAAATCCTGCGGGATGATTGGGGAGGACTTCCGTCTTATCGTCCCAATGAATTTGGAAAAGTACTAAATAATGATTTTTTTGGCGGAAATCTAGCAGGTGTCACGGAGAAACTTGACTATTTACAACAATTAGGTATAACTGTTATCTATTTTAACCCCATTTTTGAAGCTTACTCCAATCATCGCTATGATACGGGAGATTATTTAAAAATCGATCCACTGCTTGGCTCAACCGCGGATTTTGATAAACTTGTTCAGGAAGCCAAAAAACGTGGCATAACCATAATTTTAGACGGTGTATTTAACCATACGGGAAGCGACAGTCGATACTTTAATCGATACGGTCATTATGACAGTATCGGTGCATATCAGTCGCCTTATTCACCGTATTACGATTGGTATACATTTCATGATTACCCGAACTCATATGACAGCTGGTGGGGGATTGAGACGCTTCCTGCTGTCAATGAAACTTCACCATCCTATCAGGAATTTATTTTTGGAGAAAACGGAGTATTAAAAACTTGGCTTCGCCACGGAATCGGAGGGTATCGATTAGATGTCGCTGACGAGCTACCGGATTTCTTTTTAAAAAAGTTGCGTTCTGCTGTCAAAGAATACAATCAGGATGCCGTTATTATCGGTGAAGTTTGGGAAGATGCATCCAACAAAATAGCATATAGTCAGCGGCGACAGTATCTGCAGGGACATGAGTTGGACAGCGTAATGAACTATCCGCTGAAAGATGCAATTATCAGTTATGTTTTAAGCGGAAACACTAATCAATTACGAGAGACCATTTATCTTCTCATCGATCATTATCCCAAACAGACGTTGGATGTCTTGATGAATATCCTTGGAACACATGACACGGCGCGTATATTGACGGTTCTGAGCGGAAAGACATGTAACAACAAAAATGAGATGGCCGTAACGTTTTTGACGGAACGCGAAAAATCGACAGCAAAACAGAGGCTGATGATGGCTGCCGTACTGCAATATACGTTACCGGGTGTTCCGTGCATCTATTATGGCGATGAAAATGCCATGGAAGGTTTTCAGGATCCGTTTTGCCGCAGATGTTTTGACTGGATTAACACAGATGAAGAACTATTAATTTTCTACAGAAAATTAGGCAAGATTCGCAAAGCGCATTCTGTATTTATGAATGGAGAATATAAGGAAATCTTCGCAGATAGCGGTTTTCTAATGTATTCCAGAACCAATGAACATCCTGAAGAATCTGTATATATTTATGTGAATAATTCCTTTGCTTCGTACACAATCAGGTTCAGTGGAACATTTCTTGATTTGTTATCCGGAACAGAAATAACCGGATCAACGACGTGCGGCGCAAAATCATATGGTATCTTCGTAAAATTAAAATAGTATGTCTGACATAGTATTAAAAGAACTTTCGCACCGACTGAAACCGACTGCCAAATCAGGCAGTTGGTTTTGTTTTTCCGATTTTTCTGTCTGTTTGCCAGGAATCCTGGAATCGTTGTATGCCGTGCAATGTATAATATAATGTCGTGCAATTATCGTTTCATTTCATTAGATGAGACAGTCATTTTATATAAAAACGAGATTATGGATTGTTTAATTATTGTTTTTTGATAAATTATTCGTAAAAGCTGTGTTTTGCGAATAGTTATGTTAATCCACCCTCCTATTTTTCTGCTGTTCCATTAAAAGCATCAGACAGTCATTTTATATAAAAACGAGGTATAGGATAGAAACTATTCGCAAAAATTGACTTTCTTTTTTTTTTGTGCTATACTTATTCTATGGCAAAAATCAAAACAGATGGTTCTGATTATTATCAGGATCGGAATATCAAAAATTTAGATAAAATCGATCTGATCTTGCAGGAATTACCTCCCTTCTGTGAGGATTATTTGCGGGGTGTGGAAAACCGCACGAGCACTTTAACTCGTCTTAATTATGTCTATGATCTTCGCATTTTTTTTGATTTTCTTTGCAGGAAAAAATTTCGTAATTCAAAAACTATTCCGGCTCTGACATTGGAAGATTTGGAGCAGGTATCTGATACCGACCTTGAAATTTTTCTAAGTTATCTTTCCAATTATATCTTTCATAATAAGCGGTTATCTTGTGATGAACGAGCAAAGGCGCGTAAGCTTTCTACGGTACGATCGATGTACAAATATTTTTTTAACAAAGGATTGATTGAAATCAATCAGACGACAAAGGTTGCTACGCCTAAGCTTCATGAAAAGGAAATTATACGCTTGGAGGGAAATGAAATCTCCTCTATCCTTGATGTCGCGGAAGACGGAAACGGTCTATCAAAACACGCGACAGGATATCATGAAAAAACGAAGATCCGTGACACTGCGATTCTTACACTGTTCTTGGGGACAGGTATCCGTATTTCAGAACTGGTTGGACTCAACAATGAAAGTATAGATTTTTCCAATAATTCTTTTGTTGTGACACGCAAAGGAGGCAATCAGGCAATCCTGTATTTCTCTGAGGAAGTCGGAGACGCGCTGGCGGCATATCTCGCCCAGAAGGAAAACGATCCTCGCGTATCATCTGAAGAGCATGCCCTCTTTTTATCTCTCCAGTACCGACGCATTACGGTCCGCGCTGTAGAAAATCTTGTAAAAAAGTATGCAAAAATCGTGACGCCGCTCAAAAAAATTACGCCGCATAAACTTCGCTCGACCTATGGCACGGCGCTCTACCGCGAAACAGGCGACATCTACATCGTTGCCGACGTTCTCGGGCATCGTGACGTCAATACGACCAGAAAGCACTATGCTGCGATCACCGAAGACCACCGTCGTTCGGTCGCAAGCGCCGTCAAACTGCACAAGCAGGAGGACGACCAATGACTGAGAACGTCTATGTTGTGCAACCGATTCTGAATGAAGCTAAGGATGATGAGCTCCACTGCGAGGCGATCGCGCTGATCGAGAGCGCAGGGGCAGCATACGCTGGGACGATAAAGGTCAGGATCCGCGAGATCAATCCCTCAACCTTTCTCGGTGAAGGCAAAGTTGAAGAACTGCGCGAGCGCATCGAAGGGCTTGATCTGACCGTACTGTTCAATGGTACGCTCTCCCCTTCCCAGACCGTTAATCTCTCCGAGGCGCTCGGCGGCGTAAAGGTCATTGATCGTACGACGCTCATCCTTGACATCTTTGCCCTGCGCGCGCAGAGCAGCGAAGGAAAGCTGCAGGTCGAACTTGCGCAGCTCAAATATATGTATCCTCGGCTCAAGGGCAAAGGAAGCGCCCTTTCGCGCCTCGGCGGCGGCATCGGTACGCGAGGCCCCGGCGAAACGCAGCTGGAGACGGACCGCCGTCACATTCGTACGCGCATCCGTTCTTTAGAAGAGAAACTTGAAAAAACAGAACTTCGGCGGGGACTTCTTACCCAGCGCAGGCAAAAGGACGGCGTCCGATCGATTGCACTGGTCGGCTACACAAATACTGGAAAATCAACGCTTCTGAATGCACTAACGGGTGCGGACGTCCTCGTTAAAGATGCTCTCTTTGCGACGCTTGATCCGACTTCCAGAGCCTTTTCGATTGATGACATGAAGTTTCTCCTGACCGATACTGTAGGCTTTTTACAAGATCTTCCTCATCATTTGATCGACGCCTTCAAGTCAACGTTAGAGAGCGCATTGCATTGCGATCTCGCGCTCATCGTCTGCGACGCATGCGGCGACTATCAGACGCAGCTTACGACGACGCTCGCTACCTTGCAGGACATGCACTTCTCTTCCCCCTATCTGATCGTCATGAACAAGTGCGATCTGCTCGCCGAAGATGCCCGCCTGCCGCACGACTGCGTCATGATCTCCGCCAAGGAGGGACAGGGTTTGGACGAGCTGAAACGCCGCATCTTCCAAGAGCTGCAATCGCGCTATGTTCGCGCCAACCTGTTCGTGCCCTATGCGCAATCGGCAAAATACGCGGCGCTGCGTTCCCTCGTTGCGGAAAAGAGCGTCAACTATACCGAACAGGGAACGGAATTGGAGGTCATCATTCCCGCGGAACACGCCGCCAAATTTCAGGCATTTCTTAAGTAAAAAACAGGCAGCCACACATCGGCTTGCCTTATTTCTATTTGGTCAGTTTCGCGAAAAAGAATCCCTCATAGCATTCATTCGGGCAGACGCAGATCGTTCCGTCCATTGCGGGAAGCTGCGGCACGCCTGCGGGCGCCGTGACGGACACGATCTTCCCGCCCAACTTCTCCGCATGCCGTACGACTTCCTCATTCTCCTCGGGCAGAATGGAACAGGTGGAATAGACGAGGCTCCCGCCCCCTTTGAGCAGACGCAGCGCCTTTTCAATGAGTTTTCTTTGCAGTTTGACGCATTTCGCGAGATACTCTTCCGAAAAGCGTACGCGGCTCCCCTCTTCGATCGTCCCCGTCCCTGTACACGGCGCGTCAAGCAATATCTTATCAAACCGAAGAAAGTTGCTGAGCTGAAGGGCGTCCGTCCTGAGCGCATTGACACGGGTCGCGCCCTGTTTTTCCAGGTTATATTTGAGGCGCTCAAATCTTCCCGCATCGCGCTCACACGCCGTAATGAGCGCCCTGCCCTGCGAAAGCGCATAGAGCTGCGTCGTCTTGCTGCCGGGCGCTGCCGTCATATCGAGGATATTTTCCCCCGCTTGCGGCGCAAGAAAGAGCGGCGGCAGCATGGATGAGAGGCTCTGCATATAGAGCGCCCCGTCCGCATATTCCGGCATCTGCATGACGGCATCCTCCCGCACATCGCGCAGCAAAAACGCATCCCTGTCATAGGCGATCCGCTCAAAGGAGACCTTTCTTTGCATCAAGATCTCTGCAAAAGCTTCCGAAGACAGTTTTATCCTGTTAACACGCAATGTAACGAAACGTCGGACTTGCAATCCCGCTTCAATCACGGCGGCATGTTTAGGATAAACGGTTTGAATTCGCGTAAGCAGGCTTTCAGGAATCATGCAATAATTATACCATAAATAGGGCAAAAATTCCAACATTTCAAATGAAAAAAGCCGCCTGAGGCGGCTTTTTCTCAATAAAAAGTTGCAAGTTCTTGTTCGGGCGGCGCGGCAGGCGTAACGCTCGATGCCTTCAGGACAGGACCTTTCTGCCCGTAGACGGCGTGATAGCGCACCTCAATGCGCGCCGTGACTTCCACCCAGTCGCGCGTCCTGTATTGTCCCGTGACCTGCTCACAGACCAGCCCGCTGTAGGCGATATCCGCTTCACAGCACGTCATGATGTGCCGTCCGACCACGATCGTCCCCTTTTTCAACGACTTATCAACGGCGACAAGCCCCTTGAAATGCACGGTCTTTCCGTTGTATTTGTCCATTTCCTCGACCAGGTCACGATAGAAAAAGGCGTAGTCCTTGTCCTCGATCATGATGATCGGCGCGTCGATATCATAGGGAAGAGGATCCTCGATCTCATCATATTCCGCTTTCCCGCCCAGATATTCGTACACGATCCCCGGACGACGGGACATGCCGCGGATAACTTTGTGAAATTCTTCCTTGGAGTATTCGCCCTTAAAACGGTTGAATACCACCATATCGGCGTACTGCACCTTGTCAAAGACGAGCTGGCGCATATTCTTGTTGTAAGCAAGAAAGGTAGTCGCGTCAAAGAAGGTCATGACCTGCGCGATCGCCCAGCCCTCTGGCATTACATCAAAGAAGTCCTGTAGCATGCTCATGCCGTTGTATTCGACGACGACGCGCTCCGTCGAATATTTTTCTGCAAGTGCGGAGAGATTTTTTTCGGTCATGTCCGCAGGCTCGAGGAACTCCACGGCATAAGACGGGTTGGCGAACTTGGAGTGATCGTACTCCTCTTCCCCCTCCTCCAAAACAAGCAGCAGGGTGCGCTCGCCCGAATCAAAGCGCGCATCTTCCAGCGTTTCCTGAATAAACTTTGTCTTGCCCGACTCTAAAAAGCCGAGAAAGAGATATACGGGAACTTCCTGCATGGTTTTATCCTAAGAACAAATGATTGAGCGCATCCTCTTTCAGATCACAGCCGATGACGCAGAGCCTGCCCGTGACCATGGGCAACCCTGCACGGATATCCGGCTCGCCGGGAACATAGTCGAAGTAGATCCACTCCTCGACACCGTCTACAATGCCCTTGGCACGCAGAATCTGCCCGTATTCACCCGAGCCAAGTGCGGTAAGCGCACGCTCAAGCTCCTCTTTGGTAAATTTCCTGCTCGTCTCCACGCCCCAGCTTGCGAATACTTCGTCAGCATGGTGATGGTGCTCATGATTGTGACAGCAATGTCCGTGTTCGTGGTCACAATGCGAATGATCAAGCCCGTCATTCTCATCATGGTGATGTTCGTGGTGTTCATCATCGTCGTCATGACAGCAATGCCCGTGCTCATGATCGTGGTGCTCGTCTCCGTCGTCATGGTCATGATCATGGTGGCAGTGTTCGTGCTCGTCATCATGCACCACCTCGGCGGCAAGCTTTTCAAGCTCCTCTTTCAGGGAATCTTTTTGCTCCATGGCAGCAAGAATCTCCTTGCCGTTGATCGCGTTCCAGTCGGTCGTCACAATGGTAACGTCGGTGTGCTCGCGCAGAAGTCTGACCGCCTCTTCCACCTTCGATTCATCGAATGTGTGCGAGAGCACGATACAACTTGCATGCTCGACCTGATCGAGGAAAAATTCCCCGAAGTTTTTGAGGTACATCTTGCATTTCTTCGCGTCCACGACGGTGCAGAAGGCATTGAGCTGCGCGCCTACGACGCCCGCCTGCTGAACGGCACGGATGACATCCGAGAGCTTGCCGACACCCGAAGGCTCGATGATGATGCGATCGGGTGAATACTTCGCCGCGACCTCTTTTAAAGCCTTTGCAAAATCTCCGACCAGCGTGCAGCAGATGCAACCGGAATTCATCTCGGTGATGCGGATGCCTGCATCCTGCAAAAATCCGCCGTCCACGCCGATCTCGCCAAACTCATTTTCAATCAGCACGACCTGCTCGCCCTGATACACTTCTTTGATCAGCTTCTTAATGAGCGTCGTCTTCCCTGCGCCCAAAAATCCCGAAAAAATATCGATCTTGATCATATATAACCTCGTTCCGATGTTTCGTTCTATTTTATATACCCGAAACAACGGACATCAAAACGCCCAATTTCCGTCCTTGAAGATCGCAACGCGCTCACCCTTAGCCGTGACACCTGTGATCTGCATATCCTTGCAGCCGATCATAAAATCGACATGGATCATACTGTCATTGAGACCGAGTTTGGCAAGCTCTTCCTGCGAAAGCGCTTCATATCCGCGTACACAATTGGAAAATCCTCTGCCGAGCGCCAAATGGCAGCTTGCATTTTCATCAAACAGCGTGTTGTAATAAAGGATGCCCGCATTGTTGATGGGCGAATCGTCCGCAATCAGCGCGCATTCCCCGAGCATCGCCGCGCCCTCGTCCATGGAGATCATCTTCTCTAAAAGTTCCTGATTCTTTTTTGCCTTGACCTCGACGACCTTCCCCTTTTCAAAACGGACCGAAAAGCCTTCAATGAGTTCGCCCTGATAAGAGAGCGGCTTGGTCGAATAGACGATGCCCTCTGCATCCCCCGCCTTGGGCGAAGTAAAGATCTCCTCCGAGGGGATATTAGGGTTGTAGTATCTGCCTTCCAGCGTCGTCTCCCCACCGCCGAGGAAGAGACTCTCGTTCATCAATCCGACGCGGAAGTCGGTACCGTTGCTCGCCTTATACTCCAGCGCGATAAGCCCGAGCTTGTTGAGATAATCGCAGCGGGAGGCAATGTTGTCGTTATGTCGCGCCCATTCGCGAACGGGATCGGGACCGTCCGCGCGGGATGCCTTGAGAATGGCGTCCCACAGCGCTTCCATGGCACGGTTGACCTGAAGCTCGGGGAATACCTTCTTTGCCCACGCCTTCCCGGGAACGGCGGCAATGCACCACTGGTAGTGATTGTCCATCGCGTCGCGATAGGGCTTGGAGACCTTGCTGCGCGCAATGCGGATGCGGGTCGCCTTGTCCTGATCGATGCCCGAGAGCCCGTCGGGATCTTCGGAGAGCAGGTAGAGCATGGCGGGCAGCTCCTTTGCATAGAGCTTGAGCCGCTCCACTTCCCAGTCTGCCGTCGCAGAGAGCGTCTCCTCCTTTTCGTACTTATATTTAAGTTTGGAAATGGGCTGATGCGCCCACTGAACCGTAACCTTCCCCGCGCCGGCTCGATACAGCTCCTCCACGACCCATTCCGTGAATTCGGGCTGATCAAGCTCGGGATAGACGATGACCCACTGTCCCTTTTTTGGATTGATGCCAACCTTTGCAAGCAATTTTGCATAGCGCTTAAGCTGTAATTTATTCATATCGATTCCTCCGTTGATTTTCACAAATACCTGTCCTTCTATTATAGCCGTTTTGCGAAAAAAGTCAATGATTTGGAAAGAAACAAGCCTGCAGGGATCCCCGCAGGCTATGTTGCTATGAAAGATATAGGACAATCTGTCCCGACTGCAAACTCTTCTGCACGTCGATCACGCGTTGATTGGCTGAACCACGGAACTTAAGGCGGATATCCTTGAGTTCTTCGACGAACCGTCCGTCTACAAGGACATCAAAAAGCGAGATCAGCTCTTTTGTCTCGGACAGACGCACCGCATCCTCTTCAAGCGTGCCGTCTGAGTAGGTATAGCCTGTAAAACACCAGATGTTTTTTTCCGGCAACCGCGCACGCACCTTTCTGACAAAAGGAAGCAGCGCTCTCTGGTTTTCCGGTTCCATCGGATCACCGCCAAGCAATGTCAACCCCGCAATATAATAGGGAGTAAGCGCCGATATGATCTCCTCTTCCACTTCCTCCGTAAAAGGATTGCCATAATCAAAGTCCCACGCGATCTGATTGAAACAATTTTTACAGCGCCGTCTGCATCCGGAGACGAAGAGGGACACGCGAACCCCCTCTCCGTTTGCAATATCTGTCTTTTTGATCTCTGCGTAATTCATATCAAAGATGCAGAACCCTGTCCCTGATCTCCTGCGTTCTGCCTTGGTTCCAGAACTGCGTTCCGATATATCCGCATGTGCGACGTGCGACGTTCATCTTGTTCTGATCGCGGTTGTGGCAATGCGGGCATTCCCAGATAAGTTTGCCGTCCTCTTCCACAATCTGGATCTCCCCGTCATATCCGCACACCTGGCAGTAATCGCTCTTTGTATTCAGCTCCGCGTACATGATATTGTCATAAATGTATTGCATGACAGCGAGCACGGCGGGAATATTGTCCTGCATGTTGGGGACTTCCACATAGGAGATCGCGCCGCCGGGCGAGAGTTGCTGGAACTCACTCTCAAACTTGAGCTTTGTGAACGCATCGATCTGCTCAGAGACGTGCACATGATAGCTGTTTGTGATATAGTTCTTGTCCGTCACGCCGGGAATGACGCCGAAGCGTTTTTGCAGGCACTTCGCAAATTTATACGTCGTGCTCTCAAGCGGCGTGCCATACAACGAGAAGTCGATGTTCTCCTTTGCCTTCCACTCCTTACACTTGTCATTCATATGCTGCATGACGGCGAGCGCGAACGGCTTCGCCTCTTCATCGGTATGACTCTTGCCTGTCATGTACTTAACGCACTCGTACAACCCCGCATATCCAAGAGAAATGGTGGAATAGCCGCCGTACAGCAGCCTATCAATGGTCTCCCCTTTCTTCAGGCGCGCCAAAGCGCCATATTGCCAAAGAATGGGAGCTGCGTCGGAAAGCGTTCCCTTAAGTCTGTTATGACGATACATGAGCGCTCTGTAACAAAGTTCAAGACGCTCGTCGAAAATATCCCAGAATTTCTCTTCATTCCCTTTGGAAGAAAGCGCAACATCTACAAGGTTGATCGTAACGACCCCCTGATTGAATCTGCCATAATACTTGGGCTTCCCGTTTTCGTCAACGTAAGGCGTTAAAAAGCTCCGGCAACCCATGCAGGTATAACAATGTCCCTCGCCGTTTTTATCGACCTTGTATTCAAGCATTTTCTTTTCAGAGATATAGTCGGGCACCATGCGTTTTGCCGTACATTTTGCGGCAAGCTCTGTAAGATACCAGTACTTGCTGCCTTTGCGGACATTATCCTCTTCCAAAACATAGATAAGCTTAGGGAATGCAGGCGTAACCCATACCCCGGACTCATTCTTGACGCCGCGGATGCGCTGATTAAGCGTCTCCTCGATAATAAGCGCGAGATCGGCACGCTCCTGCTCGCTGCGTGCCTCACCCAGATACATGAACACCGTAACAAAGGGCGCCTGCCCATTTGTCGTAAGCAAAGTTACGACCTGATACTGGATGGTTTGGATTCCTTTCGCGATTTCTGCTTTCAGACGCTTTTCCGCAATTTTGGCAATATGTTCCTCATCCGTAATGCCGAGACCTGCCAATTCTTCTGCAACATCCGCCCGGATTTTCCGTCGACTGACCTCAACAAAAGGAGCAAGATGCGTCAGAGAAATACTCTGCCCTCCGTATTGATTGGAGGCAACCTGCGCGATGATCTGCGTAGCAATATTGCACGCCGTCGAGAAGGAATGCGGTTTTTCGATAAAAGTACCCGAGATGACCGTTCCGTTCTGCAGCATATCTTCGAGATTTACAAGATCACAATTATGCATGTGCTGCGCAAAATAGTCGGCGTCATGGAAATGAATAAGTCCCGCGTCGTGCGCCTCTACAATATCGCGCGGCAAAAGAATACGGCGCGTCAGATCTTTGGAAACCTCTCCCGCCATATAGTCTCGCTGAACTGAATTGACGGTAGGATTTTTGTTGGAATTTTCCTGTTTGACCTCCTCGTTATTGCACTCAATGAGGGTAAGAATCTGCGCGTCCGTTGTGTTGGAACGCCTCACGAGCGCACGAGTATAACGGTATGTGATATACTTTCTCGCAACCGCAAATGCCTTTTGATCCATAATCTGATTTTCAACAAAATCCTGGATCTCTTCAACGTTGACCGCACGGTTCAAATCGCCCGCAAGTCCCGTAACTCTGTTCGTAATGAGCATGATCTGTTTTTCCGTGAGTCGATTTGATTCGCTCACCTCATTATTCGCTTTACGGATCGCGTTTTCGATTTTCTCCAGATCAAAATCGACTTCCGTACCGTTTCTTTTAATGATTTTCATATAACCCTACCTGCCTTATTCTTTTCCCCGCGTAATGCATATGCTGTTCCCTGAATTGCGGGAACACTTTTATCATACTACATCTTGTAGCATTTGTCAACCCCTTCTCACAATATTTTGGAAAAAAATTCCCATTGGACACAATATATTGTGTCCAATGGGAAAAAGTAGACAAAACAATCGTGAAACAGTCGGCGCTAATTTTTCACGTCCGAAAGATGTTTCTGCGGAAACCTGTGGTATAGATCAGATCAACGCCCTGCGCCATAACGCAAATTTACGGCATATTGTGCCTTATTTCAATTCGGTTACATTCAGGCTTGCGTAGATCTCGTCATACTTTGCTTTCGTGAAAGAGATCGTATCAAACGTTGTAACTGTTGCCGTTCCGGCCGCAACGCCTGCGCGCAGAATATCGGGAAGATCAGCCCCCTGTCGAAGCATGGTCGCTGCCGCGGCGACCATGCCGTCACCCGCACCGACCGTAGAATTGACGGCAACGTTAATGCTCTTGCAATAATAGCTATGTGTACCATCTGTAATGACAGCGCCGTCCTTACCGAGCGACAAAAGAACAATCCTTGCGCCGCGGTCAAGCAGCTCATGACAACCGGAAAGCATATCGTCTCTGTCTTTGAATTCTCTGCCGAGCGTTTCCTGCAATTCCTCCAGATTAGGCTTTACAAGATCCACTCCCGCTTCCAGTGCTGCAAACATTTTAGCGCCCTCGGTATCGACGATGCGAAGCGATTTCGGATCGACCGTCCGGAAAATTTCACGGTAATAACTTGTTTCAACGCCCCGCGGCAATCCTCCGGAAATCACCGTTACATCCGACCTGGACGAGAAATTACGGATCATATGCAAAAGTTCACCGAGTTTTTCTCCTGCCACCTGTCCGCCGACATCGTTGACTTCCGTTAGCATCGATTTTTTATCGATGAACTTATAGTTTTCGCGTACACGGCCGCTGTTCCAGACAAACGCAAAAGGTACGCCCTCCCGGTCCAACGCGCGTTCAAACATGGAACCGTTCTCATTGTACATAAAGCCCGTGGCATATGCTTGTCCGCCAAGTCTCGCTACGCCGATCGCAACGTTGAGCGCCTTGCCCGCAAAGGAAAGTGTCTTATTCTTGACAATGTTGACCTTACCGATATTCAGCGAATCCAGCTCGATCGTGACGTCTACGCAAGGACTCATGCAAACTGTTAAAATCATGGATGGATCCCCCTGACAGCCGTCCGCTTTCGGACGGTAGTTTATGCAAAATCATGCATGATACTATTATAATATGGTTTTGTATAAATTTCAAGAGCGGGCACAAAAATAATTGCGGAAAAATTGCTCTTTTCAGAACAAGTAAGTCACATGGAAATCATCTGCAGAGTCTCATAAAGCTCATAATTGAATTTCTTTTTCATCGAGACCGCCTCGATGATATCCATATCAATGATTTCGTTTTTGTGGATGCCGACAACACGGTTGCCAATACCGTCTTTGAGAAGGCGCACCGCTTTATTGCCGAACTGTGCCGCTAGCATTCTGTCCGCCATAGACGGAGAACCGCCGCGTTGAACATGACCGATACAAGTAGACCGTACGGAATATGTGGTAACTTCCTGCAATTCGCGAGCAAACTTTTCTGCACTTGTTACGCCTTCCGCAACGATAATAATATTGGAATGCTTTCCGTTGGCGCGGGAACGATTGATGCGCATAACGATATCGTCGAGGTTATAAGAAATCTCAGGTACAACAATAATCTCTGCGCCCGACGCAATTCCCGCATAGAGCGCAATATCACCGCAATGCCGCCCCATAACTTCTACGACCGAGATCCGTTCGTGGGAATTCATCGTATCGCGCAGCTTGTTAATGATTTCAAGGCAGGTATTGACCGCCGTATCAAAACCGAGCGTATAGTCGGTATATTCAAGGTCATTATCGATCGTTCCGGGGATCCCGATCGTCGGGATGCCGTAATCCTCCGTAAGGCACTTCGCCCCGCGGAAAGAACCATCTCCGCCGATGACGACAAGCCCTTCGATCCCGCGGCGTTCGAGCGTTGCGACTGCCTGCTTTTGCCCGTCCACGGTCAGCATTTCCAAACAGCGGGCAGTACGCAGCTTGGTACCGCCTCTCTGCACGATATCCGATACGGAACGCATCTCCATGGGCATCATTTTATCCTCAATTAGCCCTGCATAACCGCGTTCGATTCCGTATACTTCCATACCGAAATAAATTGCCGTTCTCACAACCGCACGGATTGCCGCATTCATGCCGGGGGCATCACCGCCGCTCGTTAAGAGTCCGATTCGTTTCATCGACTTCCTCCATCATCCTGTTATTACGCACGTTTCTTATTATATCAAATAATTTAAAAAAAGGGAATCCCTTTTTTAAATTTTTTTAGAAAAGTTTTTTGCAATTATACAAGCTTGATACACTGTTCAGGCAAAAACGTACGAAGCTCTGCCATCAAAGCGCGGGATATATGCACCGAATATTCAAAGCGCTTGTCCGCATGTAAAATCTTAGTCCGTACGTCACCCTCATAAGACAGAATAGTTTCCAGCATTTCACTGAAATCTTCCTCCGGCAGTTTCCGTGCATCCAGCCACAGGACGCGTTCCTTCGTCTCTTTGACACACTCTTGCTGCGGTGCCTCAGGAGGCACAAACTCAGTAAGATGATCGAGAATGATGCATGGCAACTTTTCGGACGGAATGTCAATTTTACCCGACAGACGTACCACTCCATCGTGTTTCAGATATGGTTTTATTTTTTCGTAAATACGGGGAAAAGCAACGCATTCCACACTTCCGTAAAGATCTTCAACGGTCACAAACGCCATGATCGTACCGCCCTTGGTATTGATCTTGCGCACGGCTGCAACAATGCCGCCCATCGTGACCTTATCGTCCACCTTGATCTGATGATACGTTCTGTCTCCTGTCTCCTCATCTTCCTCAAAGTCTGCAAGCATTCCGGTATGAAAATTGCAGTCGGTAAAATGAGCGGCATAGGCGCCGAACGGATGACCGCTGACATAAACTCCCAAAACGGATTTTTCACGCGAAAGTTTTTCCGTTGTATCCCATTCCGGTATATTCGGATAGTTTGCTTTAGGTGCCTCATCCTGAATAATGTCGCCGAAAAGAGACATCTGTGCGCTTGTTTTCTGCTTATCGATCGCCGCCAGACGACGCATCAGCTCTTCATAGACGGCTTCATACTGCGAGCGTTTCTGCCCCATTGAATCAAATGCGCCACCGAAAATTAGGCTCTCTACCATCTTCTTGTTGATAAAGCGGATGCATCGCATAAGAAAGTCAGGAAAATCTTTAAACAGACCGCCCTTCTCCCTCTCCTCGATGACTTTCTCCATTGCGCCGATGCCAACCCCGCGCAACGCACACAGCCCAAAGCGAAGCCCGTCGCCCTGAACAGAGAAGTATGCTTTGGATTTATTGACGTCGGGAGGATAGACCGCAATATTCTTTTCCTTCATGTACACAACATACTTTGCGATCTCATCGATTTTATCAATACGGTTGTTGAGAACACCTGCAAGGAATTCCTTGGGAAAATACTTCTTAAGATATGCGGTTTGATAGGTGACAACCGCATACGCCGCCGCATGCGATTTATTAAACGCATAGGAGGCAAAGCTTTCCATCTGTGCAAAAAGCTCGGCGCTGACTTCGGGAGGAATGCCCTTCGAAATACAACCTGTAATGTTTCCGCCCTGCTGAATATCCCCGTAA
Organism: Clostridia bacterium; assembly: GCA_017887095.1. Taxonomy (GTDB): domain Bacteria; phylum Bacillota; class Clostridia; order Christensenellales; family Borkfalkiaceae; genus Gallimonas. Next base: position 10,250 of record JAGHIT010000047.1, on the reverse strand, counting down.
ATGAACTTATCTTTCTGCGCCATCAGTTCAGAGCGGTGTTTTTTTGCCATTGCGCGACGCACAAGGTCAGCTTGCCCCAAAGAGTAGCCGGCAAGATTCTGAAAGATCTGCATGACCTGTTCCTGATAGATAATGACACCGTATGTCTTTTCAAGGATCGGCTTTAATAAAGGCGTCAGATATGTGATTTTTTCAGGTTCGGCACGATTCTTGAGATACGACGGAATAAAGTCCATCGGCCCCGGACGGTAGAGCGAAATACCTGCGATCAGATCTTCCAGACAGGTAGGCTGCAGTTGCTTCATAAAGCGCTTCATGCCGCCTTGTTCCAACTGGAATACAGCATCCGTATCCCCCTCCGAAATAAGCTGGTATGCGCCTGGATCATTGCATTCCTGATTGAATGTAACCGTTTTTCCGGTATCCTCGAGAATATAGTCAAGCGTTTTTTTGATATCCGTGAGCGTTGTGAGGGCAAGAAAGTCCATCTTGAGCATGCCGATTGACTCAACTTCCTTCATATCGAACTGTGTTGTTATGTCCTCACCGTTTCTGGAAAGCGGAACGTTATCCGCAATCTTTTTACGACATATGACAACACCGGCAGCATGCATAGACGTATTTCGCGGCATTCCCTCAAGTTTCAGCCCCATGTCGATGACGCGCTTTAGCTGCTCATCCGACTCATACATCTCTATGAATTCCGGATTCCGTTTACTCTCCTGATCTGCAAGTTTTTTCAGAGCTTCGTCATGCTGATCGGGATCGTTTTCGGTCTCCGCGACTTTCCTGCGACACTTTTCAATATTCAGTCCAAGCAGTTCGCGGATCGTCGATTTTCCGTCCATCAGCTTGGTAACGCGGTCGGTATCCGAATACGGAACACTCATAACACGTCCGACATCTTTAATGACAGCGCGCGATGCAAGCGTACCAAATGTAACGATCTGCGCAACGTTCTCAGGGTGATAACGTCTGCGCACATATTCTATGGTCTCCCCTCTTCTTGCCGTACAAAAGTCAACGTCGAAGTCCGGCATGGAAACTCGGTCCGGATTGAGAAAGCGTTCAAAAAGAAGGTCATAACGCAACGGATCAACATTGGTTATTCCGATCGAATAGGCGACAATGCTTCCGACCCCTGATCCTCGTCCGGGCCCGACCGGAATGCCGTTCATCCGTGACCAGTTGATATAATCCCATACAATGAGGAAATAATCCGCAAACCCCATCTTGATGATTATGCCAAGCTCATACTCCGCGCGCTGCATGATCTCATCCGTGACGGGATTGTAGCGCTTTGGAAGTCCCTCCATTGTCAACCGACGCAAAAACTCAGGAGACGGCGTACCGTCATCCGCCGTATACAGCGGAATCAACGACTTGTCATAAACGGGCTGACCGTTATCCTTCAGATTGAATGGAGTATCGGTGTCGGAGATCTTGTCTGCAATGACACGCGTATTGGAGATCGCTTCCGGCAGGCTGGGAAAGAGAGCAGCCATTTCGTCGCCCGATTTCATGTAAAACTCATGCGTCTGCATTTTCATGCGAGAAGGATCGTCGAGCGTACGTTTGGTCTGAATGCACATGAGAACATCCTGCATTTCCCAGTCCTCTTTCTTGAGGTAGTGTACATCATTTGTCGCGACCAAGCCTATCCCCGTCTCTTGGGCTAGTTTTATAAGCAATGGCAGAATGTGCTTCTGTTCGGGAATACCGTGATCCTGTATCTCAATATAGAAATCTTCCCCGAAAGCCTGTTTCATTTCGAGCGCAAACGCCTTTGCCTTTTCGTACTCTCCCGCAAGCAGAAGGCGCGGAATACGTCCCGCAAGGCAGGCTGAGAGACAAATCACACCGTTTGTATGTTCTTTCAGAACTTGGTAATCAATACGGGGACGATAATAATATCCATCCACAAAAGCAAGCGAATCAAGCTGCACGAGATTGACATAACCTGCTTTATTTTTAGCAAGAAGAATGAGGTGATCTGCCTTCTGATCGATGTGCCGGCGATAATCGTCCACTACATAAAACTCACAGCCGATGATTGCTTTGATCTTATTTTTTTTACATTTTTCGGCAAATTTCAAGGAAGCATACATATTACCGTGATCTGTCACGGCAACAGCATCGATCCCGTTCTCCACGCAATGTCGGACAAGATCATCCACCTTGACGGCACCGTCAAGAAGGCTGTATTCCGTATGAAGATGCAGATGTACAAAATCAGTCATGAGTATTCTCCCCGTAAAGTTGCATAAGCCTGCGCATACGATGATTGAGTCCGCCTTTGCTGACGCCGAGAAGCTCGGCCAGTTCTGAAAGCGAAAGGGTAGGGTTTTCCAGCCTTGCCAGCGCCGTGATCCGAAGTTGCTCCGGAAGAGTTTGCAATTTTCCGCTCGCCTGCAATTGCTTCACCGCAACCGTCTGCGCCGCAGATGCGATGGCGGCTTTATCGGCATTTCCCGCCATACAATTCTGAATCCGGTTTCTATTATTGCTGCGGGCGCGCGCAGCCGACACTGCATCCAGTTTTTTGAGCGCATGATCCGCGCCCAATACGGAAAGCACATCAGAAATTGCCTCGCGGCTCTTTACATATGCCACAAAGGTATCGCCGCGTGCCACAAGCTTACCGAACAATTCAAAGCCTGAAAGCAGATTGCAGAATTCTTCTGCCCTTTGCTGCGTGAAAAAGACGCATTCGAGGTGATACCCCGTAGATGCGCCGTCCCTTGGAAGCGTACAGCTTCCCCCTCCGAGAAACGCCGCTCTGAGATAACAGAGTGCCGCATCCTCATCCTCTTCTAAATGTTCGCGAAGCGAGCGCGTCTCGCGAAGTATATGTTCGGCACTCGTCCCGCCGCAATAAAAAGTAAGCTTGTCCCGCTTTCGTTTCGGATCACGCGTAACTTCCAGGATTTGAGGTTGAATGCCAAGTCCTTCTGCAAGGCGCTGGAAATATTCTGCAACACGTTCGTTTTCGCTGACGATCTCGAAGCCATCGTCAGTAAGAGTCCCGCTTGTTGAAAGAAACGCCGCCATTGCAGCAAGCGAACCTGCGCGCGTCGTAGGAAAAAAAGCGACCAGATCTCGCTTGATCTCGTTGGTAAAATTTGCCAAATCTTCCCCCTCACATATGTTCTTGCTTCCATTGCCGCAGCCGGAACACGGGAAGTCGTCCGTTGAGGTTATCGATCCGATCAAGCGGAATTCCCACACGTTCCACCTGCTGCATTGCAAGCTTCAGGTCTCCGATACGATCTTGCGAATGCGCATCAGAATCAATTACAAAGCGTACCCCCGTATCCGCGACTTTTGCAAGTTCTTCATCAGACAAATGCTGTTTTTTCGAACTGATTTCAATATACGTACCACAATCGCGGCAGCATTTTGCAACTTCGACCGGATCTGCGAAACAACAATAATTTAAATGCGCCAGAATGTCTACAGGGTTTCGTTCAATCGAATTGATGTACGCCTTCGTTGTAAAACGAACGAGAGACTTAGAAGGTTTCATCTGCAGTTGCGTCCTGAGCCAGCTTCCAAGCCCCAGCTTGCTGTCTGTCAGCTTCTCATAACGTACGAGCACATGGATCCCGACGACATAGAGATCAAACGTCTCACAATCCCGCTCCGAAAGATCACACAGACCGGATATACCGCGAATATTACTCTCCAAACCGAGAAGTGCACGGATTCCGATCTCCCGCTCCGCCTCCCGAAGTTCACGGATATATCTATGCAACTCCGTACGATGAAGCCCGCGGAATAAATGCGAGAATCCATGCTCGGTGCAACCGATCTCTTCCAGTCCCACTTCCTTAGCGCGGCGGAAATTTTCAATAAAAGTATTTTTCCCGTCCGAATAGACGGTGTGTGTATGATAATCTGCCGTCAGTCTCATAAGCCTTTGTAATTATAATTTCTCTTAAGGGATACGTCTGATTTCTTCGCGAAGCATTATTCCGGTACGTCGCAAAACAGTCTCTTTGATCAGGGAGATTAAAGCCGCAATATCGTCTGACGTTCCTCCCTCATTACAAATGAAGTTTGCATGCAGGACAGAAACGACAGCTCCGCCGATACGTTTTCCTTTAAGACCACATGCTTCGATAAGCCGTCCTGCCGATTCACCCGGAGGGTTTACAAATACACACCCCATGCTTCTCTCTTTGGGAAGGCGGGCGCGCAAAGTACGATAGTAGCAACTTTCTTGTACAATTGACGAAAGTTCTGCATATCGCCCACGCAAATACACGCCAAGTACAGCGATGCCCTGAAGGAAAATGCTGCTCTTTTCTCCGAACGCGCATGCAGCCGTATCCAATATACACAATCTGCCGCGCTCTACACATACAACGCGGCGGACAATATCTGAAAAGTGAAGATCCCCGACTCCCGCATTCATGGCTACTCCGCCACCGACCGTCATGGGAATCCCGGAAAAAGGAGAAAAACCTCCGATCCCGTTACGGCAGGCAAACCGGAGCAGGCTTCCGCCCGTCACACCCGCACCGGCATAGACTTCTGCCCCATCCGCATACAGTGCGTTGAGCAAGCGAAACAGTACGACGACTCCCTCGAAATATCTTTCGGAAGGAAGCACGTTTGCTCCCGCGCCAAGCAGACACATCGGTATTCGTTCGCGTATCAGATAGGCAATGAGGCACGCACTTTCTTCCAATGAAGCGGGATAAGCGGCAACCGCAGCTGTGCCGCCGCAGCCGATCGTCGTATGGTGTGAAAAGCTGAATTCCTTTTCCAATCTTAAGGCAGGAAATCGCCCTTTCAAACGTGTAAATAGTTGCATTACGTTTACCTGCCTATTTTACCATACTTTACGCTATATTTCAAATGTTTTCAGAAAAATTCTCCTACTTTTTTCAGCAGCCCGAGTTTACCCAATCATGGGAAAAAGCATATCCAGCTGTCGTTCCGCCGTTCCGTCGCGAAGCATGGATCTGACTTCAGACAACCGTTCTGCCGATGAGAAAAAATCCACCGATCTGCCCTGCGCGCCTTTTGCAGGATACATGCCTATCTCATAAAGCGAGTTCTGTACTTCCTCTGATAGAAGGAGTTCCACAAACGCCTGACAGACATCCAGCTTATCTTCTGACAAAATACTTATATACTGATACAAATCACAATATACCGGAAGCAACCGGGAATAGAAGTTAACCCCGCGGCTTGCAAACCGACAGATATCTCGCTGTGTTCCGAGCATGAAATCATATCTCCCCGAAAGAAAACTCAGATAAGCCGTCAACGCTTCCTCCGTTGTACCGGAAATTCCCGCAAAATAAGCGCTTGCTTCCACAAGATTGGTCCCGCCTGAGGACAATACGGTTCTTCCATCCGGTGCCCCCTGCTCCGGCAGATTATCGGAAAGAGAAAATAAGTAATATGCCCCGCGGCACCAGGGTACAGCTATATCTCGCCCTCCAAACGATTCTCCAAGAGGAATCATGCCGTCAATCGACCCGATCCCGACGCCGAATGACAAAATATCCGGTCTTTCCCCTTTGGCAAACGCTTCGCGGATTCCATGCAACGTGTAGACAGTCACATGATAAAATACGCCGTTCTGTTCCTGTTCCGCACGTCCGGCAACACGCTTGAGAAAGGATGCTCGTGAACCCTTTCCGCCTTCAAAAGTATCTACATTCCAAATACGTACAACAATCGATTGAGAAGCCTCAGTCGGCGATCCCCGCGGATAGATCAGAACGGATAATACAAGAGCTGCCAGCAATAAAAATGGTATGATCCGCTTAAAATGAACGCTCATCCGTTTATCATATGCTGCACAACGCTGAAAAATACAGAAAAAGTTAGGAGAGGCCTCAGCCTCTCCCGCAGCTCTCCCGCGCGCACGGCGCCCGAAAAAGCCTCTATCTGAAAGCGCCTGAGCGCTGTATACAGTGTTACTCTTTTTCATTGAAATATACAAAAAAAGAGAGGTTTCCCTCTCTCTTTGGATTTAGCGCTTACTGTAACTGTCGCAGCAAGTACAATGTTCACAGTCGCAAGTATTCCCGACCTGAATGGTAGTAAGCGTGCAATGCATGCCGTCGCAATTGTGCTTACAATCAGTCACGCAACAGGACACGCCGCTGTTGATGTTGTTCATCTGCCACCTCCTTACGCATTCATTATCCGCAATTTTTCCGGAAAATATCCCAAAGCGCATTGACAAACCACGTTATAGCAAGTACAATAGAAATAAGAATAGGAGGCACATATGAAAGTTATCCTCAAAAAAGATGTAAAAGGCAGTGGAAAACAGGGCGACGTCATAGAAGTGTCTGACGGCTACGCAAAAAATTTCCTTTTAAAGAAAGGACTTGCTGAACCGGCAACCGCAAGCGGACTGAATGAAATCTCGCAACGACGTACCGCTGACGCCTACCACAAAGCAGAGAATGAAAAACAACTCCGCGAACTTGCAAAATCTGTCAACGGAAAGACGATAAGGGTCTCTATCCGCGCAGGAGAAAACGGCAAAGTATTCGGCTCGGTTACAACGGCACAGATCGCCGCTGCGCTTGCCGAACAGGGATATGACGTTGACAAGAAGAAAATTTCCTTTGACGGAGCGATCAAAACGACCGGATTATTTGATGCCGACATCCGTTTTATGGAAGGCGTCTCAGCCAAAATTAAAGTCGAAGTCGTTCCGCTCGCTTAACTCGAGCCCATTCAAAAAAAACGCGCCAATGGCGCGTTTTTTTCTGTACAATTCCATTGTTATCTTAAGCTTTAAAGTGCCGAAGCTCCGTACAAACCACCGCAATACCGTACTTATCACAGAGCCGCAACACCTTTTTCTCCGGAACGCCGGTCTGAATGACAGCAGTTATACCGTTTTCTTTACATTCCTCCAGCGTTTCGATCGTCAGCAACCCCGAGTCAGAGGCAATCACGGCTTCCGCTGCACGTTCGCCTGCAAGTTCGAATGCAAAGCGAAGAGCAAGCAGACGATTAGATTGTCCCGCTCCAATACCAAGCGTTTCGCCTGTATTACCGATCACAACCGCACTCGAATGCGCATGTTTAACAACTTTATAGTTAAATTCCAAGGCAAGAAGTTCCGTGTCAGAAGGCTTACGCGCCGTCACACAGGCCGCACCGTCTGCCAACGCAGTATCATACGTCTGTACGAGCAACCCACCGTATATCTTCTTCATATCAAAAGTACTGAATTGCACTTTGCTGCGAATATCAGGCATCTCCAGCAAGATAATGGCTTTCTGAAACCTGAGTTCCGTCATTGCTTCCGGTGTAAATCCGACGGCCACGACGACTTCCGCACCGGTATCGCGCAGTGCCGCCGCCACGCGTGCATCAACAATGCCGTTGATGGCAAGGATTCCGCCACGCAAACGACCGGGATCGGCTCTCTTGGCGCGTTCAAAAGCCTCATACAAATCAGACCCCGTACCTGCCGCACAAGGCATGCAATGCTTGCACACAACAACTGTCGGTTCGTCAAATTCTTTGATCAGTTCCAGTGCGGCGTTTGCATCATGAATATTACTATATGTGAGATCAGCCCCAGCAAGCTGTTTGGCGCGCGCGATAGACCCCTCCTTTAAAAGAGGTTCACGATATACCGCAGCGCGCTGATGCGGATTTTCCCCATAGAGCATATCCTGTGTTTTTTCGTATGTGACAGTGAGCGTCTTAGGGAACGCGATCTTCAAACTGTAAGAAAGATACTGTGCAACCAGCGCATCATAGGAAGCAGTATATGCAAATGCCTTGTACATCAGATATTTACGCTCGTCTTCAGCAATAACGCCTGCTGCGAGATCGCACAGAACCCTGTCATAGTCATCGGGATCGCAAACCGCGACGGTATGCATAAAATTGCGGGCAGCGGCATTCAGGAGTGCAGATCCACCGACATCGATATGCGATGCGGCCTCCTCAAAAGGCACCCCTTCTTCCATATCCTCGCGGAACGGATAGAGATTGATTACGACGAGCTCGATCGGAAAAATCTGTGCTCCTGAGGCATTAAGTTCCCGAAGCTGCTCATCCGACAATTCATTGGCAATGATCCCTGTATAGATTGCAGGATGCATGGCACGCACCTTGCCTCCGAGCGGCTCGGGATACCCCGTCAGATCATGCGCAGAAAGCGCAGCGATCCCGGCTTCCCGCAATACTTTGCATGTCCCCTCCGTTGCCACGATCTCATATCCATACTCCACAAGGTACTGACAGAAATCCACAATGCGTTCCTTATTATATACACTTACATAAGCTCTCTTTTTTGCTTTCATATGCACTACCGCCTGAAAAAAATTATATTTCGCACATACTTATCGTATATGATTTTGCTGACTGTACTGCTGTCAACCTATATTCTTGCCATCAATTTCTACGCCTTTCGTCTGCTGCGTAAACAACGGGACGATACAGATATCGGCGAACTAAACATCGGCGACGGCGACGGCAAACTGCTTCTTGTTTCTGCAATGGGCGGAGCCATCACTATTTTTGCCTCTATGTTTGCGTTCCGCTATCGTTTGGACAGTATGCTGCTGATGCTCGTACTTCCTCTGCTTGCCGTAGTCAACATCTATTGTTTTTATTTGGGATACCGCAGCATCTTTATATTTTGGTGATCAGTCACTGAATGCTTTCTCATCCAGCCACTTTGCAACGCCATCCTCTTCACAATAACCTATCACACCCGTCGCTTTTTCTTTCAGCCAACTGTCCGCATTCATGACAGCATATTTTTCGTCACAGACATCAAACATATCCGAGTCATTGGAAGAATCCCCGAAACACACAAGCTTTTCACAGCCAAAGTGCTCTTTCAAAAATCGAACGCCGTTCGCTTTTGTTGCATTTCGTACAGAAATATCTATCCAGTAATCTTCCTGATATGTTTCCTTATGATAGATACAAATGATGCGCGGATCATATTTAAGAACATTCCATGCTCGCTCCATTTTCTCACGTGGACCGACGCATTTAAAAGTAAAAATGTATCCGTCGAAAAGCTCTTTTACCGAATGCGCTGCAGTAAGGCGACTATCACCTTTACGCCATGCAAGATAGCGCTGCATTCCGGGAGACTCTCTCCCCTCCAGCCATACAACACGCTCACGGTCGGGTACCGCACCGAATACAAGAGGAACTATCTCAAAGCTCTCCAGTACAGCAAAAAGATCCTGTTTAAGCGTATCGTCAAAGCAATGGAACACCAATGTCTTATTATGGACAAAATCATAGACCAGTGCTCCATTATAAAATACAGCCGGGAGCTGAAGATTAAGTCCTTTAAGCGCTCCCTTTGCACCATGCACAGACCTCGCGGTCGCAAATGTAAGCGGAAGGCCTCTTGCCAGTAAGGCATTGATGTGTTCGATACTATATGCAGACACACATTCATTTTTTGTCAGCAAAGTGCCGTCCAAGTCAGACACATACAAAGTTTTCATAATTGCTTCCTATCAGCGGAATAAACTAACACATTTTCATTATACCATAAACCCGGCGTCAAGATTGACAAATCACAAAAAATCTTTTTCATACAAGAAAAATGTGTTTTTCTGACAGAAAAAGATAATTTAATTGATTCAAGAATAGTTCAAACCTTTCCAACAAAACATTCCTCAATCGAATTTTGTCTTAACGCTTATATAGACTTGCCAGACGAGTACCTCATGCTCGAAGCGGCAAAAATACGCTATAAGCTGCCAAAAGTTTAGAATTTGCCCCCAAATTTGCCCCCAAAATCGCAAAGACAGAAATACAAAACCAGCAAAAAACATAAAAAAAGGGCTGAAAACAGGCAAAAAAGCCCACTCTCAGCCATACTTTGGTGGAGTTGTTCCGTCCAAATCCGAACCTAATTCTGCGTTAATTTCGTCTATCGTGGCCGTCTTTGAGCCGTCTTTATAGTTAAACGTGAACACTACTTTGTCATCATAGACGAATACGGCGTTCACAAAGCTCTCGACGAGCCGCTTTCGGCTTGTAACGTCCGTCAGATCGGTATCGCGGAATTTACTTATCCAAAATGCAATGTGCTCCTTCGTGATCTTTGGCTTTTGCAGTTCCTCGCTGTAAATGGCGACTTTTAGTTCTTCCTTTTCCTGCTCCAACGCTTCCAACCTCTCCTTCGTGGAGGGCGTGAGGATGCCCTGCTGGATGGCATTGAGCATATTCTGTATGCCGGCTTCGATTTCTTTCAGACGAGCATTGAGCTGCGGCAGCTT
>JAGHIT010000005.1 GCA_017887095.1 Clostridia bacterium | reverse complement strand
GGAATCATTGACTTATAAAAGTATAGGAAATTTTGCCGCCTTTGTCAATCTTTTTTATGCGGCAATTTGCAATATTTTATAAATTTTGCACTCAGACGAGCGCCGCCGTCTCGCGGGCGATGACCAGTTCCTCGTTGGTGGGAATGACGAGCACCTTGACGCGCGAGGAGTCCTTGGAGATCTCGTGGATCGCCCCGTCATTCTTGAAGTTATTCTTTTCGTCATCCACCTCGATGCCGAACGCTTCCAGTCCGGCAAGGACGTCGTGACGGACGAACGGGGTATTCTCACCGACGCCTGCCGTAAAAACGATGACGTCCAATCCGCCCAGCGCCGCCATATAAGAGCCGATATACTTCTTGCAGTCATAGCAGAACATATTGAGCGCAAGCTGCGCACGATAGTTGCCCTCTTTTGCCGCGGCTGTAAGATCGCGATAGTCCGATGAAACGCCCGAAACGCCGAGCATGCCGCATTTTTTATTGAGGTAAGTGAGCCCTTCGTGAATATTCATACCCTTCTTCGTGCAAAGGAACTCCAGCGCTGCCGCATCGATATCGCCGCTGCGCGTTCCCATGGGAACACCTGCAAGAGGAGTAAATCCCATCGAAGTATCGATGCACTTTCCGCCGTCCACCGCAGAAATGGATGAACCGTTGCCCAAATGACAGGTGATGATCTTGAGCTGCTCGGGTTTCTTGCCCAGATATTCCGCCGCAGCCTGCGAAACGAACTTGTGCGACGTACCGTGCGCCCCGTAGCGACGCACCTGGTAGGTCTTGTAGTCGTTATAATCGATAGCGTACATATACGCATAATCAGGCATAGTCGCATGGAAGGAGGTATCAAAAACGAGCGCCATCTTCTTGTCGGGCATGACCGCACGGCAGGCGTTGACGCCCTTGATCGCCGCCGGATTGTGCAGAGGCGCAAGCTCCGCGATCTCATCCATCGTTTTCATGACCTCGTCGGTGACGAGCGTCGTCTTCTTGAACGCCTCGCCCGAAGCGACAACGCGGTGACCTACGGCGTCGATCTCGTCCATCGACTTGATGACGCCCGCCTCGCCGTCGATGAGCTCGTTCAGGACAAGCTGAATAGCTTCGGTGTGATCCGCGATCTCCTTCTCGATAACAAAGGTCTTGCCCAGCGCCTTATGTGTGAGGCAGCCGCCCTTGATCCCGATGCGCTCGACGTTGCCCTTTGCGAGGACTTCCTCCGTCTCGATGTTGATGAGCTGATACTTCAAAGAAGAACTGCCTGCGTTGATGACCAGAATTTTCATATCGTACTCCTGCGTAATATTTAGTCGCGCACCTGAAGCGCGGTAATGGCGACGGCAAGGACGATATCGGAAGCCTTGCAGCCGCGGGAAAGGTCGTTGAGAGGTTTTGCAAATCCCTGGCAGATGGGACCTACCGCCTGGAACCCGCCCAGACGCTCGGCGATCTTGTAGCCGATATTGCCCGCCTGCAGATCGGGGAAGATGAACACGTTGGCGTGCCCTGCGACCGGGGAACCGGGCGCCTTGAGCGCCGCGACTTCGGGTACGATCGCCGCATCGAATTGCAGCTCGCCATCGAGCGCAAGCTCGGGCGCCTGCTCCTTGGCGATGCGCGTCGCCTCCTGCACGAGGGTGACGTTGTCATGCTTTGCGCTGCCCTTGGTGGAGAAGGAGAGCATGGCGACCTTGGGATCAAGTCCCGCGATCTCCTTGGCGCTCTGCGCCGTGGCGATGGCGCACTCCGCAAGTCCTTCCGCCGTATAGGTGGGATTGAGTCCGCAGTCCGCGAAGAAAATAACGTCGCCTTCCATATACTTGTTGCCGCCCGCGGGCGCGATGAGCATATTGAAGCTGGACACCGATTTGACGCCGGGCGCCGTCTTGATGATCTGAAGCCCGGGGCGCAGTGTATTCGCCGTGGAGTGGCATGCGCCCGAAACAAGCCCGTCCACATCCCCCGCTTTGAGCATCAGCGCACCGAAGAAGGTAGCGTCTTTTGCCTGCTCCTTTGCCTGCTCCTCCGTCATTCCCTTCGCCTTGCGCAATTCATACAGGAGATTCGCATACTCCTCCAGCTTGGGTGACGTTACAGGATCGATGATCTCGATCCCGGTAAAATCCTCCTCAGGATTTTTCGCCTTGATCTGCTCGGCATTGCCGAGCAGAACGATTTTTGCGACCTCATCTTCGTTGCAGCGCAGCGCCGCTTCCACGACGCGTTGGTCCTCCCCCTCGCAAAGGACGATCTTGCGCTTCTTTTCGCCGGCTCGTTTCTTCAGCTCATCCACAATGGAACCCGTCTCGACGATCTTTCTGCCGAGTTGCTTCAACTGTCTCACGAAATTCGCCATGATTTTTCTCCTCCGACCTCTTTATCTTTTTCAGAAAATCGTGTATAATAATGGTATTACACGAACTTACTGTCATATTATACACCTTTTCCGGGTGCTTGTAAAGGTCACAAAGGGAAAAATTATGAATTTTTGTGCGGTGATTTGCGAATATAACCCCTTTCACAACGGACATAAGTACCATCTGGAGCGCGCAAGGGCGCTTTCCGGGTGCGACGGCGTGCTGTGCATCATGAGCGGGAATTTTACCCAGCGCGGCGAACCCGCCGTCTTTCACAAGTACGAGCGCGCGCGGCACGCCATCGAGGGAGGCGCGGACGTCGTTTTGGAGCTGCCCGCCGCCTTCGCCGTCGCGCCCGCCGAGCTGTTCGCGCGGGGCGCGGTGCATATTCTCGCCTCGCTGCCCGACGTCAAAGTGCTCGCCTTCGGCTGCGAGAGCGGGGATAGGGACGCCTTTATAAAGACAGCGCGGGCGACGCTCAACGAGCCCAAGCAATTCCGCGCGGTACTCAAAGAGAACATGAAGGACGGGACAAGCTATATCCGCGCGCGCAACGCGGCGCTGCTCGCAACGGGCGCGGACGTGGACGAAGCGCTGCTCTCCTCGCCCAACAACATTCTGGGGACAGAGTACTGCCGCGCCATTCTCGCGGAACATGCGGACATCGAGCCGCTGCCCATTCCGCGCATCGGCGGCGGGTATGCGGACAGCACGCTGCTGCCCGACTATTCCTCCGCGACGGCGCTGCGTGCGACGCTTGCAGACCGCTCCCGCAAGGCGCAGAAGGCGCTGAGATCCAATTTGCCTCCCCACGTCTACGCGGCGACGCAAAGCTATCAATCTTTACCCTACGGCACAGCGGCGGTATGCGCACTTCTGGCGGCGGACGACGCATCTATCGCGCAATGTCCCGACTGCTCGGAGGGACTGGAGAACCGCATCCGCGCAATGGCGCGCACCAATCCCGTCTACGAAGAGCTTCTGCCCAAGGTGGTCTCCAGGCGGTACACAGCGGCGCGCATCCGCCGCATTCTCGCGCAGAACTTTTTACGCCTGACACGGGAGAGCGTGCACGCCTGTCTGGAAGCCCCCCTCTACTGCCGCACGCTCGCCGTGAGAAAGGCAAAGCAGGAAGAGATTCTCTCCTCGCTGGCAAAGGGGAAATTCCCGCTCGTCACGCGCAAGAGCGACGCGTTCACGCTCAAAAAAGAGGCGCTCGCCTGTTTTCAGGCGGACGTGCGCGCCAACGACCTGTACAACGCCCTCGCAGGCAGGCATACGGGAGAATACGAGACGCTGTTTGTCTGAAGCCTGCATTTTTGAGCGGCATGCCGCAAGTAAATTTTGATCATTATAAGGCGCGCCGCCGCGGAGTATTCCGCGGCGGCGCACTGTTTTGTCGATTTATTTTCCAACAAACTCTTCCATTACATATAAAATGCAAATATATGCAGCCTGTTTGATTGATATATCATCCGAATCCGGCTTAAGTTCACTTCTCCCTCATACCATTCATAGGGCTCATTAAAATCAAACAGATACTCCGGATCGATCGGGTCGCTCGAAGGATATTTATCAAAATTTTGTTCCTTTTCCCACACCACATCTGATTCAAACGTTTCATCCTTGGTTTGAGAAAACTCGCTGAAAAATTCTTCGTCCCGTTCCGAAACTTCAAACACATAATACGCATCGCCGTCCCCATGCCAACCGCCAAGCGAGCCGGAATTATAATATACGGTCTTCCATTCTTCGGGGATCATGATCCCAAACTCCTTAGCAATATCCAATCGATAATTCGGTTCCCGATTCCCGCCCAACGTGCACCCGCTCAGCCCTATACAGATCGTGAAGACGGCTATGACTGCAGCAAGCAATTTTATAGTTTTCCTTCTCATTTTTTATGCTCCCTCTTTGTTATGATAGACGTTTACAAACCGGTTTTACTGCTCGCAACCCGGATACAAATGAATGATAGCACATTGTCAGAAAATATTCAAGCAAATAGTTAGTTTTCTCGCGCAAAAGTTATTTTTTACGCAAATGTTTCGGGAAAATACGTCAAAACTTTGCGCCGTCGCGGAGTGTTCCGCGGCGGCGCGCCCTTTTTTCTTATATCACTCAAAACTTTCTTGCATTCGCGGCATAGAAGCGGTACCCGCCCGAGAAGTTGTAGCAGTCAATCCCGTTCTGCATAAGAATGCAGCAGGCGAGATAGCTCCTTAGCCCGCTCTGGCACATGACGTACACGGGCTTGCTATGATCCAGTTCCCCGAGCCGCCCGCGCAGGTCGTCCAAGGGAATGTTGATAAAGCCCTCGGCATGCCCGCGCACGTATTCCAAGGGCGTGCGCGTATCGAGCAGCGTCACGCTGCCGTCCTTGGGAAGAGAGGCGACGTCCTCAAAATGGAACTGCTTGACCCTGCCCGCGACGAGGTTATCGATGAGGCAGCCCGCCATGTTGACGGGGTCCTTCGCCGAGGAATAGAGCGGCGCATAGGCGAGGTCGAGATCTTTGAGCAGATCCGCCGTCAGCCCCGCGCGGATGGCGGTCGCGAGCACGTCGATGCGCTTATCCACCCCCGCGCCGCCGACGATCTGCGCGCCCAGCAGACGGAGCGAGCCGCGCTCAAAGAGCACCTTCATCGTCATGACCTGCGCCCCGGGGTAGTAGGTCGCATGATTTGCGGGCGAGAGCACGACCTTGTCATAGTCGAGCCCCGCGGCGCGCGCCGTCTTTTCGTTGATGCCCGTCGCCGCCGCCGTGAGGGAGAAGACCTTGACGACGGACGAACCCTGCGAGCCGCGGTATTCACTGCTCCCGCCGCAGATATTGTCCGCCGCAATGCGCCCCTGTTTGTTGGCGGGGCCTGCGAGCGCAATGAGCGTTTTTGCGCCCGTGACGAAGTGCCGCACCTCCACTGCGTCGCCCGCCGCATAAATGTCAGGGTCGGACGTGCGCATGTGCGCATCGGTGACGATGCTCCCCTTCTGCCCCAGTTCGAGACCCGCCTCTTTGGCGAGCGCCGTATCGGGGACAACGCCCAGCGCGATGACCGCCATGTCCGCCTCAATTGTGCCGCGGCTCGTGAGAACGCGCACCTTCTCCCCCTTTTCAAGCCCCTCGAAAGGGGTGCTGAGGCGCAAGTCAACGCCGTTTTTGACCAGCTCCGCGTGCAGGAAGCACGCCATGTCCGCATCGAGCGGCGCAAGCACCTGCCCGCCGCGCTGGATGAGCGTGACGCGCACGCCGCGACCCGCAAGGTTTTCCGCCGTCTCCAGCCCGATAAACCCGCTGCCCACGACGACCGCCGTCTGAGGTTTTTGCCCGACGACGTAGTCGTGCATGGCAAAAGTATCTTCCACCGTGCGCAGGGTAAAGACGCGCCCATCTTCCTTCTGCGCGGCGGGCGGCAGGACGGGCTTTGCCCCGGGCGCGAGCAGGAGCTTATCGTAACTTTCCTCGTACGTTCTGCCCGTTGCAAGTTCACGCACCGTGACCGTTTTACCCGCGCGGTCGATGGCGATCGCCTCGTGTCCGACGCGCGCGTCCACGCGGTAGCGCGCATAGAAGGACTGCGGCGTCTGCAAGGTGAGATCGTCCTCATCCGCGATCGTGCCGCCCACATAATAGGGCAGTCCGCAGTTGGCGTAGGAGACATACCCCGTACGCTCGAGCATGACGATCTCGGCACGCTCGTCAAGGCGGCGGATGCGCGCCGCGGCGGTCGCGCCGCCCGCGACCCCTCCGATAATGATGACTTTCATACCATTCCCCTTTTTGAAAATTCCCGCAAACGCGTTGCGGGAATAATATTTATTTATTCTTTCTGACAAATTGGTGCGCGGATGCCGCTGATCAGTGCGGCTCGCGGATGACGCCCAGACGGTACGCTTCCAAAAGGTCGGTCAGCTCGTCAATGGTCTCCTGCATGCGCTTGCCGTCGTCCGTATCGCGGATAGACAGGCGATAATTTGTCTTTTGCACGACCTCGGTGACGGAGTGGATGTCGCTCTCGCTGCGGATGGCGTCCTCTGCCGAGCGGAATGGCTCGTAGGCGACGAGGCGCATGCCGTAGGAGTTGCCGATGAGCGTATAGCCTGCAATACCCGTCTCGCGCTGATAGGGTCGGGACATGCCGCCGTCGATCATCAGCAGCCTGCCGCCGCACTTGATGGGCGTTTCGCCGCTCTTTAAGTGCACGGGCATGTGTCCGTTGATGATGTGCGATGCGGGCGATGCGGGATCCAGCCCGAACTCGGTGAGAATGGCGGAGATGATCTTATCGTCGTTGAGATAGCTGTAATAGGAGTTCTTCGCCTCGTAGTAGCAGGACGTATCCTTGACGAAGTAGCGCTCGAACGTCGTCATGCGCTCCTTGCCGTACAGCGGGGAGTTTTCGTTCGCCCACATGAACCACATGGTGTCCTGCCCGAAGCGCTTTTCCTCTCCGTCGGCAAGATAATAGCCCTTGCGCGCCCAGCTCTCCAGTTCTTCAAACAGCGCCCTGCCGCTGAACCGCTTGTCTCCGACCTGTACCTTTTTGAACGATCCGTCTTCCTCCAGAGGCACGCAGCCGTGATAGAGAAGATTTCCGTTGCAGGTGCGGTACATGCTGCCGCGGTTGAAGAGGTAAGAAACGTGTCTGCGCAGCTTTTCGCTGTTGACGAAGGCATAACGCAGCTTTTCCATGACCAGTTCTTCCCCCGCCGACAGACGATAGGGATCGGAAGGATCGATCGTGGGAAAGTTCGTGTCCTCCAGTTTATACGCTTTGCCGTCAATGGTGACTGTCCCTTTTTCAAGATCGATCTTGTCAAGGAGACGGCGCTGTTCCATATTATATTCCGGATGACGCGCGATCAGCTGCCCTTCCAGCTTGAAGAGGATGATCGTGATCGCCTTATGGATCTTGCGATCCATATCGGGGTCATACGGCTCATAGCTCTGCGAACCGTTGATGACGAAACAGTTACAGGGATCGCCCGCATAGGTATCGAGCGCAAATTTGGCAAGGGGCAGCAGGTTGATGCCGTACCCGTTTTCCACCGTATTGAAGTTGCCGTATTTTGCCGAGATACGCACGACGGACGCGATGCATGCAAGACTTCCGCTCGCCGCGCCCATCCAGCAGATATCGTGATTGCCCCACTGAAAGTCTACGTTGTCAAAGCCCAGGAGAGTGTCGAGGATGATATGCGCACCCGGACCGCGGTCAAACAGGTCTCCAAGAATATGGATACGGTCGACCGCAAGACGCTGGATGAGATTGCAGAAGGCTATGACGAAATGCCGCGCCCGTTTGGTGGAGATGATCGCGGAGATAATGCCGTTGTAGTACGCCTCTTTGTCCTCAACTTCTTCCTTTTCGCTCAGCAGTTCCTCGATGATGTACGCATAATCGCGCGGGAGCTCCTTCCTGACACGGGAACGGGTGTATTTGGATGCAATGCGCCGATTGACGCGTACAAGGCGATAGATCGTGGTTTTATACCAATCATCAAGATCTTCCTCCGTCGCTTCGATCTGTGCAAGTTTTTGCTCCGGATAGTAAACGAGCGTCGCAAGCGACTTTTTCTCCTTCATGGAGAGAGAGCCCTTGAACTCCTCTTCGATCTTCTTGCGGATAGAGCCGGAACCGTTCTTCAGAATATGCAAAAACGGCTCGTATTCCCCGTGGATATCCGTGATGAAATGTTCCGTTCCCTTTGGCAGATTGAGCGCGGACGAAAGATTGATGATCTCCGTCGCCGCGTCTGCCGCGGTCGGAAACTGAATGGATAAACGTTCTAAATACTTCTTATCATGCATAACTCTTTCCTCTCATGGTATATTATATCGTACTTGAAGTAAGAATGCAAGATGTGGCGGTAAAATATTTGGCAAAAAAAGGCTCCGCATGCGCGGAGCCAAAGAAATATGACGAAATGTTATTCTGCAATAAGTCCATCCCCTGACAGTGTGGAATAATTGTTCATGAACATACTCATGCTGCGGGCATTACCCTCCGTCTGACCCAGACATGTAATGGTAAATCCGGATCTGTACTGATCGTTCAACCACGCATTGCGCACCACGCCGTAATAAACGGTCTCTTCGCTGTCGCGGTTTCCCGTTCCCTTGAGCGTTTCGGTGAACGTAAACTTGATATATCCGTTGCCATACATCTTCCAGGTGCCGATCTGCGTGGACGCCGTAGTCGCGCCGTCATAGATCACACCGCTGTTCGGATCGTCCGCATTCTGCTCGAGCGTAACGTCGCGCGAGGTGTTTGCAGAATTGAAGTTGCCGTTGGTATCGCGGTTATTGGTCATAACGACCATTTTGAACTTGCCGCCGTCCGTATATGCGAACAGCTCTTCCGCCGAAACAGGGCGGCTGCTCTCGCCGGCATACCTGTTCGGATTGATGACGATCTGACCATAGCTGTTCAGATAATACTGATGGATCTGCGTAACAAAGTTGCCCGTACTTCCGTCCTGACGGGTGATATAAGCCGCAACGGACGTACCCGCACCCGTCGTAAACAAGTCGTTGTGTCCGGGAAGGATGATATCCAATTCGGCATTGTCTTCGCTCTTGTTGTACCATGTGAAGGCACCCATATACTTATTGCCCTCATTGGCGCCGTTTCCGGGACCGACGTTATACACGATCCCGTCCGTCGTGGACTTGTAAATTCCCCAGACGCTCTCACTTCTTCCGCCCCACATCTGATAGTTGTCGGCAAGACCGTCGTAAGAGTGCATCGTGTAATAATATGTTTTGCCCTCTTCCAAAATATTTTCGTCCTCATCCATAACGGTCACATTGTCATGGCGGGCAAAAACAGGCGCCTCCATATTCTGTTTGGAGATGTTGGTACCGTAGTAGCTGTGCGTCCAGCCGATAGACTTGCCGTCCTCCTTGTGCGCACCCTCCACGTCATCGCCCCTGTAGAGCGCCTGAATATCATTCTCCACCCAGTTGCGGATGTCTGCATGCGACTGCCAGCCCATACCGTCCTTTCTCAGGCCCGTCTCGGGATCGAGCTCGATCATATAGTTGCCCGAGCCGAAAGAGCCGTACGCCATGTACATGTTGCCCTCGGTATCAAAGATGATCTGCGGATCGATGCCGTTGACGTCTTTTTCCGTCTCGCCCCGGAGGATGGAGGACTGCATCAAAACAGCAGGCTCACCGTTCTCATCCAATACCGGATGGAAAGAACCGGGTTCAAGAGAGTCCGACTCATACAACAGAATGCACGCACGCGCATAGCGGTAACCGGGTCTGTCCGGATCAACGACAATACCGGAATGATCCCCGGCGCCGTCCACGACGCAGGTATACAGCCAGTAACCGCTGCCATCCGGTTTTGCCACGATATCGGGTGCCCACCAGCTTGCGGAATCGGAAGAATACGCAGCGTCGCCTGCGGAAGTGGAAAGTTCCCCTTGCGTTGAAGAATCCTCTCCCTCACGATACAACCACGCGCCCGCACGGGAATTGACAAACTCCGTTTCACGCACGCTGTAGTCAAAAGTCCTGCCCAGATAAGACCAGGTTTTCATTCCGTCATACGATACATGGATGGCATTGCCGTACGTACGGACAGTATCTCCCAGTAGCGTGGTATATGTCGTCTGATCGGCCCAGCCCGTGGAAAAGATATAGTAAACAGGCGTCCCCGTGGAATCGACTGCCTCTATAATAGAAGGATCGTGCGTATGTCCAAGCACAGTGGAATTCAACTCATTAAAATCAGAACTGAAACCGGTATAATAAAAACTGCTTCCCGGATCGGTCACATATGCCGGAACGACTTCGATATAGCTTTGCGTCCCGTCGGCAGCCTGATAGACGACGGTCCCCGCCGAAACGCCCGTTACAACGCCGTTCTCGTATTTCGCGATCGAGGAGATGTCGCTCACCTTTCTACCCGACGAATTATATGCAGAAACAAGCGTGATCCCGTCCAGAGCAACGGAAGTATACGCATCGTCCACATATCCATCGCCCAAATTATCGTAGCATATGCGGTAGACCTCCGCCGTGCTTCCGGAAGGCGTCTCCTCATCCGCAGGCGTGCAGGCCGCCAATGCGGAGACGGCAACCGCCGAACCCAGCATAAGCGCTAACAACTTCTTAGCAGCCCCCATAATTTCCCCCTTTCATTTAAAATGATATCGTTATTTTACCACAGATACCGACATTTTGCAAGAGAAAACTAAAAAATTTCACTTTTAAGTTCTATATTTGTCCATGTGGGGAATAATCTGTTTGATCCCGTTTCCGACAGGGAGCAGATCAATTTCGCACGGAACAAACAAGCAACTTCTTGGCGCATTTTTTTGTTTGCTTTTAATACGTCTTTCACACAGCTTACACCTTGAAGGTGTATGATAAAGGCACAAAGCGGGAAACGAAGAAACCGCGAAAACATTTGCCTACTCTCCACAATTTTTTTCATATTCTCTCAAAGCAAAACGCACCCCGCAAGGAGTGCGTTTTGCTTTGCCGTACCGAGCTTGACGTTTTTTGCGTTGCGCCCGCCGTCAGAGCTGACGGCGGGCGCAACGCCTTATTTACAGATATTTCGCGGCAAGCGTCTCCGCGACGCGCAGGCCATCCGCCGCCGCAGAAGTGATCCCGCCCGCATAACCACAGCCCTCGCCGCAAGGATAGACGCCGAGGATATTTGCCGCCTGCATGTCCTTTGCACCGCGTACGATGCGTACGGGCGAGGAAGTGCGCGACTCCACTCCCGTCATGACCGCCTCATAAGAGGCAAAACCCATAAGCTTTGCTCCCATATCGGGCAACGCTGCTTTGAGCGCATCGGTGATCGCCGCGGGAAAGAGCGCGCGCATGGGAACAAACGCCGTTGCAGGCGCATAGGTCGGGTGCACCTCACCGAAATAGTAGCTTTCCCTGTCCGCGAGGAAGTCGCCCACGAGCTGCACGGGCGCCTTGTAGCCGCCGCCCGCAAGGGTGAACGCACCGCGCTCCAGCCTGCGCTGAAAAGCGACGCCCGCCAGAGGATGATCGCCGCCGAAGTCGGATCGGCGCACCTGCACGACGAGCGCAGAATTGGCGTTTCTTCCGTCGCGCTCAAATTCGCTCATTCCGTTGACGACGACGCCCCCTTCTTCGCTTGCCGCCGGAACGACCACCCCGCCCGGACACATGCAAAAGGTGAATACGGCGCGCTCCGAGGCATGGGAGACAAGCTTGTAGTCGGCGGCAGGCAGCGCAGCATATCCCGCGCCGTACTGCGCTTTACCAATCATGGATTGCAGATGTTCGATGCGAACACCGACGGCAAATTCCTTCTGTTCAATCGCGAACCCGCGCGCGAGCAGCATCTCAAAGGTATCGCGCGCACTGTGTCCGACGGCGAGCACCAGCTCGTCGCACGCCTCTTCCTCGCCGTTCACAAAGATCGCAGTGAGCTTGCCGTCCCTGACCCGAACATCGGTAAGCGCGCTCAAAAAGCGGAACCGTCCGCCCCGCGCCTCGATATCGCGGCGCATATTCGCGACCACCGTCCGCAGGTTTTTGCTCCCGATGTGGGGTTTGCCGAGATAGGCGATCTCCGCAGGAGCACCGTATTTTACAAAGGTATCGAGGACGTCCCTGTTTCGGGGGTCGTTGGTCTGGGTGTTGAGTTTTCCGTCCGAAAAGGTGCCCGCGCCGCCCTCGCCGAACTGGACGTTGCTCGCAGGATCGAGCGTGCCCGTCGAAAAAAATTTTTCCACGTCGGCGGTACGCTCCTCTACCCGCTTGCCGCGTTCTAAAATGACGGGCGTGATGCCGTGATCCAAAAGCCGCAGCGCGCAGAACAGCCCTGCAGGCCCCGCACCCGCGATGACGACCTTGGGCTGCCGCCTCACCCGTTCAAAGACGCGGAGCGGGGGCGCATATGGCTCCGTTCCGCACTCCGCCGAATACACCCACTTGATATCCGACTTGTCGCGGGCATCCAGCGATTTTTTTAAAATTTTAAAATATCTGCAGGGAGCGTGCAACTTTTTCTCACACATTCTTACCAGCGCACTCTCCTTCTGATGCGGGCGCAAAATAAGTCCCGTAAACGTCTTTCTCATTGCAGCTCCTCCGCCACCGTGTGTGCCGACGCAAACGCCCAGTGCAGATTGTATCCGCCGCATTCGCCGTCAACGTTCAAGACCTCGCCCGCAAAATAAAGACCGCCGCAATACAGGCTCTGCAAGCCCTCGTCCGTCTCCGCAAGCGGAATGCCGCCCCGCGTCGCCTGCGCATAATCAAACCCTAACGCCCCCGTCACCGTGAGCGGGAATGCTTTGAGCAGGGACAGTAGACGCGTCCTGTCTCCCGTCGCAAGCTTGAAAAGATGCCGGCCAAGCCCGTTGGGTACGATGCAGAGAAGGCCCTCCTCCCCCTCCCCAACGGCGCTACGGAGCAAATTTTGAGGTACGTCCGGCAAAAAATCCAACCAAAGCGTATCGCCCTGTTCTGCATGGGAGGATGCACGGAACACCGCGTCGCCCGAGACGCCGCTCTCCGTGAACAGCACATCCCCGCGGCAGGCGTATACCTCCCGTCCGCAGCGCAAAACGCGCAACCCTGCATCCATGCGGATCCCCTTCAACCCCCGCACTGTCTGCGGATCACAGCGCAGCTGCACGAGAACGGGGCTGAGCGGCGTTACCGTATGTCCGAAAGCCTGTGCAAGAGCGTAAGCCGTTCCGTCCGTGCCAAAATTTTTTGCCGCCGCTCCTCCCGCCGCAAGGACGACCGCATCCGAGGAAAGACTGCCGCCCTCCCAGACCGCGCGCAGACCATGGCGCGGTTCGAGGCGCGAAACACGAGCATTCGTTATGATCTGTACGCCGAGACGGAAAAGTTCACGGCGCATGAGGTCTGTGACGGCAGACGCCTGTCTTCCCGCGGGGTACACCCTGCCCCGTGCATCGGGCAAAAAGATACCGCCCATACTCTGCAAAAACGCGACGGTATCCTGCCAGGAAAAGCGTGACAGGATGCGTGCGACTTTATCCATGTCGTCTGAAAAGTAGCAGCTTGCGTCCATATGAGTATTGGTCACATTGCCCTGCCCGTTGCCCGTTGCGGAAAGCTTTTTGCCGAGGCGCTCCCCTCGTTCGAGAATGGTCACACTTTTCCCCGCACGCGCGAGCAAAATTGCGCACGTCATCCCCGCCGCACCGCCGCCGATCACTGTAATTTTCATCATAATCTTATCTTACCGCAAAGATTTTTATTTGTCAATGTATTGACTGGACGGACTTTTCGTGTTACAATAAATTCAGGAAAACAAATAAAATTCATTACAGGAGGGAAAGCCCATGTACGCACTACTGAATTCGGGCAACACGACGTTTTTGGAATATATGCAGGAACATCTCGTGTTGACCATTATTCTTGCGGTCATTCTCGTCCTGATCATCGCACTGATCATCACGATGATCGTGCTCTCTGTCGTCTACAAGAAGCAGCAGCGCGAGGAGGCACAGGCAGAGCAAACCGACGCGCCTAAGCCAACGCAGGCAGCATCTGCCGCCCCTGTCTCCCCCACCTCCGAGCCGGAGCCCGAACCCGAGCCGGAGCCAGAACCCGAGCCGGAACCCGAACCGGAACCGGAGCCCGAACCCGAGCCCGAACCCGAACCGGAGCCCGAACCCGAGCCCGAACCCGAACCT
>JAGHIT010000046.1 GCA_017887095.1 Clostridia bacterium | reverse complement strand
GTCCTGTTTTTGCTCGAAAATGGCAAAAAGACAGCATAAAATTAAAATCTTTCTTTCCATAGGAAAAATTCCCTGTTTTTGCCAAAAAAATAGCAAAAACCCTGAAAAACTCATCGTTTTTCAGGGTTTTTACAGTGGACAGCATTTTTATCCACTAATCATGGCGCAGAGAAAGGGATTTGAACCCTTGGATACATTCCTGCATCACACGATTTCGAATCGTGCGCGTTCGACCGCTCCGCCATCTCTGCAATACCTGCTTATTTTACAACATATGCTTGAAAAAAGCAATCGATTTTATGTCCTTTTATGAAATAAGCAGGTGATTTTTCGTTATCAGTGTTGCAAAAGACCGACGCAACAACGTCGGTCTGCTTCTTCTGATTTCACTTTCTTTTTTCCGGATCGGCAGATGTTGAAGCATCAATCGCCGTCTCGGAAGCAACTGTTTCCGAGGACGTCCCTGCCGTTTTTTTCTCCTGCTTTTCTTCTGCCTTCTTCTGGGCTTCCTCGAGCGCAATCTTTGCTTCCTCTCTCATCTTCTGCACTTTCATGAGCGCTTTGATGATCAGGAACAGGACGAGTGCAATGAGAAGGAAATTGATGATCGCATTGATAAACGTGCCCCAGTCAATATAAATGGAATTCGCCAAATCAATGACCTGCGCACCTGTCTCATCTGTCGTGTACGCCGTCGTGAGGAAGGTATAGACTTCACTCAGAGAGTCCGTCCCGAGAATAAGCGCCAGGATCCAGTTGACGATCGGCTTTAAGATATTGTTGCACAGCGCATTGACGATCGCCGTGAACGCGCCGCCGACAATAATGCCGACTGCCATATCAAGGATATTTCCTCTCGTGATAAAAGCTTTGAACTCAGTCCAAAATCCCTTTTTCTTTTCCTTTTCTTCTGCCATAACATTATCTCCTATATGCTCTGATCCATCGCTTTAATCTGTGCATGATTCCGCCCTTCGGCATACGCTCCAATCGGAAGCACCAATTCCCATGCTCGGTGCTCGGACGATTCATCCGTGCACTGTTATCCAGCCCTAAAATGTCTTGCACGGGAAGTACGGCAAGATTTGCCTTTGTGGATAGCACAAGTTTGCACAACGCTTCCGATATTTCTTCAGGTCTCTTCCCGAGACGTATAAATTTTTTCTGTTCCTGCAAAGCCTGCGCCACGCGCGAACGGAACAGCAACAAGTCTTCTGCCGACAATGACTTTACATAACCCGCAACCGTATCGTTATCGTGTGTACCCGTATAACAAACGCTGTTTTCTGGTATATTAGCGGGCAAAAAGTCATTTTTAGGGTTGCCGTCAAATGCAAACAGCATAACTTTCATCCCGGGGAATCCCAGCTCTTCACGCAGAGCGACAACGCCCTCGTCCATGATGCCGAGATCTTCCGCGATAAAGCGACTTCTGTCCCCGATTCCGGCAAAAAGTTTTTTTCCGGGACCGGCTTTCCACTCCCCTTTTGTCGCATTTTCGGCAAATGCCGGGATTTCATAGTATCGGTCAATTCCACGGAAATGATCGATGCGAACGATATCATACGTCTCCAACGCGTGATTCAGTCGCATCGTCCACCATGCAAATTTTTCTTTTTCGTGCACTGCCCAATCGTAAATGGGATTGCCCCAAAGCTGTCCCGTCTCTGAAAAATAATCAGGTGGAACGCCCGCTACCTTTGTCGGCCGCAATTCTTTATCCAACTTGAACAGTTCCGGATGTGCCCAGACATCCGCGCTGTCTCCCGCCACATATAACGGGATATCGCCAATAATTTTAATTCCTAAGCCGTTGCAATAGGACTTAAGCGCCTGCCACTGACGGCGAAACTCATATTGCAGAAAGTTCCAAAACAGATATTCCTCGTGGAAATCGGTGCGCAGTTTTTCCAGTGCTTCGGGATCGCGGTACTTGAGCGATTCATCCCAAACGAGAAAATTTTCCCCATACACCTTTTTGGCGGTCATGAACAGCGCATAGTCTTCACAAACACCGCTTTTAACAAAGGCTCGGAACTCCTCACTGTCAAAAAAGAACCGGGAGAACGCCTTCCGCAACGTGACATACCTCTCATTATAGAGTGCGCCATAGTCCACAACGCCCGTATGCTGTGCAGCAAGAAGCTCTTGTTTGGTGAGGAGACCTTCCCCGGCGAGCATATCAAGATCGATAAAATAAGGGTTACCTGATGTACAGGCGACCGAGCTGTACGGCGAATCGCCATATCCGGTCTGCACCAGCGGCAATACCTGCCAATACCTTACGCCGCTCTTTGCAAGCAACTTGGCAAATTTATACGCTTCCTTTCCCAGCGAACCGATGCCGTATTTCCCCGGCAGGGATGAAATATGACACAGGACGCCCGTTTCCTTTCTCTCCATTGTGGAACCCCGTGCGATATTTATTTTTTGAGGAGCGCTTTGATGCGTATGCAGGCACGCTCCGTATTTTCATGCGTTCCGAATGCCGTCAGACGGAAAAAGCCTTCGCCGTTTTTGCCGAACCCGCAGCCCGGCGTTCCGACAACGTTGGCATTCTCCAGAAGATAGTCAAAGAATGTCCAGCTGTCCATACCGTCCGGACACTTCAGCCAGATATAAGGCGAATGTTTGCCGCCTGTGTACCATATACCCAGCTCATCCAGACAGTCTGCAATGATCTTGGCATTCTGCCGATAGTAATCGATATTTTCGCGGATCTGACGCTCGCCCTCTTCGGTAAAAACCGCCGCCGCGCCCATCTGCGTGATATAGGAGACGCCGTTAAATTTGGTAGACTGACGGCGCGCCCAAAGCCTGTTCAGGGAATGTCCGCCGCGAATGAGCGCCTCGGGCACGATGGTGTAACCGCAGCGTACCCCCGTAAAGCCGGCAGTCTTGGAATAGGAGCACAGCTCGATGGCACACTCCTTGGCGCCCTCCACCTGGTAGATGCTGCGCGCGTGCTCGCCGTCGCACACAAAGTACTCGTACGCCGCGTCATAGAGGATGACCGCATCCGTTTTTTTGGCATACGCCACCCATTTTTTAAGCTGTTCAATGGTATATGCGGCACCCGTCGGATTGTTGGGCGAGCAAATATAGATAATGTCTGCCCTGACGCTTTCATCGGGCATGGGCAGGAAGCCGTTCTCCTCGGTGGCGTCCGCAAAGATGACCTTGCGCCCCGCCATGATATTGGTATCCAGGTAGACAGGATAAACGGGATCGGGCACCAAGACGACGTTATCCTCGGAGAAGATATCAAGGATATTGCCGCAGTCCGACTTTGCGCCGTCCGAAACGAACACTTCGGACGAGGAGAGCGTGACGCCCTTTTTTGCATAGCTGCCCTTGATGGAATCGATAAGCACGTCGTAACCGTAGCAGTACTGATCGGGACCATAGCCGTGGAAGGTCTCGGCACGGGACATGTCATCCACCGCCTTGTGCATCGCCTCGATGACGGCGGGCGCCAAAGGACGCGTGACATCGCCAATGGAGAGACGGATGACGTCCTTCTCGGGATGCGCCGCCTTATATGCCGCCGTCTTTCTGCCGACGGTGGCAAACAGATAGCTGTCTTTGAGATTAAGATAGTTTTCGTTGATCTTCATGTCAGTTGCCCTTCTTATCCGCATACGCGCAGGCATGACGGATAAATTCACGGAAGAGCGGGTGCGCGTTATTGGGACGCGACTTGAACTCGGGGTGGAACTGAACGCCCACAAAGAAATCGTTCGCGGGGATCTCCACCGCTTCGCAGAGCGTGCCGTCGGGGGACGTACCTGCAATTTTCATCCCGTTTGCCTCGAACGCTTCGCGGTAGTCGTTGTTGAACTCAAAGCGGTGGCGGTGACGCTCGTGAATGAGATCGGTCTTGTACGCCTCCTTCATCCTGTCGCCAATGACCTTGCACGGATATGCGCCGAGGCGCATCGTGCCGCCCATCTTCACTCCGTACTGATCGGGCATGAGGTCGATAACGGAGTGCTTGCCTTCGGGATAGAACTCGGATGAGTTTGCGTCCTTGAGTCCAAGCACGTTGCGGGCAAACTCGATGACCGCGACCTGCATCCCGAGGCAGATCCCGAGATACGGGATATTGTGCTCGCGCGCATAGCGGCAGGCGATGACCTTTCCCTCGATCCCACGCCCGCCGAAGCCGCCGGGGATGAGTACGCCGTCCGCATCCTTCAAAGCCTCTCCGACATTTTGCTCCGTGATCGCTTCTGTATCCACCCAGTCGATCTCCACCTTTGCGCCCGTCTCGTAACCGCCGTGTGCCAGCGCTTCGGCTACGGAGAGATAGGCGTCGTGCAACTGCACATACTTTCCGCACAACGCTATCCTGACCTGTTTTTTACGGGAATGGACCCTGTCCAGCATCTCCTGCCACTCGGTCATATCGATGGTGCGGGGATCAAGGTGCAAAATATTACAGACGATGGTGGAAAGATTGCTCTTTTCCAGCATCATGGGCGCCTCGTACAGCACAGGCACAGTCATATTCTCAATACAGCACTCCGGCCGCACGTTGCAGAACATGGCGATCTTTTCACGGATACTGTCAGGCATGGGTGCATCCACGCGCGCCACGATAATATCGGGGAAAATTCCCATGCCCTGCAGTTCCTTGACGGAATGCTGGGTAGGCTTGCTCTTGAACTCACACGAGCCGGAAATATACGGCACGAGCGTGACATGAATAAAGCAGCAGTTGTCCCTGCCCACTTCTCGCGCGACCTGACGGATCGCCTCCAAAAAGGGTTGGGACTCGATATCGCCCGTCGTGCCGCCGATCTCGGTGATGACGATATCGGCGCCCGTCGTCTTACCGACCTGGTAAATAAAAGACTTGATCTCGTTGGTGATGTGCGGGATGACCTGCACGGTCTGTCCGAGATACTCGCCGTTGCGCTCCTTGTTGAGAACGTTCCAGTACACCTTGCCCGTAGTGAGGTTGGAGAACTTGTTGAGATTCTCGTCGATAAAGCGTTCGTAATGACCGAGATCGAGATCTGTCTCCGCGCCGTCCTCAGTGACAAACACCTCTCCGTGCTGATAGGGACTCATTGTCCCGGGGTCGATATTGATATACGGATCGAGCTTCTGCGACGCCACTTTATAGCCCCGCATCTTGAGAAGGCGTCCCAAAGACGCCGCCGTGATCCCCTTTCCCAGTCCCGAGACAACGCCGCCCGTGACAAAGACGTATTTCGTCATACCTGCTTTCTCCTCCGGTAAAAATATCTGTCGCCTGACGAAAATGCAGGCAAGTGATCGAATCTGTTCAAAGTTCGGCTTCGCCTTTGAAGGCGAACGCCGCGGGTCCCGTCATATAGACAGCCTGCGGGGTGACGCGGATGGTGAGATCGCCCCCGCGCAGATGCAGCTTGATATCCGCGTTTTCTTCGCAGTACCCCATGAGGCATGCCGCGACCGCAGTTGCGCAAGCCCCCGTGCCGCAAGCCCATGTCTCGCCGCTCCCGCGCTCCCAAACACGCATGGTCAGCTCATTTTTTCCGTCCACGCGCACGAACTCGGTATTGACGCGCTCGGGAAAGTGCCCGTCATGCTCAAACAAGGGTCCGAGTTTTTCCAAATCGACGGCATAGGGATCGGAAACAAAAGTCACGCAATGGGGATTTCCCATCGAAACACAGGTGACACGATACTGCTTTCCCGCCACTTCGAGCGGAACATCCACCGCGCGGTCTCCCGGGAAATTTGCGGGAATGCGTGCGGGGCACAGCTCCGCCGCCCCCATGTCCACACGAACGGACACGACGATCGCATTCTCCACGGTGAGCGCAAGCGTCTTGATGCCGCTCAGCGTCTCTACGGTGAGCACATCTTTTTTCATGCCCTTCACTTCATAGAGAAACTTTCCGATACAGCGGATGGCATTGCCGCACATCTTTCCTTCACTGCCGTCCGCGTTGAACATACGCATCTTTGCGTCGGCAACTTCGCTGCGGCAGATAAAGACTGCGCCGTCCCCACCCACAGAGAAGTGACGGTCGGAAAGCCTCTTGGCAACGGCGCCCGGATCGGCAGGGAACCAATCAAAACAATCAAAATAGATATAGTCGTTGCCGATGCCGTGCATCTTGAAAAAAGTCTTTGTCATACATTACCGAACGATGATCTGCTCGCGCTCCGCACCTACGGAGATATACTTGATATTGCACTCGCAGAGTTTTTCCAAAAGCAGCACATAGTCCTGCGCCTCCTTGGGAAGATCTTCAAACTTGCGGCAGGACGTAATATCGCAATGCCAGCCCTTGACTTTTTCAAAGACAGGCTTGCACAGATCGAGCGCATCGGTAAACGGGAACTCATGGACGATCTTGCCGTTTAAATCATACGCCGTACAGATCTCAAGCTCCTCGAACTCGGACAGAACGTCAAGTTTGGTGAGTGCGATCTCGTCCGACCCCTGGCAGCGAATGCCATAGCGGGACGCGACCACGTCAAAGGGACCAACCCTTCTGGGTCTGCCCGTCGCAGCGCCGTACTCCCCGCCTGCCGCGCGCAATTTTTCCGCCTTTTCGCCGAAGTACTCCGCCGTAAAGGGACCCTCTCCCACACAGGTAGAATATGCCTTCATAATGCCGACGGACTTATCCAGCTTGAGGTTGGGTACGCCCGCGCCGATGGGCGCGTATGCCGCGATCGTCGACGAGGACGACGTGTAGGGATAGATACCGAAATCAATATCGCGCAGGGCGCCGAGCTGCGCTTCAAACATGATACGCTTGCCCGCCTTGTGCGCTTCGTTGAGGTACAGCCCGACGTCGCAGATATAGTCCTTGAGCGGCTCGCCGTATGTCTTCAGGTAGTCGATGACTTCCTCCGCCGTAACGGGCGCGTGTCCGTATCCCTTCTCAACCGTGAGATTTTTCCATTCCACGATGTCTTTGACGCGCGCATACATCCGATCGGGATGCAGCAGCTCACCGATACGGAACGCCTTCTTCATGTACTTGTCCGCATACACGGGCGCGATGCCGCGGCGGGTAGAGCCGAACTTCTTATCTGCGAGGCGCTCCTCCTCCAGGCAGTCCATCAGAACGTGATAAGGCATGGTGATGACCGCCTTATCGCTGATCCTGAGGTTTTCGGGCGTGATCGCGATGCCCTGCGCACGAAGGCGTCCGGCCTCCTCTGCAAGGTGCTTGATATCGATGACCATGCCGTTTCCGAGCACGTTGACGACCCCCTCGCGAAGAATCCCCGAGGGAAGCAGGTTGAGGATAAATTTCCCCCGCTCATTGATAACGGTATGTCCCGCATTATTGCCGCCCTGATACCGGCAGACGATATCGTAATCCTCGGACAGCAAGTCGACCATTCTGCCCTTTCCCTCATCGCCCCAGTTGATCCCGCAGATCGAAGTAAGCATTCTTTTTCCTCCTCAATACGGCGGTATAAAAAGCAATATCTGCCGCCGAACAATCGGGTTTATTATACAATATTATGCAGTGCATTGTCAAGCGGAACAATGAAAAAAGCAACATTCCATGCCCACAATCACAAAACTGCTCTAATCTTATTTTTTTGGGAAATTTTTACAATTTTTTGCAAGATTTTTACAAAAAATTGCCATCGGATTCTTGACAAGCGACGCTTATCGTCGTAAAATAATAAAAATCCAAGAAGGTCAGGTTGAAAGGATGTATTGCAGAGACTGCGGAGCGAAACTGACGCTCAGATTTTTGGAAAACGAAGGACTTATCCCTTATTGTGAACAATGCGGGGCGTTCAAATTCCCCTTCTTCCCCGTTGCCGTCTCCATGACGGTCGTCAACCGCCAAGAGAACAGGATCCTGCTCGCCAAACATACGGGTGAAGAGGATTTCAAGCTGTTCGCAGGTTATATTAAAAAAGGCGAAACGGCAGAAAAGGCAATCCCGCGGGAACTTAAGGAAGAAACAAAACTCACGGCAATCAAATGGCGCTATCACGCCTCCCGCTATCATGACGCAAAAGACGTTCTGATGCTCAACTTTGTCGTCACGGCAGACGATTCGGGCGAGATCGTACTCAACGAGGAAATCGAGGAAGCGAAGTGGTTCACGCCTGAAGAAGCGCGCGCCAATATCAAAAAGGGATCAACGGCGGAATACTTTCTCACCGGGACGCTTCAGGAACTGAGCAGAAAGCGCTGACGGGAGCCGACGGCAAAGTAAACCCACCCGTTGCATTTAAGAGTATACATCGCAACATACAAAAGATCCGCGACGTATGGCGCGGATCTTTATATATGTTTCACTATTTTCGCACCTGCCCGTTGCCCTTGACGACAAACTTATACGAGGTCAGCTCTTTTAGCCCCATCGGTCCGCGGGCGTGCAGTTTCTGGGTAGAGATCCCCATTTCCGCGCCGAACCCGAACTCAAAGCCGTCCGTAAAGCGGGTGGAGGCATTCTCGTATACGCAGGCAGAATCAACCTCGTTTAAGAACTTCTCCGCCGCCGCGGCGTTCCGGGTGACGATCGCCTCGCTGTGATGGGTGGAGTGCTCGTTGATCCATGCGATCGCCTCATCCACGCCCTCCACGATCCTGACAGAGAGTTTCATGGCAAGGAACTCGGTGTAGAAATCCTCGTCCGTCGCGGATTTCATCTCCGGCACGAGGATGCACGCCTCCTCATCTCCCACCAGTTCGACCTTTTTTTGGGTGAGCGGCGCGAGCAACTCCGCAAGGTGTCTTTGCGCAAATGTCCTGTCCACGACGAGGCTCTCGCAGGCGTTGCAGACGCTCGTGCGCTGCGTCTTGGCGTTGTCAAGAATGCGCTGCGCCATGGAAAGATCGGCAGAGTTCTCCACATAGACGTGACAATTGCCCGTGCCCGTCTCGATGACGGGGACTTCGGCATTCTCCAGCGTGCTCTGAATGAGCGACGCGCTGCCGCGGGGGATGAGGACGTCCAGCGTCCTCTGCCGCATGAACTCCCTCGCGCCCTCGCGCGTACAGTCGGAAAGCAGCTGAATGAACTCGGGATCAAAGCCGCCGTCCGCGAGCGCCCCTTTGATGACAGAGACGATGGCGGCGTTGGTGCGGTAGGCGTCCTTGCTGCCGCGCAGGACAACGGCGTTGCCGCTCTTGATGCACAGCCCGACCGCGTCCGCCGTAACGTTGGGACGCGCTTCATAGATGATGCCGATGACGCCGAACGGGACCCTGACGCGGGCGATGTCCAGCCCGCTCTCCGTCGTATGCCGCTCGATGACCTCGCCCACGGGACAGTCGAGCGCGATGAGCTTTTTCAAGCCCTCCGCGATGCCCGCAATGCGCGCCTCGTTGAGCATGAGGCGGTCGGCAAACTGCGCGCCGCGCGTACAGGCGGCAACCTCCTCGGCGTTGACGGCGATGATCTCTCCCGCGTGCGAGACGAGCGAGTCGGCAGCAAGCGCAAGCATCTTGTTCTTATCCGCATCCGACGAAAAGGCGATCGCCGCGGCATGCTCTTTTGCCATGCGGCAGGTCTCGGCAACAGTCATGACACCCTCCTCATGCGCGCCGCCCGCCGCGCCGATCAACGCGGCGGGCGGCGCCATATTGAAAATTACTATCAGTATAGCAAAAAAAAGCGGCGCTGTCAACATGCGCCGCTTACATTTTCGGGCGCTCCGTCAGATCTGAAATATGCGCGTAGCAGCGCGCGATACAAACGCGGCGTCGTGCTCGACGAACACCATCGTGGGCGACGAGGCGAGTATGGCATCTTCGATCATTTCGCGCGCGGGGATATCCAGATAGTTGAACGGCTCATCCCATAGATAAAGCCCGGCTTTCGTCAGCAGGCTGCGCGCAAGCGCCGCCTTTTTGCGCTGTCCTGTACTCAGCAGCAACATATCCTTATCCCAGTCCGTTCTGCCAAATCCAAGCTTTGCCAACATACTCTTGAAGGACGGTTCGTCTATCCCCCACGCCGCAGCGTACTGCGCGGGCGTGCCGCAGACGTCTTCGCACTGCTGCGAAAGGTAGGACACTTCCTCCCCTTGCAGGCTTTCGGCGATAAACTTCAGCAGTGTGCTCTTGCCGCAGCCGTTCTCGCCGACGACTGCCAGCCGTTCCCCGCGCATCACGCGCAGACTGACGCCGCGCAGGATGATCGCGTCGCCGGCTTTTATCTCGGCATCGGAGATCTCGAAGATACATTGTTTGCGGCATATCTGAGGCGAAAACGCGATCTTTTCTTCCTGCGGAAGCATGGCGGCAAGCTGCTTTGCGTGTTCCGCCGCCGCAATTTTCCTGTCCGAGGATATTTTGGCGCGCTTCATCACGCGCGCGGCGCTTGCGCTGACAAACCCCTTATCCGCCTTCAGACCGCTCTTTTGTACGCCGTATTTTGCCTGTTCGGCGCGGGCTGCCCAGCGCGCCGTCCTCTGCGCCGCTGCCGTCATCCGCTCCGCCTCGTTTTCCAGGCTGCGCTTTTTCTCTCGCGCCGCGGCAATGCGATGCTCGTTTTCCTCTTTCCATATGCAGTAACTGCCCGCCACGACCTCCGCGCCGCCGCCTGACAGCGCCAACGTGTGGTCGGTGCAGCGATCGAGAAACGCTCTGTCATGTGAGGCGACGATATAGCCCTGCTTTCCCCTTAAATATTCGGCGAGGCGTTCTCTGCCGCGCATATCCAGGCTGTCGGTAGGTTCATCGATCAGCGGAAAGCCGTCCGCACAGAAGAGCAGCGCCAGCATGACCTTTGTCCGCTCCCCTCCCGAAAGCGTGCCAAGCGGGCGGTAACGAATCTCCTTACTGAGCCCCAGAAGAGAGAGTTCCCGCGCAAGACGCCATGCTTCGCTGCAACGCGCTGCAACATCGCCGACGCTTTCATACGGATCGGCGTCAAACGGAAAGCGTACAAAGCGCACGTTCGAAATGATTTTGCCGCCGCATTTCTCCTCGCCGCAAAGGAGTTTGAAAAGTGTGGTTTTGCCGCTGCCGTTCGCGCCGATCAGCCCCGTCCGCCACGAGGAATCGGCAGTAAAATTCAGATTTTTGAATACGGGCTCGAGTGAACCGAAATAGGAAAAGTTCACCCCGTCCGCCCCGATCAAAGACATATCAAACCTCCTGAAAACAAAAAGTCCGCAGAAAATCATCTGCGGACAAAATGCGTTTCAGCATGAAGGCGGAGGCAAAATGCCCCTCTCCCTGAAATATGATATTTCAACTGCGCTGCATTGCGTGACTGAGATAATTTTCTGCATGCCGAATAACGTACATAAAGTACGCGAACGGCTCGGTATCAACTGTGCAGAAAATTATATGCGCAATGCAGGTTTCCTCCCTGAAAAAATTACTATGATCGGCGATCTGCCGCCTGCTTACTCCTCGTCCTCTTCCTCGGGCAGTTCGACGTTGTGCCAGACCGTCTGCACGTCGTCGTTTTCCTCGAGTTTGTCGAGCATCTTTTTGAAGGTCTCAAGCTTATCTTCGGGGAGCGTGATCTTGTTGGCAGGGAACATTCCGAGGTCTGCTTCCAGGAAGTTGAGTCCCTTCTCCTCGAGGAACTTTCTCACATCGGAGAATGCCTCGACCGAGGTATAGACCTCGTAGACGTCCTCCTGCGTGACAACGTCGTCCGCGCCCGCTTCGATGGCGAAATCGGTCATGGTGTCCTCGTCGAGATCGGGCGTGCGCTCGACCACGATCAGCCCCTTGCGCTCAAACTGGTAGGAAACCGAACCCGTCATGCCGAGCGATCCGCCGTGCTTGGTCATGATCGCGCGGATATCGCCCGCCGTGCGGTTGTTGTTGTCCGTCAGCGTGGAGATGATGACCGCGGAGCCGGATACGCCGTACCCTTCGTAGGTCAATTCCTTGTAATCACGATCGCCAAGCTCACCTGCCGCGCGCTTGATGGAGCGCTCGATGTTATCGTTGGGCATGTTGGCGGCCTTCGCCTTGGCGATGACGTCCGCCAACTTGGAGTTGGTTGCAGGATTGGGATTTCCGCGCGCCGCGACGGCGATCTCTCTGCCCAGTTTGGTGAAGATCCTGCCGCGGGCTGCATCCGCCTTACCCTTTTTTGCCTGAATGTTATGCCACTTGCTGTGACCCGACATATACAATACCTCTTATGATCAGATTTTTGTGCGCAATGCGTACATCAGAATGCCCGCCGAGACCGCCGCATTGAGGCTCTCGGTGCGCG
>JAGHIT010000045.1 GCA_017887095.1 Clostridia bacterium | reverse complement strand
GTCGTAAAGGCGATCAAGGCGAAGTGCGGGAAGGAATACCCCGTATCGCTGCGCTATTCGGTCGTCAGCAAGACCATCGGATTCGGCGTGGGCGCGATCCCGGGCGAGGATTATGTCGAAGCCGGGCGGGACATGGCGGAGAGCGAGAAGGCGGCAAAATACCTGCAGGATGCGGGCTACGATATGCTCAACGCGGACAACGGCACATACGACGCCTGGTACTGGGCGCACCCGCCGGCATACATGCCCAAGAACTGCAACCTGGACGACGTGGCGCATATCAGGAAGTTTGTGGATATCCCCGTCGTCTGCGCGGGCCGCATGGAGCCGGAAGTCGGCGCGGATGCGGTGCGCGACGGCAAGATTGACGCCGTGGGCGTCGCGCGGCAGTTCCTGACGGACGGCGCGTGGGTCACCAAACTCATGGAAGGGCGCACCGAGGACATTCAGCCGTGTATCTGCTGCCACAATGCCTGCTTTGCAATGGCGCACTACAAGGGCGCGGCGAACGACGAGCCGCTCTCCGATGCCAAGCATATGGCGCGCTGTGCGCTCAACCCGCAGACCATGCACGGCGGCAAATACGCCATCACGCCCGCAAAGAAGGCAAAGAAAATCGCGGTCATCGGGGGCGGCATCGGCGGCATCGAAACCGCGCGCATCGCAGCGCTGCGCGGGCATACCGTCACGATCTATGAAAAGACGGACAGGCTGGGCGGCGTCTTTATCCCCGCCGCGGCGCCCTCCTTCAAGGAAAAGGACAGAGAGCTCATCGAATGGTACCGCCGTCAGATCGCCGCGCTGCCCATTACCGTCCAATACAATACCGAAATCAGAGATCTCTCCGCGCTGGACGCAGACGAGATCGTCGTCGCGACGGGTGCAACGGCAAAGCGGCTGCGCATCCCGGGCATCGAGCGCAGCATGGAGGCGATTGACTACTTAAGCGGCAGACAGGTCGGGCAGGACGTCGTCATCATCGGCGGCGGACTGACAGGCTGCGAGATCGCGTACGATCTGTATCTGCAGGGCAAAAAGCCCGTCATCGTCGAGGCAAAGAGCGATGTCATGGCGGTACGCGGGCTGTGCCTTGCCAACTCCTCCTATTTAAGAGACTTCTTCCGCTGCAACAAGATCCCCGTCTACCTGGAAAGCACCGTGCCGAGCATCGGACAAAACAGCGTGACCGTCCGCTATAAGGACGGCAGCACGCGGGAGGTCAGAGCGGACGGCGTCATCGTGTCCGTCGGCTATGCACCCGCGCCGATCGCAAAAAAATCGGCGCACGTCCACATTGTGGGCGACGCCTGCAAGGTTGGAAATCTGCGCACGGTCATCTGGCAGGCATGGGACGTGGCGCTCAGTCTCTGACACTTTTGCCGCGGCATTCAGCGCATGGCAAGATAACACGGATTTGCGCAAAAAAACTCTGACGTATCCGAAAATTGTAACCAAATGAAAGCGGCGGCGACCCGTTCGGGTCGCCGCCGCATCTCAATGTCACCATCCAATCACTAAAACAGTTAAGACCATCTTGATCCATGTTTTTGTCTTTGTCATACGTTGATCCCCCTTTTATTTTACGGTGATATAAAGACATATACTCCTATAATTCCATGAAGTATTTTGTGTTAGATATTGAATCGAGTATTCGCCTCTCTCTTTAATGATTCTTGTATTACTATATTCGCCTTCCGGACTCGTGTACAAATAACTACCCCAAAACCAATCTAAAGATGCTCCATCATTACTAAGCCACATATCTCCGTAAATCGGATGGCCGTAAACATAGTATTTACTGATGCCGAACGTCATCTCCTCGCCCGTATACTCAAACTCATAATAGAGTTCGTCTACTCCCGGCTCGAACACCCATTCCATGCCATAGTTGTTCGACACTTTAATGGCGACGTCATACGTCGGGTCTTCCTGCTTACAGCCCGCAAAACTCAGCATTGCAATGACCGTGAGTAAAAAAGCGGTAATAACAGCAACTGACTTTTTGACTTTCATATGATTTCTTCCCAATTTTTATTATATGAAACTATTATCATTCTAACATATGGTTGTAAAATATTCCTCACACAATTGTAACAAAAGTGTAAAATGATAGCTGCGTTTCAAATAGTGTTACCACTCATACTTCCGGGTAACATTCCGTCGTTGGTACGATTTTTTCCATACGTTCTAAAAAATTCGCTCCAGGCGTGAAAAGCGGCGTCCGCACCTTGGCACGGACGCCGCCTCTGAATTTAAGTTTTCAACGTTACTTGCTCATGCCTTCCTGCACGGCGACCGCGACTGCAACCGTTGCGCCGACCATGGGGTTATTGCCCATGCCGATGAGGCCCATCATTTCGACGTGCGCGGGAACGGACGAGGAGCCCGCGAACTGCGCATCCGAGTGCATTCTGCCCATCGTGTCCGTCATACCGTAGGACGAAGGACCTGCCGCCATGTTGTCGGGGTGCAGCGTTCTGCCCGTGCCGCCGCCCGATGCGACGGAGAAGTACTTGAAGCCGACCTCGTTGCACCACTTCTTATAGGTGCCTGCGACGGGGTGCTGGAAGCGCGTGGGGTTGGTGGAGTTGCCCGTGATGGAGACGCCCACCTTCTCCAGCTTCATGATCGCAACGCCTTCGGGGACGTTGTCCGCGCCATAGCACTTGACCTTTGCGCGGGGGCCGTCCGAATAGGCGACCTCGTTGGTGACGGTGACCGTCTCCGTATAGGGATCGAACACCGTTTCGCAATAGGTGAAGCCGTTGATGCGGGAGATGATGAACGCCGCGTCCTTGCCGAGACCGTTGAGAATGACGCGCAGCGGATTCTTGCGGACCTTGTTCGCGTTCATTGCAATGGAGATCGCGCCCTCTGCCGCCGCGAAGGACTCGTGCCCCGCGAGGAAGCAGAAGCAGTCCGTCTCCTCGGAGAGGAGCATCTTGCCCAGATTGCCGTGGCCAAGGCCGACCTTTCTGTTCTCGGCGACCGAACCGGGGATGCAGAATGCCTGCAGGCCGATGCCGATGGCGGCAGCCGCGTCCGCCGCGTTGGTGCAGCCCGACTTGATGGCGATCGCCGCGCCGACGGTATATGCCCAGACCGCGTTCTCAAAGCAGATGGGCTGAGTGCCGCGCACGATCTTGTCGCAGTCTACGCCCTTTGCAAGGCAGATGTCCCTGCACTCTTCGATCGAGGAGATGCCGTACTCTTTGAGGACGCCGTTGATCTTATCGATTCTTCTCTCATATCCTTCAAACAAAGCCATACCGCTCACCTCCTTACTCTTTGCGAGGGTCGATGTACTTCACCGCACCCTGCTCTTCGGCGAATCTGCC
>JAGHIT010000044.1 GCA_017887095.1 Clostridia bacterium | reverse complement strand
AGAGCACGGCGCTCAGCACCCCGTAGAAGCAGAACTGCATGATGGGGTTGTTCCAGGCAAGCAAACGCTCCGCCTTGGTGAACTCCTTGCACAGCGCCCCCGAAGTCTTTGCGAACTTCTCCTTTTCGTGCTCCTCTCTCACATACGACTTGACGACGCGGATGCTCTTGATGTTTTCCTGCACCGACTCGTTCATATCGTCGTATTTGGGGAACAGCTTTTTGAAGAGCGGCAGCGCCTTGAGCATGATGAGCCCGAGCGCGATGACGAGCACGGGAATGACCGCAAGGAAGATCCATGCGAGATTCCCGCCCATCACGAACGCCATGACCGCCGAAAAGACGATCATGACGGGGCATCTGACCGCGATACGCACGATCATCATGTACGCCATCTGCACGTTCCACACATCCGTCGTCATACGGGTGACGAGCGAAGGCGTGGAGTACTTATCGATATTTTCAAAGGAGAACGTCTGGATATTGTAGAACATATCCTTTCTGACATTCTTTGCAAAGCCCGCGGAAGCCCGCGAACAGAACGCGCCCGCAAGAGCGCCCGCCGCAAGGGATGCGACCGCCATCGCCACAAGGACGCCGCCCCACATCCACACCTGTCCCATGCCCTCTTCGCCAAGGCGGATCGCGCCGAGAAGCAGCGTGATGATGAAGGGGATGAGGCATTCGAGAACGACTTCGATCGTGACGAACAAGGGCGAGAGAATGGACGCCAGCTTGTATTCCCGAATGCATTTCGACAATGTTTTCAGCACCGAACAATAACCTCCTTTCTCCTTCCCGCCGCTTGCGAATTTCTTCACAATGTTGAAAAAAATCTCATCCAAAGCAAAAAAATAACGCCAAACATCGCGGGATATTTCAACGTCTGACTGATATTATTCTTATTTTAGCACTTCATTATGACAAAGTCAACCGTTCACGAAACACAAATGGTCACTTCACAAAAAAAACACATTTTAAGATGGCGTCAGGCGTTTTTTGCGCCTGACGCCATCTTATTACGAGGATGAAACCTCCTTCAAAAACGCTGAAATATCCATCCGAGCGTCCTTATAATAGCCGATCGCCGCAGACGGATGGCGGTTGTAAAGCCCCGTTACCAGATAGGCAAGGTCATAGCCCCAAACTGCGCCTTCATCTCTCAGACGCTGCATCTGCCCCGCTTCCAAAAATGCCAGCACGGGCGCAAGATCAAAGCGCCCCTTCAGATAGCCAAGCAGAAGCTCGAGCGCGCAGTTGCCCGCGCCGCGTCCCATGCCGCTCACCGTAGCGTCGAGATAATTGACGCCCGCTTCGTAACATGTAACCGTATTGGCAAATGCCAGATTTTGGTTGTTGTGTGCGTGAATGCCGATCTCTTTTTGATATTTTTGCCCTGCCGCGAGGTAGGTCTCGGCAAGAGCGCGCACGCCGTCCGGGTAGAGCGCGCCGTAACTGTCCACGATATAAATCGCCTTTGCGGGACTATTCCCAAGCATCTCAAGCGTCTTTTTCACCGTCTCTTCCGATTCCCGTGAGATCGCCATGATGTTGACGGTCGTCTCGTACCCCAATTTATCGCAATACTCCAGCATCCCGATCGCCTCGGGAATGGTGTCCGCATACGTCGCGATGCGGTACATATCGATGGGCGAGTTGCCCTTTGCGCAGATATCGCGGCGAAAATTGCACCGTCCGACATCCGCCATACAGGCAAGTTTCATGCGTGAAGCAAGTCCGCCCAAAACTTCCGCTACATCCTCATCGCGGCAAAATTTCCACTTGCCGAACTTTGTTTCATCAAAGATATCCCTGTCCGCTTTATAGCCGACCTCCATATAGTCCACGCCTGCGGCAAGATCTGCCGCATAGAGCGCATGTACGAAATCGTCTGAAAAGCGGAAATCATTGACCAGCCCTCCGTCGCGAAGGGTCGCGTCCACCACCTTGAGCGCGGGACGCAGGACGTGCTGCGCCCCGGCTGTTTCCTCTGCCATAGTCCTTTGTTTCTCCTGCCCGTTTATTTGTGTCTGCGCTTGAGCTCGGTGCAAACGTCCTCCAGCGTCACCCCTTTACTCTCCATGAGAACCATGAGGTGATAGGTAAGATCGGCGATCTCGCGCACCAGTTCATCCTTATCTTCGTTCTTGGAGGCAATAACGACTTCCACCGCCTCTTCCCCCATCTTCTGAGCAATCTTATCGATGCCGCGTCCGAAAAGATATGCCGTATACGAACCTTCAACAGGGTTTGCCTTCCGATCTTCCACGACTCGTTCCAGTTCCCCGAGGAAAGTCAGCCCGCCCCTCTTCGTTTCGATGACCGGATCGTGGAAACAGCTGCGCTCCCCTGTATGGCATGCTGCGCCCGTCTGCTCGATCCCCAGAAGAATGCAGTCCCTGTCGCAGTCGAAGGTCGCGGAGACGACTTTCTGCACATGCCCGCTCGTTTCCCCCTTCTTCCAGAGAGACTTTCTCGAGCGGCTGTAATAATGCGCATAGCCCGTTTCAAGCGTCTTTTGCAGCGCTTCCTCGTTCATGTACGCCTGCATCAGCACCTCGCCCGTCGCATGATCCTGCGCGATCGCACAGATCAGTCCGTGACCGGAAAACTTTACCGTTGACATATCCAGTTGCATTTGTATATCCTCCTTAAATCCCCTCCGCACGCACGGAAACTCCGCGCTCTGCAAGGTAATGTTTCAAATCCCGCATGTTGATGATGCCGAAGTGAAAGAGCGAAGCCGCCAACGCCGCATCCGCTTTCCCCTCCGTGAGGACGTCATAAAAGTCCCCCATCTTGCCTGCCCCGCCCGAGGCAATGACGGGAACATTGACTGCCTCCGCCGCCTGACGGGTGAGTTCGATATCATAGCCTGCCTTGGTGCCGTCGCGGTCCATACTGGTGAGCAGCACTTCGCCCGCACCCAGCTCCACCGCTTTGACGATCCAATCGATCGCGTCCAGCCCGGTGTTCACCCTGC
Source organism: Clostridia bacterium (assembly GCA_017887095.1). Taxonomy (GTDB): domain Bacteria; phylum Bacillota; class Clostridia; order Christensenellales; family Borkfalkiaceae; genus Gallimonas. The sequence goes on along the minus strand of JAGHIT010000044.1, from coordinate 48 downwards.
CGCCGTTGAGGTATACGTCGTACCTGCCCGCATCGTTGCGCTTTGCGT
>JAGHIT010000043.1 GCA_017887095.1 Clostridia bacterium | reverse complement strand
GAGGTCTATCGGGTGGCGGTGGAGGAGAGGTACCGCTTCTTCTCCTTCGGCGACGCTTGTCTCATCCTCTAAACTTCGCAATCGTTCGTCGAGCTTACGCACTCCTCGGTCACGTACGTTTTGGTACGCTCCCTTCGTCGTTTGCGCGCTCTCCTGCGCTTGCTCGTTTTTAGAATGAGACATGCTGATCGTATAAGCGGCGCGTCTCTTTGTCGCGCTTGCGTTAAATCTTCCCGTTGCCTTTCATCGGCAAAAAGTTTTCGGGCAATATATCCTTGATTTTTATTGTGCGTCAGCAGGAATTGCGCCTAAGCCCTCAGATCGCACCAAGATTTTTGCCTTTGCAAAAAGATTGGCGCGAAAGGAACTTTTTTTATGAATAATCAATATTTTTCCTTTGAACTTCAGAAAGTCGACCCCGAGACGGGGGCGCGTGCGGGGGTCTTTCATACCCCGCACGGCGATATCGAGACGCCCGTCTACATGCCCGTCGGCACGCAGGCGACGGTCAAGGGCATGCTGCCAAGGGATCTCAAGGAGATCGGGTCACAGATCATCCTCTCCAATACTTACCATTTATATATGCGCCCGGGTGACGAGCTCATCGCACGGGCGGGTGGACTGCACAAGTTCATGAACTGGGATCGGCCCATCCTTACGGACAGCGGCGGATTTCAGGTCTTTTCGCTCGCCTCGCTCAATAAAATAACGGACGACGGCGTGACGTTTTCCTCTCATGTGGACGGCAGCCGTCACACCTTCACGCCTGAACTTGCCATGAAGATCCAGCACAATCTCGGTTCGGATGTCATTATGGCGTTTGATCAGTGCTCGGAGTATGGTTACGACCACGCGCAGGCTCGGCTCGCCATGGAGCGCACGGGGCGCTGGCTGGAGCGCTGCTACCTGGCGCACGACAACGAACATCAGGCGCTCTTTCCCATTGTGCAGGGCAACTTCTATAAGGATCTGCGCCGCGAGAGCCTGGAACGCTGCCGTCCCTTTGTCAAGCACGGCATTGCGATCGGCGGGCTGTCCGTCGGAGAGCCAAAGCCCTTAATGTATGAGATCATGGACGAGCTGCAGCCCCTGCTCCCTGCCGACGTCCCGCGCTATCTCATGGGTGTCGGCTCGCCCGACTGCCTCGTCGAGGGCGTCCTGCGCGGCATCGACATGTTCGACTGCGTTTTGGCGACCCGCGTCGCGCGCAACGGCACGGCGCTCACTTCGCGCGGGAAGGTGGTCGTGCGCAACGGGAAGTACAAAGAGGATTTCACGCCGCTCGATCCCGACTGCGACTGCTACTGCTGCCGCAACTACACCAAGGCGTATCTGCGCCACGTCGTCAACGTTGGGGAGATGATGGGCGGCATGCTTTTGTCTCTCCATAATATCGCCTACCTGCACAAGCTCATGCGCGGACTCAGGGAGAGCATCCTCGGCGGATATGTGCGCGATTTCGTCAAAGAATTTTATCGTTTGCAGGAAACATGCTCCAAAGCGTGAGAAGATTTGGCGCCGTTTGGGAATGAAAACTGGGTGAAAGGGCAAAAATGACGGCAAATCGCTTGCAAAAAAGCAAAAAACAAGGTATGATAAATGAGAATTGTCAGTTCTTGGCAAAAATAAAGGAGTATGAAAAATGATTTTATCTCTTCTGGAATCGGGCGGCGCCACGAATAATACTTCGTCGGTCTTTGGACTCATTGCGATCGCTGTCGTTGTCGTCGCGATCATTGCTTTCATGTTGCTTTCAGGCAGGAAGAACAAATCACGCCAGCAGGAATATGTGGAACAGCTCGAGGCTATTCGTCCCGGACACAAGGTAAAAACTGCGGGAGGGATCTGCGGTATCGTTGTGGAAGTCTGTGACGATAATACCGTTATCATCGAAACGGGCAGCGAGAATTCCGGCAAGTCTTATGTAAAAATGGATAAGGAACTTATCGCACAGACAGACGCTAAGGGTCCCACGCAGATCGCGCGCGAGGAAGCGGAGGCGAAGCGCAAAGCGGAGAAGGAAGCAAAGGCTGCAGCCAAGGGCAAGAAGTCCGGAACGTCCTCTTTCGAGAAGCGGCCGTCCGAAGAAGCGTCCGCCGCACAGCCCGACAAGGCGGAAGAAGAGAACGAAAACAAGGAATAATGCAGATGCCCCCCGCATACCGTAAAGTATCACGGTCGCGGGGGGCTTTTTATGCGGGAAAAATGGCTGCGCGCGGGCAGAGACGTACTTGTTGCCGCGCTGCTGATTACATTGTTTTATCTCGTTGCCACGGCGCTTGCCGCCGTCTTTGTCAGAGCGTATGTTCCGCCGGACGGCGCGGTTGTTGCTGTCAATTGGGTAATCAGGTGTGTGGGGGCCTTTTTGATGTCCGCCGTGTTTTTGCACGGCGAGCGCGCGCTCTTCAAGGGAATGGCGGCGGGGACGCTCGCGGCGGTCTTTGCCATGCTGCTGTTTGCTGCGATCGGCGGCGGCTTTCGCGTCAATGCACTCTTTCTTGTCGAACTCATTGTCTGCGCTGTTCTGGGTGCGCTCGGCGCGCTGGTCGGCGTAAAACTGCGCCGGGAATAAATCTCACGGAAATTCTTTTCGTCAGTTTGAAAAGAATTTCGTGAATCTCGTCACTGCAAGGCGCATGATGCAAGGATTCGGCAAAGCCAAATCTCTGAATGCCTGCCGCTTTTTTTGCAAAAATCTTTTCTTTGAAAATATTTTTGCGAGTAGTTCTCGTTTCTTCTCTATTATGGTTTCAAGGGAGGCAAGTCTGCCTTTTGCTATAATTATGCCGCAAGGGAAGTCGCGCCTTTCCGCAGCGGTACTCAATTTGCCAACCCTTTGGCTTTTGCGGAAAAGTGAATGCGCGGGCGCTATTTTGTTGCGACTGCTCGCGCAGAGGGAAACCGAACACAAAGCCAAAGGCGACTGTTGGGTTTCCCTCAACCTCACGGAAATTCTTTTCGTCGGTTCGAAAAGAATTTCGTGAATATAAAAAATTACTTGCAAAAATTCAATTCTCGTTGTATAATAAGAAAAAACAGCAAGAGGAGAAATACGGCTATGATTCGTACGATCGCAAAACCTCAGGAAAAGAAGGTCACGGGTTGCGGCGAATGCAGAAGCACCTGCCAGTCCGCATGCAAGACGAGTTGCACCGTAGGCAACCAGTCCTGCGAGCGCGTCACGAGAGAGGAGAAGATCGAAAAGATCTGAATTTGAGTGCAAAGCGGGGAGCAACGCCCAGGCGCTGCTCCTTGTTTTGCGTTATTTTGCTTTTTTATGGTACACGTTTTTCATTATCACGGACATCACTATCTTTATGATACGGGCAGCGGCGCGCTCCACGAGTGCGACGAAAAGACTGCGCGCCACATTGCGGGCGAGCCTGTCGAATGGACCGACGAAGAACTCAAAGCCGCCCTTGCCGACATCGAGGGCTTGAAGGATGCGGGGCTCCTCTACAAAGAGGAGGTGCCCGCCGCGCCCGTCAAGTCGCACGAGGTCAAGGCGCTCTGTCTTCATATCTGTCATGACTGCAATCTTCGCTGCAAGTATTGCTTTGCGGACGAAGGCGCTTATCACGCCGCGCGCGAGATGATGAGCCTGGAGACCGCCAAAAAGGCGATCGATTTCTTGATCGGGAACAGCGGCGCGCGGAAGGTCCTCGAAGTGGATTTCTTCGGCGGTGAACCGCTCATGAATCTTGACGTCGTCAAAGCGACCGTGGCGTATGCCAAGGGAGAGGCGGCAAAGCGCGGCAAACGTTTTCTGTTCACGACGACCACAAACGGTCTGCTCCTCGACGACGACGCGATCGAATTCCTTAACGCGGAGATGGAGAACGTCGTTCTCTCGCTCGACGGCAGAAAGGAAGTGCACGATGCCGTGCGCAAAACGGTGAACGGCAAGGGCAGCTTTGACGCGGTCATCGACAAGATCAAAAAGTTTGTGCGCATCCGAGGCGACAAGCATTACTATGTGCGCGGGACCTTCACGGCGAAAAATCTTGATTTTTCCAAGGACGTGCTCTTTCTCGCCGATCAGGGATTTTCCTCGCTCTCGGTGGAGCCTGTCGTCACAGACATTCCGGAACTGCAGATCAGAGAGGAGCATCTTCCGGTCATTGAGCAGGAGTATGAGAAGCTGTGCGACGAATATATCCGCCGCGAAGCGGAGGGGAAGGGATTCTCGTTTTTCCATTTTCATATCGACCTCGAAGGAGGTCCCTGCTTGCAGAAGCGCGTATCGGCATGCGGCGCGGGGAACGAATATTTTTCCGTCGTTCCGAACGGAGACATCTATCCCTGCCACCAGTTTGCCGGGGACGCGAAATGGAAGATGGGAAATGTCTTTGAAGGAAGCCTGAATGCCGATATCCGGGATTTGTTTGCGACGTCCTGTCTTTTTACACGCGAAAAATGCGGCAATTGCTTTGCCAAATTTATCTGTTCGGGCGGATGTAACGCCAACAACTATCACTATAACGGCGATATCAATAAGCCTTACGAACTCACCTGTGTCATGATGAAAAAACGCATCGAGTGCGCGATGCACGTTCATGCTGAGCGTAAGTCGCGCGAAAATTAGACAAAAAATAAGAAAAGCGGCGCGTTTCGGCTTGACGGGTGCGCGCTTTTTCTATATAATGATAGGAGCGAAAATTTGCAAATGGTATAGCCTGCGGGAAAAATGCGGCAGCATTTTGCGCCTGCAGGCTAAGTAAGGGGCAATCCCCGTTGGAGTATCATAGGAGGAGGCAATGGGCAAGACTAAATCGGTGATCCTGCTGATCGTATATACGCTTGTGATCGCCGTTTTGTGCTTTATCTGCACCGTCTCGTTTTCGTACGGGCCGGATAATATGCAGACGTTCAGCTCCGTCATGAGGATGATGGAGAAGGATGCGGATCTGGGGCTTGCATACGGCGCAAATGCCGATGCGGGCGCGTATATCGGCGGCGGTTATTCCGCGGTATACTATCCCGATGGCGTTATCTCGGCAAAAGAATATGAGGATAACCTCGCAGGGCTGCGTGAGACGTCCGAAGAGGACGCTGCGGAGTATGCCGCGCAGTATGTACGGTATCCCGATGCGAGCGGGGCAATCTACCTTGAGATCGGGAAGGCGTGCGATGAAAACGGCGTGGTCGATGCGTCGTTTGCGGAAGATTTTTCGGAAGCCGTCGACACCATCATGGAGCGCTATTCCCGTTTAAGAGAGGACGGCGCCCGTGTGGAGATCGCGGACAACTATACTGTGCGCGTGTTCCTGCCCGCGATGATGGATTCAGAATATGTTGCCATCAACCGTTTCAGCTATATGGGTGAAATGAGCATTCGTACGGGAGCTTCGGAGGAAGAGGCGACCGACCTGTTCGGGATCCGTTCAGACGAAACGATCGCGGATTATGTGACGAACGTCACGTCCGGGACGACGGCGGGAACGTCGTTCGTGGAATTCCATTTCACGGAAGCGGGACAGGCCGCCATGAATACGGCGACTGCCGGTGCGGCTGAGACTGCGGTCACACTGTATTTCTACATCGGTGATTCTCTCATCATGAATCTGTCGGTCGCGGAACAGATGACCGAAAGTTCCATCTATGTTACGGGCAGCTATACGGCCGAGACTGCGGCAGTCACGGCAACGCTCTTCGATACGGCGCTCGACGCCTCCTCGGACAGCCTCAGCTTTACGGTGGGGGATGCCTTCTTCCATGAGGCGCTTTACGGCGGAGAGACGGTTATCATGCTCTATATCGCGTTCGGCGTGCTGTTTGTTGCGATGATGGCGTTCTTCTTTATTCGCTACCGTCGGCTCGGATTTGTGCATTTGTACACATTCCTGCTCTTCACTTTTGCGATGATCCTGTGCGGTTGGGCGATCGACTTCGTGTATCTGAGCGTAGAATCTTTCCTTGCGTTTCTTCTCGCAGGCGTGTTGCTCTGCGCGAGCAACATCGTTACGTTTGAGGCGGCGAGAAAAGAATATGCGCTCGGCAAAACGATGGCATCCTCGGTTAAAACGGGCTACAGGAAGTGTTTCTGGAAACTTTTCGATTTGCATATCGTCCTTGCCGTGATCGCTTTCCTTGTGTCTGCGATCGCAATCGAAGCGTTGCAGGTCGCTGCATTTGTTCTCGGTCTTGCCGTTGTATTCTCGGGCATCGGTTCGCTCCTTGTCAACCGTTTCGGCTGGGCGGTAATGATGGGCACGACCAAGCGCCAGGGTGCGTTCTGTAACTTCAAACGGGAGGAAGTGGAAGATGAGTAAGAAAAAGCTGCTTCCCATCTGGGCGGCGGTGTCTGCCGTCCTCATCATCGCCGGCATCGTTCTGATGGCGGTTCTCGGGTTCAATACTTCGCTCGATCGGCCTGAATATAAGACGTTTGACGTATACTACAACGTCGTTGTCGATTTAAATGAAGAGAGTAAGGCCGCGCTCGAAGCGCATTGCGAAGAAGCCTTTGCTTCCGCGCAGGTTTCTTATACGGATAAGGTGACGTTGAGCGGACAGTCCGCTCCGGTATCTCTGACGGGAACTGCGTTCAGCGAAACGGGCAATGATTTTCTCTTGCGTTATACGTTTTCAGCGGAGACGGATGATGCGGCGCTTGCTTCGGCAAAGAGTGCGCTGGAAAGTGCCATCGACGGAGACGAGACGTTTGCAATGCCTGCCGAGACCTATGTTTCCTATGCCGGCGTCAGCCTTCAGCCCATGAATGAAGCGATCTGGCGCGGAGCGGTCGGGATCGTTGTGGCGGTTATCGTTGCGCTCATTTACGTTGCCATCCGGTTCGGTGTCGGCAGTGCGCTCACAGGACTTATTGCCTGTGTGAACGACGCGTTCCTTGTTCTTGCGATCCTCGCCATTGCGCGCATTCCGGTTTATGCGTTTGCCCCTATGCTGTATGCGGCAATCGCGGCGGTTGTCTCCGTGGCGTTCTGGCTCATCCGCTGTATGAAACTGCGCGACAGTGCGAAGGATCCCGCAAACAGCGCGCTTTCCGCAGAGGAAGCGGTGGACAGAGCTTGCCGGGCTACCGATAAGACCGTATTGATTGCAGCTCTTGTCATGGCGGTTCTGCTGATTGTCTGTACGGCTTGTACTTTTACGACGGGCGCTATGCTTATTTTTGCCGAGGCGCTATTATGCGTTTTGGTTCCGTTGTATTTTTCCATGCTGTTGGCTCCCGCCCTGCACGGGAAAGTCAAAGGGGCGTTCGATCGTCTCAAAGCAAAGCGTACGCGTTATACGGGCAAGAAAAAGTCCGTCAAGGCAGAGAGCGACAACTGATCGTGACGTAACAATGTAGTCAGAGCGGCGGGATTATCCCGCCGTTTTCGGTATTTCTGAATTAAGATCACTATGAAAAAACTTGTGCGCGAATTTCAATTGAGTCCCGCGGAACTGGAGACGGTCCGCGCCTGTGCCTCTTCGCTTCGGCTGACGGAGACAGTGGCGCGCATTCTGTATGCGCGGGGCATGACGACGGAGGCGAAGATGCGCGCCTTCCTCGATCCTTCTGCGCGCCATTTCCTCTCGCCCTTTCTGATGAAGGGCATGAAGGAGGCGGCGGCGCTTTTGACGCAGGCAAGGGATGAGGGCTGGCGCGTGGCGCTGTTCGGTGACTATGACGCCGACGGCATCGGGGCCCTCGCCGTACTTTCGCGCGCGCTGAAAAAGTTCGGGATCGAACCCTATCTCTATGTCCCCGAACGTACCGAAGGGTACGGCATGAGCATCGCGGCGCTGGACACAATCTTCGATGAGTTTATGCCCGATCTCATTGTCACCGTCGACTGCGGCATTTCCAATGCCGCGGAAGTCCGATATGCGCAGGAGCAGGGGGCGTACGTTATCGTGACCGATCACCACGAACTGCCCGACGTGCTCCCTGAGTGCATCACGATCAATCCTAAGTTTGCGGATGACTATCCGTACGACAATCTCTGCGGCGCGGGCGTGGCGTTCAAACTTGCTACGGCGCTCATCGGAGACGAGGCGCTCGCGCTTGTCGATTTTGCGGCGCTCTCTACCGTAGCCGACAGCGTACCGCTCGTGGACGAGAACCGCGATATCGTCGCGGAGGGCTTAAAGCGTATCGAACGTGCGCCTCGCCCCGCCTTTACGGCGCTCATGGGCAAGACGACGGAGGTGAGCGCGCAGACGCTGGCGTTCGCCGTTGCGCCGCGCATCAATGCGGCGGGCAGAATGGGAGACGCGCATGCGGCTCTGGAACTTTTTACAACGGACAATGAAGATGTCATTGCCGTTCTTGCTGAAAAACTCAATCTCTATAATGCCGAGCGGCAGCGGGCATGCGATGAACTTTACGCGCAGGCAGTTGCAAAAATCCGGGAGGAAGGCGCGTACGGCAACGTTGTCATGCTCGCTGCCGAGCATTGGAATGCCGGCTTTGTGGGGATTGTGGCGGCGCGCATTGCTGAGGAATTTTCCCGTCCTGCGCTGCTCTTCGTTAAGCGCGGCGATATGCTCCGCGGCAGCGCGAGAAGTATCGACGGTATCAATATTTTTGAGGCGCTCAAGGCTTGTTCCGAGTACATTGAGGAGTTTGGAGGGCATTCGCAGGCGGCGGGCGTCAATGTCCGCGCCGATCGGTTCGAAGCGCTCAAAGAGGCTCTGGATGCGTATATCGGAAGCCGTTATTCACGCGAAGAATTTGTCTCCAAACTGTATGTTGCGGGTGAGGGAGAGGATCATGCCCGCGTTGCGCATGAATTGGCGTTGTTGGAACCGTTTGGCATGGGGAACCGTCGTCCGCTCTTTACGGTAGAAGCGCAGAATCTGGACGTGCATCCCGTGAAACCGCTTTCGCCGCATCTCGCGCTCAATGTCGGAGGATTGGACTTTATGTATTTCGGCGGCGCGAAGGATCTTAAATTTCTGCGCAGTTCTCTCAGAAAAACGCTCGTGTACGAGTATAATCTTTCATTGTTTCGCGGAAAAGAATATCTGAAAGGGTTTGTGCGCGCAGTGTTGCCCTCGGGCGGCGGGGAGGCCGGTCCGGAAGCGTTTGAAAATCTTCTGCGTTCGGTGTGCGGCAAAAAGATCGATGCAGATACGGATACCGCGGCTATGGATGCGCTGATCGCGCAAAAACGAGCGGAATGTGCGTACGGGCTTTGTGCCGTATGCAGCAGGATAGAGACGCTTGCGGCGTTTCCTTCCCTTTCGGGGGTGCCGGCGGATGTCTTCCGTCTGTCTTCGGGAAATGCGGAAAACGTCGTGCTGTACGCGCCCGATTTCGGCTGCGATGTGAGCGGGTACCGCGATGTCGTGTTTCTCGATACGCCGCCCGCAAACGCGCTGGAGACGGGGCGCGCCGAAGTGCATGTCAACGGCGGGATTTGCGGATATGAGCAGCTTTTACGTTTGCCGACGGATCGATCGGAACTTTTGTCCGTGTTTGCGCTTCTCAGAAGCCGTTTACCGGAAGTCACGGGCGGCAGTTATGCCGAAGCGGCAAAGAACTGCGGCAGCCTCGGGCTGGATGCGGAGACGTTCATCTTCGCGCTCGCCGTGTTCGAAGAACTGGGGCTTTTGTCGCTGGAAGGGGGGCGGCTCAGGATGTTCCGCGGCAAGCACACCGAGCTTGCGGCGTCTGAGCTCTACCGGGCAGTCGTCAGGCTGCAAGAGGGCGTTTGAAAGATTGTTCTCTTGTTTATGATAAGAAGCGGGATCATACATGAAAGGAGGTCGTCGGTATGGAATCCGTCCTCATGAAAATCTACGAGTATTACACGGGCGATGACAGGGACATGCTCCTGCGCGCCTATGATTTCGCGCGCGAGGCGCATATGAACCAGAAACGCGCGTCGGGAGAACCGTATTTCATTCATCCGTGCGCCGTTGCGGAGATCCTGGTCGATCTTGGACTGGATGCCGAGACTATTGCCGCGGCGCTCTTGCATGACGTTATCGAAGATACTTCTGCCACCGAGGATACGGTGCGTGAAAATTTCGGCGAGAGCGTTCTGACTCTGGTCGCGGGCGTCACAAAGCTGGACAAGATCGTGTTCAAGTCGCAGGAAGAGGAGGAGGCGGAGAACTTCCGCAAGATCTTCATTGCGATGGCGAAGGATATCCGCGTCATCATCATCAAACTTGCCGACCGCCTGCACAACATGCGTTCGCTCAATTTTCTCTCAAAGGAGCGTCAGCAGAAAATGGCGCGCGAGACGCTGGACATCTATGCGCCGATTGCGGGCAGGCTGGGTATTTCGCAGATCAAATGCGAGCTGGAAGACCTTTGTTTGAAATATCTCGATCCCGCGGCGTTTGAGTACCTCGTCGAGAATATTCATCAGAAATTGGAGGAGCGCAACCGTTTCGTTGATTACGTCGTTGAGGAGATCAACGGCATTCTGAAAGAGAGCAACATTCACGGCGAGGTGTTCGGACGGCCCAAGCATTTCTATTCCATCTACAAAAAGATGAAGGAGAAGCATAAGACGCTCGAGCAGATCTATGATCTGACCGCCGTGCGCGTCATCGTCGGCACGGTGGACGAGTGTTACGAGGTGTTCGGCAAGATCCACAAGAAGTGGAAGCCTGTTCCGGGCAGGATCAAGGACTATATCGCAACGCCCAAGCCCAATTTTTATCAGTCGCTTCATACGACGGTCGTCACCAATTTCGGTCAGCCCTTCGAGATCCAGATCCGCACCGAGGAGATGCACCGTACGGCGGAATACGGTATCGCCGCGCACTGGAAATACAAGGAACACCGCGACGAAGAGACGTCGTTGGATGCGCGCATTGCATGGGTCAGAGAGGTCATGGAGCTGCAGGGCGGACTTAAGGACTCCAAAGAGTTCATGGATACCGTCAAGGGGGAGCTTTACAGCACCGAACTTCTCGTTTTTACGCCCAAGAGTAAGGTCGTTTCCCTTCCGAAGGGTGCGACGCCTGTTGATTTTGCGTACGCCATTCACTCGGAAGTGGGCAATCGCTGCACGGGGGCGCGTGTCAACGGGAAAATTGTTCCGCTGAACACCGAACTGGAATTGGGGGATGTCGTCGAGATCATTACCTCGCCAAACAGTAAGGGACCTTCGCGCGACTGGCTGAAGTTCATCAAGTCCTCGTCGGCGCGCGCAAAAATCAAATCCTTCTATAAGAAGGAAATGAAGGAAGATAATATTCGCCTCGGCAAGTCTATGATGGAGGAGGCGGCAAAGCGCAGGGGGATGTCGCTTTCGGAACTTGTCACGCCCGAAAGTTTCAAGAAGGTCTCGGAAAAACTTTCCTTCGATACGCCGGACGAAATGTATTCTGCCATCGGCTACGGCGGGGTGACCGTCAATCAGGTCTTTTTCAAGTTGCTTGATTACTTCCGCAAGGAGGCGCCCGCGCCCATCGTGCCGCGTCCTTTCCGCAGTAAAAATGAGCACGGCAGCGTGAGCATCAACGGCGAAACGGGGTTGCTCGTGTCTTTTGCGGGCTGTTGTTCTCCGGTGCCCGGGGATGAGATCGTCGGATTTGTTACGCACGGAAGGGGTGTGGTTGTCCACAGAAAGGATTGTCCCAACATGCGCAATGTCGATCCGGGAAGATTACAGCCTGCGGCATGGGTGGAACAGGCAGGGGCAGGCTCGGTCAATTTTAAGGTTGCCATCGTGGTCACCGCAGAAGAACAGGGCGCCGCGCTTGCGGCCATTTCGGGAGCGGTTGCCGATATGAAACTTTCCATTACCTCCATCAACGGAAGATATGACAAGAGCAACTACGCCATTGTAGATGTCACGGTCGGACTTCCCAGCCGTCAGGATGCCGAAGAACTGATCTCGCGTATCTCTTCCCGTCCCAAGATTTTGAACGTGCATCGTCTCACCAACTGAGGAATTATGCAGAGCTATAAGATTTATCCTGTCGGATTTGCCGCAAACTCCTATCTCGTCACGGCGGACGGCAAGTCCGCCGTTGCCATTGACCCTGCGCAGCCCCGCGTCGCAGATCTTGCAAGGGCGCGCGGGCTGACGGTGACGCACATCCTTCTGACGCACGGGCACTTCGACCACACGGGCGGCGTTGCCGCATTGCAGGCGGCGGGCGCAAAGGTGGGATGCCTTGCGGGCGAGGAAGCGCTCGCGCTTGGCGCGGACAATCTCGCCGTCGCCTTCGGCGTGTATGCGCCGGGCACGTTTCCGCGCTTTACGGTCGACTTTACCCTGCGCGACGGGCAGGAGATCGAACTTGCGGGCTTGAAGATCCGCGTCATCGCGACGCCCGGGCACACGGCGGGCGGGGCGAGCTATCTCATCGGCGATAAGCTCTACACGGGCGATACGCTCTTTGCGGGCGATGTCGGCAGGAGCGATCTGCCCACGGGCAGCGGCGCGCGGCTCGTTGCGAGCGTCAAAAAGCTGTACGCCTTAGAGGGCGACTATACCGTCTGCCCGGGGCACGGCGAGGACACGACGCTCGATTATGAGCGCCGCAACAACGGGTATGTGCGATGCTGACGACCAATCTTGACTTTTTGCATCCCGAGCTCATGGACGTCGTGCGCCTGTTTGCGGGCGCCGAGGACATGCAAATTTTGCACGCGGTCGCCTATGAGGACGGCGCGTTTACAAACACCGTCACGGTGGACGGGCGGGCGTTCTCCGCGCGGGACGAAGCGTCCTGGGCGGACGAACTGCACTACAAGAGCCTTGTAAAAAGGTATGCAAAGCTTGCTCTCTACGATGCGCTCTCTGCGGTGACGGGCGTCACGCTTCCCTGGGGCGCGCTGACGGGCATCCGTCCCACCCGTCTTGCCTATGCGGAGCTGGAGGCGGGGCGTCCCTTTGCGCCGCTCTTTGAGCGGATGCGCGTCTCGCCTGAGAATACTTCGCTCGTTGCACGCGTCATCGATGGGCAGAAGGGCATTTACGAGAGAGGGGACGCAGGCTGCGATCTGTTCGTCTCCCTGCCCTTTTGTCCGACCAAGTGCGAGTACTGCTCCTTCATCACCGCACCCATTGCGGCGACGCGCAAGTACCTTCCGGATTATTTGGCTGCGCTGGAAAAAGAGCTCGCCGCCTGCGCGCCCCTCATCGGGAATCTGCGCTCCGTCTATATCGGCGGCGGCACGCCCTTCGTTCTGGAGGCGGAGGAGCTCGGGCGGGTGCTTGCGGCGATCGCGCCGCTGCGCCAAAACGGCTGCGAATATACGGTGGAGGCGGGGCGTCCCGACGTGTTTACCGCAGAGAAGCTGGAGGTCTGCAAGCGCTACGGCGTGACGCGCATCTGTATCAACGCGCAGAGCTTTTCGGACGCGACGCTCGCGCGCATCGGCAGGAAGCACACGGCGGCGGACGTCGTCGCGGCGTTCGGGCTTGCAAGGCCCTACGGGTTTGCGATCAACTGCGACCTCATCGCGGGGCTGACGGGGGAGAGCTTTGAGGAGTTCTGCCACAGCGTGGATACCGCGATCGCGCTTGCGCCCGAGAATATCACCGTGCACACGCTCTGCCTCAAGAAGGGGGCGCGGCTCAAGGAGGAGACGGCGCGCCTTGAGGAGGGCGACCTCTCCCGCATGATTGCCTATTCCCGCGCGGCGCTCACGAAAGCCGGATATGAACCTTACTATTTATACCGCCAGAAGTACATGGCGGGCGCGCACGAAAACGTCGGCTGGACAAAGCCGGGGCATGCGTGCGTGTACAACGTGGACGTCATGGAGGAGATCGCGGACAACCTCGCCGTGGGCGCGAACGCCGTCTCCAAGAAGCTCTTTTCGGGCGGGGCGCGCATCGAGCGCCACGGCAGTCCCAAGGACATCCCGACCTATCTCAACAAGGTAGATCGCCTGATTGCAGAACGGGAAGCTTTGTTCCTCGGAAAATAAAGTGCTCGTCTCAGGCGCGCCCGCCGCATGATTTTTCTGCGGCGGGGCGCGCCGTTTTGCTGCAAAAAATATGGGAAGGACAGCGCACTTTTGCTTGCATTTCATGCACGTTTGTGCTATGCTTTCCGCCGGAAAAACGATCGGAGAGGAAGATATATGCGCGAGGAACACGCCGGCGGCGAAGAAGAGACGCAGCCGCAGGACACACAGGCAGAAAAGCAGGGCGAGACGGAGCGCGGGCAGGCGGGCGCGGCGGAGAGCGCCGCAGTCCACGGTCAGATTCATCATCACTCCCTCCTGAGCATGGCGGCGCGCTTTATCAAGAGCAACGTCGTGCTGCTGGTGGCGCTGGTCGCGGCGGGGATCACCTGCATCTTCGTTCCCTTTGACGAGGCGTATGCGGACTATTTCGACTGGAGCACGCTGGCATGTCTTTTTTGCACGCTCGCCGTCGTGGCGGCGTTCAAAAATATCCGCTTTTTCGTCTGGCTGGCGGACGTCATCGTGCGCCGCTTCAAAAACATGCGCAACATCACGTTGGCGCTCGTGTTCGTCACCTTTTTCGGCTCGATGATCATGGCGAATGATATGGCGCTCGTCACTTTTCTGCCGCTCGGGTACTTCGTGCTGGAGTCGTGCGGCAACAAAAAGCTGACGGCGTTCGTGTTCATCATGCAGGACATCGCCGCCAACCTCGGCGGCATGCTCACGCCCTTCGGCAATCCGCAGAACCTCTACCTCTATTCCTATTATTCCATTCCGACGGGCGAGTTTTTCTCGATCATGGCGCTGCCCTTTGCCGCGGCATTCGTCATGATCTTCGTCATCTGCATGTTTGTCAAGCCCGAGCCCGCCTCTGTGCAGTTTAAAGCACATGCGCGTCCGCCCATGTGGCGCGTATGCGTCTATGCCGCGCTGTTTGCGCTCTCCCTCTGCATCGTCTTCCGCGTCTTTCCTTATTATTGGGGACTGCTCGCGGTCGCCGTCGGGCTGCTCATTCTCGATTTCCGCGCTCTGCTGCGCGTGGACTATGCCCTGCTTCTGACCTTTTGCGCCTTCTTTATCTTCTCCGGCAACCTCGCGCGCATCCCTGCCGTTTCCGAGGGGTTGGGCGCGCTCGTCGAGCTGGATCCGCTCGCGGTCGGCACGCTTTCCTGTCAGTTCATCTCCAATGTGCCATCGGCGGTGCTTCTCTCCAAATTTACGCAGAATTATCCCGCGCTGCTCATCGCGGTCAACGCGGGCGGACTGGGAACGCCCATCGCCTCGCTCGCAAGTCTCATTACACTGAATACGTTCCGCCGCTTCAATCCGGGGCAGACGGGAAAATATCTCGTCAAATTTCTGCTGTACAACTTCGGCTTTCTCGCCGTGCTCATCGGCGTGGGGTATCTGACGCTGCTCTTTGTCTGAACGACAAGTAAATTTGTTCCGCCGTATAAAAAATCCGTGCGAAGGGGGCATTTTCTTTTGACAAGCGGGCGGCAAATGTGGTAAGATGATAAGGACGTACGCGACGAGGATCGCTCTCCACGTTCCCCCTGGCGTACGCGGCAAAATATTCCATAGGAGGATAAACGCAAATGGAAAAGAAGGAGATCATCGCAAAGTTCGCAGCTCATGAAGGGGACACCGGTTCGCCCGAAGTCCAGATCGCACTCCTCACAGAGCGCATCAACCACCTCAACGAGCACCTGAAGGAGCACAAGCACGACAATCACTCCCGCCGCGGACTTTTGAAAATGGTCGGCCGCCGCAGAGGTCTTCTGGACTACCTCAAAGCCAAGGACATCGAGCGTTACAGAGCGGTCATCGCTGCGCTGGATCTGAGAAAGTAAGCTTTGAAAGGAGCGGCTTTTTGCCGTT
>JAGHIT010000004.1 GCA_017887095.1 Clostridia bacterium | reverse complement strand
CAGGGAGGAGGCTCATGAATAAAACTGCTATTTTGCATATCCCCGAATCCCAATATTCTTTTGCCTACGGCGAGCACGAGCTGCGCATCCGTCTCCGCGCGGCGCGGGGCGATCTCGACAGCGTAACGCTCATCTATGCGGTCAAGTACGACTGGCTCACGCACAGAAAGTCGTGCCCGATGCAAAAATCCTATTCGGATGATCTGTACGATTATTATACGGCGGCACTCTCCGTGCCCGATCCCCGCATCGGATATGTATTTTATCTGAAGCGCGGGGAAGAGGCGTATTACTATTCGGAAGAGGGGCTCACAGTCGATTATGACCATGAGAAAAGCTATTATAATTTTTTTCAGCATCCATATATCAACGCAGCGGACGTACACCGCAAAGTAGATTGGTGCGACCGCGCGGTGTTCTATCAGATCTTTATCGATCGGTTTCGCTGCGGGGATCGGGAGAAAGACAGAGCGTATATCAACAGAAGTTGGGGTGAGATCCCCGACGCAAAGAGCTTTTACGGCGGCGATCTCAAAGGCGTGACGGAAAAACTCGGGTATCTGAGCGATCTGGGTATCACCGCGCTCTATCTCACGCCCGTGTTCTCCTCGCCGAGCAATCATAAGTACGATACCGTCGATTATTATCGGGTAGATGAGATGTTCGGCTCCGCCGCCGATCTGAAAGAGCTTGTGCAAAGGGCGCACGAACGCGGCATGAAGGTCGTGCTGGATGCGGTGTTCAATCATTGCAGTATGCTGTGTGCGCAGTTTCAGGACGTCCTGAAAAGAGGCAGATCGTCCCGATATCACGATTGGTTCATCATCCGCGGCGACAAGCCCGATCCGCAGAACTGCAACTACGAGTGCTTTGCCGCGTGCAGCTATATGCCCAAGTGGAACACGAGCAACCCCGATGTGCAGGAATATTTGTTGGATATCGCGCTGTATTGGATGCGCGAATGCAGCGTCGACGGCTGGCGGCTGGATGTGGCGGACGAAGTCTCGCACGACTTCTGGCGGCGTTTCCGCAAGGCGGTCAAGCGGGAAAATCCGCAGGCGATCCTTATCGGCGAGAGCTGGCACGACGCAAACCCGTGGCTGCGCGGGGACGAATTCGACGGCATCATGAACTATTCGTTTACCAAGGCTTGCATCGACTACTTTGCCAAGGGCACCCGTTCGGTACAGAGCTTCTGCGATCGGCTCAATGAGCTTCTGATACGCAATACCGATCAGGTCAATGAGATGATGCTCAATCTGTTGGACAGCCACGATACGGAGCGGTTCCTGACGCTTGCAAAAGAGAATACGGCTGCGCTCCGCTGTGCGCTTGCCGTCCTGTTCTTTTTCCCCGGAATGCCCTGTGTCTGCTACGGCACGGAGATCGGCATGATCGGGGAATATGAACCCGATTCCCGCCGTACGTTCGATTGGAACGAGGCGCATTGGGATAAGAGTTTGCAGGAGACCGTCCGCACGCTCGCATTGCTCAGACGCGGAAAAATCGGCGGGGCGGTCCGCCTGTACACACAGGGCGAATTGTTGGTGATGGAGCGTGAAACGTGTTCGTTGATCGTCAATTTTACGGACGATGTATTGACATATGCTGCGCATGCCTGTTATCATGTGATCGGGGCGCGCTCCTATGTTGTGATCGATAAGGAGGAATCGGCATGAAAAAGGGGAAAATCATTTGTATTGCGCTTGTCCTGACGTTCTCCGTGGGCGTGTTTGCCGCCTGTACGGAGCGTACGGGGGGAGGTACGTTCACCTATGAGGAACTCATGGCGAAGTTCGACGGCGAGATCGAGCAGAACGCCACCATTCGCGTGCTCGACAATCAGATGGCGATCGAAACGGGGCATCTGCAGGAGGTGCTCGATGCCTTCAACGAGCGGTATGCCGAGTACAACGTCAACGCGGTCGATGCAAACATGGATCAGTATGTCGATCTTGAGCAGAACGGACCGGACGGGTACGGTCCCGATGTGCTCTATCAGGCGAACGATATGCTCATGCGCTATGCCGAGGGCGGGCATGTGCTGCCGCTGCCCACGGAGCAGCTGGAGATCGCTGAGATCCCGCAGACCGTTATGGACGTATACAAGCTGGAGACGTACGGGCTCGAGCTCTATTACGGCATGCCCGTCGCGCAGCAGTCCACCGTGCTCACCTACCGCAAAGACTTGCTCCCCGAGAATTGGGAGAGCGAATGGGACGACAACGAAAACGGCATCCCCGACATGGTGGAGACCATGAACGACCTGTACGCCTATAGCAGTCAGGTCAGGCAGGAATCGAACGGCGACAGATACGGGCTGTATATGTCGCTCGTCGATCAATACTTTAATACGGGGTATCTTCTGTCGTTCGGTGCCTATGTGTTCGGCGATACGCATGACGATATCGGACTCAATGCCGACGGCGCCGAGGTGGGGCTCAATCTGTTCCGTGATCTTGCGGGCGCGCTCGGTTCCACCTGCATCTCGCAGAATGCGACCACGCAGGTGGCGACCTATCTCACCAATTCCGCGGGCACGGCGTTCTGCACGATCGGTACGCCCGACTGGCTGACGACCTTTCAGGAAAATCTCACCGCGACCTATGTGCGCGAAGGCATGGCGCAGGAAGAGGCGGAGGCGGCGGCAAAGGAAAATCTCGTCATCGTGGCGCCGCCGCGCCTTCCCAAGGACGGGGACATCACCAAAGAACTGACCGATATCGAGGAGGAGACGTTCGCGCCGACGACGATGGGCGGCGTCAATGCCTTCGGCATCAGTTCCTATACAAAGTATCCGAAGGCGAGCCTTGCCTTTGTGAAGTTCGTCTCCGAATATGAAAATCTCAGGTGGCGGAGCGAAGCGCTCGGCGCCGTTCCCGCCCGCACCGATCTTGCCGAAGAACTCGGCGGGGTCTCCGAAATACTTAGTGGGCGCGTTTCAGAAGGGCTCATCTATATGATGCCCTCCACGCGCGATACGCAGTATATCTGGGATCCGCTCTCCTCCCTGTTCAACGATGTGGCGACGGATAACACGACGCGTGCCGTGCCCGTGTATACGACGGCGGAGTTGCTGAAAGGGGCGCTCGATAAACTGGTGACGGACATCCGTTCCGCGATGGCGGTCGGCGTTATCTCGTAAGGAGGTGCGCGATGGATGCGGTCAAAAAGAAACCGAGAGGGCAGGGCGTTCCCTATCAGGTAAAGCTAAGCTGCGTGTTTATGGGGCTGGGGCAGCTGTTCTGCCGCCAGTTTACCAAGGGTGCGCTGCTTATGCTCCTGGAAGTCGGCTTTATTTTCTTTCTTGTCTTTGCGGGCGTGGACAACATCATTGGGCTGTTCACGCTCGGCACGACGGAGGGTGTGCCCATTATGGGCATCGAGGGGGACAATTCGATCTCCATGTTGGCGTGGGGGATCACGACGGTCTTTCTCGTGCTCCTGTTTGCGCTCGCGTACTATGCGAATATCAAAGACGTGATCTATACGGCGCGTGAGATGGCAAAGGGCAACCGCGTCAGAAATTTTTTCGAGAGCTGTCAGACGCTGCTCAATAAAAAGTTTTACTTTCTCACGCTCACGCTGCCCCTTGTGTTCGTCTGCATCTTCAACATCATGCCCATCGTGTTCACGGCGCTCGTGGCGTTTACAAACTACGGCGGCGAGATCGTTCCGCCCAAGCTCGTCAGCTGGACGGGGTTTCAGAGCTTCCGCGTCATCTTCACGATGAGCGAGTACATCGGCACGATGGGCAAGATCCTCGCGTGGAATATCCTGTGGGCGGTCGGATCCACATTTTTGGTGTATTTCGGCGGGTTGGGACTTGCGCTCCTGTACAACTCTGCTTGCCTGAAATTTAAGCGTTTCTGGCGCGTGTTTCCCATGTTTGCCTACGCCATTCCCAGCTTTATCACACTTACCGGCTTTTACTTCATGTTCTGTGACAGCGGACCCATTGTCGGGCTCCTGAAGGACTGGGGCTGGGTCTCGGAGAGCTTCACCATTATCTCCTACGACTCCAAATGGTCGCTGCGGCTGCTGGGCTTTTTCTGCTGCGCATGGATCGGCGTGCCGTCCGTCATGTTTCTGGCGACGGGCATCCTTTCCAACGTCAACAAAGAGATGTACGAGGCGGCTCGTCTGGACGGCGCGAACGGTTTTCAGCAGTTCCTCTATCTCACGCTGCCTTTTGTGCTGTTCGCGACGACGCCCGTTATCATCAGCACGTTTATCAATCAGTTCAACAACTTCAGTATCTTTTATTTCCTTCGTCCCGAAACGGTGTATGCGCCGGGATACTTCAATGCGAACAGTTCCGACCTTCTCATCAACTGGATGTACAATCTCACGGTGGAAAACAGACTGTATTCGCTGGGGTCGGCTTTGAGCCTCATCCTGTTCGCGTTCATGGCGGTCTTCTCGCTGATCGCATATGTCACCTCGCCCGCCTATAAAAAGGAGGATACATACCGATGACGAAGAAAATACATATCCGTCCCGAAAAGGCGGTGAAAACGGCGCTTGTCTATCTTCTTGTGTTGCTCGTCAGCTTTATCTTTGCCTTTCCGTGCGTCTGGCTCGTGCTGTCTGCGTTCAACGCGGAAGGGGATCTTTTGACGCTGGACGGCTTTTTCCCGCAGGCGTACAGCTTTGATACCTTCCGCCGCCTGTTTACGGAGATCACAAAGTACGATTATCCGCGCTGGTTCGGCAACACGCTGTTCGTCGCCGCGGTAAGCTGCGTTATCTCGACCTTTCTGGTCATCGCGGTGGCCTACACTATTTCGCGCTACCGCTTCAAGAGCCGCAAGGCAATGATGAAGGCGACGCTCATTCTTGGCATTTTTCCCAACTTCATGAACATGACGGCGCTGTTCGTCATCATGACGCAACTGCACCTCATCAACAATCTTTGGGGGCTCGTTCTTTTGTACAGCAGCGGTTCCACGATGGGATTTCTCGTACAGAAGGGTTTTTTCGATACCATTCCGAGCACCATCTACGATGCCGCTACGTTGGACGGCGCAAGCGATTTTCGGGTATTTGTGTCGATCACGCTCCCGCTCTCCAAACCGATGATCGTCTACACGGCGCTCACCTCCTTTGTGTGGCCGTGGGCGGACTTCATGCTGCCGAGCATGCTTCTCATCGACAAGTCCTCCTGGACGGTGGCGGTGGGACTCAATTCGCTGGACGACAGCGAGTTCTCCATCTTTGCCGCCGGCTCCATGTTTGTGGCTGTTCCCATCATCGTTTTGTACGTTGCGCTTTCTAAGTATCTCATTCAAGGCGGGTCTGCGGGCGCGGTCAAAGAGTAACTTCCTTCCCCGCGGCGGGGCGATTCCCCCCTGATCTGCCTTGCCGGATAAATAGCGGATGGCGCTGTTCCTCCAGGCCGCCATTCCGGAAAAGGCTGCGGATAAATCTTCCGCAGCCTTTTCTCATACAAAATACCGTAAAAATGAATGAAAAAATAATTCTAAAATATATTGGCACATTTATGAAAGTGATTTATTATAAGTCGCACAGTTGGGCATTATCGATCGTCACTTTAGGCTGATTTTGATAGAGCTTGCCCTGAGGTACATCCGTCCTGCCGGAAATATAGTCGAGCGATACGTCAAAAAAATCCACATACTGCACAAGAACATGGTAGGGAGGGAAGGAATAGCCCCTCTCATAGCGGAAGATTTCCGGATGAAAAGTATAATGATATGAAGATCATCGGGCAGCACATCGACCGCGCCTATTACAAGCGCATCTTAAAGAAAAACGGCGAGCGCGTCATCTCTGCCAAGGAGACGATCTCTCAGGGAGCAGAGGGTATTCCGCTTGAATGCATGCCGGAAGGCTATGCCGAATTTGCCGAAAAGACGAAGCATGGCAGAAAGAGAACGCGCTGAAAGGCAAAGTCAACGGTATCGTTCCGCTCGGCTATATTGAGGACAGTGAGCATCACTTCGCAATCGATGAAGCGTACGAACCCATTGTGCGGGAGCTGTTCGCGCGCTTCGCGCATGCCCGCGGAGCTTGGCGCCGAAGGCGCATGCCCTGCCGGGAGCAGCCAAAAAATCCGTGTACCTTTGTTGGGTACGCGGATTTTTTTCGTTACTGCCGATGAACTGAATTTTACGAAGCTGCGCTGCACGATATTGTGTTTTGTCGCTGCGCTTCTTACGAGTTTGGCGGGAACAGTCCAATACGCTCTTGCGCGACGCAAGAAATTTTCGATATATCTTTCTCAGACGGCGGAAGTGGATTTTCTGCGGACGAGAACGGATTTGATACATTCAAGTCTGGGAGGTTCCTGGTAAAAAATGATCGGGTAAAGTGCGTCGACAAAGGCGTCGATCGGTTGATGGATTGCGGTCAATTGCAGGTGAGAGATCCAGTCAATGTCGTCAAAGGTTATGATTTTGACATCTTCGGGACATCGAAGTCCGTATTTTCGCATCAGTTCCAGCAATTCCAGTGTAAAGGTATTATTGCCTGAGATGACTCCGTCCGGCTGAAAATCCAAAAACAGCTGTTCAAATGCAGGATCGCTTGTCTCCAGCAAGGTATGTTCAAAGTAGCGATATTCGGTAATCTGATTTTCACGTACTGCGCGCAGAAAGCCGGTCGTGCGGTTGGGGAACACGCGATCGGAACGAAGATTATAGTAGCTGACACCAATGAGCAGAGGTCGTCTGCAGCCAGCTTCAAAGAGATGCTTCGCGCCGATGTAGGCGCTGTCCTCATCATCGAATACAACTGCATTGATATCGGTATAGACGCGTCGGTAGAGTTGGGTGATATGGATCCCGTTATCCGTTGTTTTTCGTACAAGATCGTAATTTCGATCGGTGACCGGAGTAAAAATGATTGCACAGACTTTTGCGGCGAAAAGCGTATAAAAACATTCCCGTTCCAATTCACTGTTTTCGTTGCTGTAGGTCAGCATAACCGTTTTTCCGTCCGATTTGAGTCTTTGCGTCAGAAGCGATACAACGATATTGTAGAAGTAGTTTTTGATATCAGGTACAATGATACCGACGATGTTGCTTACCCCGCTTTTGAGCTGTTGGGCCGCTTGATCTGCGATATAGCCCAAAGCATTGACAGCATCCAGAACGCGTTGCTTGGTTTCGGGACGGACATAACCGATATCCCGCAGTGCGCGGGATGCAGTCGCGGAGGAAACGCCGGCATATTTTGCAACATCTTTGATTGTGACCATGATAAATAACCCCTGTATGATAAATATTATATACGATATCTTTTCATTTGTAAAGAGGTAAAATCCTAACTTCAAGCTAAATTTTCAAAAATTGTAAATTTTTTTCGGAAAAACTATTGACGAAGTGATAAAATTGTGATATCATGCGATATGAAAACGTTTACATATTTTTTTATTCGGATATGTAAACGTTTACCTATGAATGATGGAGGGATGGAAAATGAAGCGAGCGATAGGGATCGCCGTATTGGCAAGCTGTCTGGCGGCGAGTGCGGCATTGGCGACGGTAAGTCTGCCGCATAGGGCTGCGGCAGAAGGAGACGCCGGCAGTCGTACTTTATGTGAAGAAAATTTTGACGGAATAGCCGACGGCGAGACGGTCGGTACGGCATTTACGGGAGAGGGCGGAGCGCTCGTATCGGCAGATGCATTCAGTCGTTACGATCTGCCTGCCGTTGCGTGGACGTATGACTGGAAAGTTTCTTTTGACGTGGAATTTCCTGATGTGGAGGCGACGGGATTTCTCGGTCTCAACGTTAACGGACTGACCGAGGGCGTGACATACGAGTTTACGGTAGCCAAAGAAACGGGCAGTGGTTCCGCCATGTATATCAAAGGTGCGAACGGGGAAATTCTGGTTGGCGCGGACTATGAGGGACAGGGCGGCGTGCCCGTGATCGATCCGGGGACGGCGTATCGGTATTCGGTCGCAAAGAGCGGTGATACGTTCACAATGTCCATTGACGGCACGCCGCATATTACATATCAGATTGAAGGGGCAGATCGGCTCGCTTCGGCGCTGGATATCTATTCATTCAATCTCGTCGGCGTTAAATTGGATAATCTTTGCGTTGAGAAGGGGGAACTTGTACCCGCGGTGACTTTGGGTGAAGAATTATATAGCGATTCTTTTGATTCCTATGAAGAAGGCGAGACCGTCGGGAACAACCTGACTGCGACTGCGGACGGGAGACTGCTTGCCGGCGTCGGATTTTCACAGTTCGATGCCAACGGCGAGAGATTCAGTGCCGATTGGCTGCTTTCTGCGGAAGTTACCATGCCCGCAGAGCGCGATGGGTTCTTCGGATTTAATATTTTCGGGATGAAGCCCGATACGACGTATGAATTTACGGTACAGAAGACGTTTACGGGCGGCTATGCGCTCATCAAGGACGGCACTTCTGAGCGTTATCACAGCAATAATTTCGGGACCAATCCCGTCTTTGCCAACGATCTGACCTATCGGATCTCTCTGCTGAAGGTGGGAAAGATGTTCACGCTCATGGTGGACGGGAGAATGGTCGCGGAGATCGAACTGAGCGAGATCCAGACAGATGCAACCGAGTTTAATTTCTATACATTTAATCTGGACGGCGTTCTCGTCGATAATCTGAAGCTTCAGGAGGTTCTGCCGTCTACACAGATCGATTCGGTGACGCTGAGTGTCAGCCGTCCGAGCATCAGCACAATGCAATCTGCCGAGATCAAGGCTTCCGTGCTGCCCGCTACAGCCAAGATCGAGACGGTAGAGTGGAAGGTGGACGGTGTCACACAAGAGGGCGCCGAGGAAACAACCTTCATGTTTTCTTCGCAGACGGTCGGTTCCCACACCATTGTCTGCACGGTCAACGGAGTGGACAGTGCGCCTGTGACGGTAGAAGTCACCGAAGCGAGCGACGAGGAGAAAAATTCACTCTATTATGAAACGTTTGACGCCACGCCGGACGGAACCAAGTGGGGATCCTTTGATATCCGCGGCGGTGCAGCGTATACCAACGCAAACTATAACCGTTATGACTTTGCATATTCATTTGTTCGTGACTTTGATATTTCTTTCGATGTGACCTGGAAAGAGGACATTTCCATTGATTCGTATGTGGGACTTACGGTCACCGGATTGACGGAGACGGCGAACGAAGTGGAATTCAATATTCACAATGCGCCCGAGACCGTACCGGAAGAAGGCGAAGCGCCGAATGTCGATAATCTTATTGTCAAATACAACGGGACGGAACGTTGGTTCAGCAATGACCCCGAAAAGGCGGGCAGGTTGGATTCGCTCACGATCGAAACAGGCAAGACGTATACCTATCGTCTGATCCGCTATGACGATCAGTTTGAATTGTACATCGACGGAATGCTGGCGATCAAATACTATATCAAGGACAGCAATTCCGATCCCCTGGTCCCTGCAGGCATGTTCTTGTATACTTATAACGATAATGCGGCAGAGGTCGCGATCGACAACGTTATCGTGAGAACGGCGGAGGAGATCACCGACCGCGTCGAACCTCCCGTCGTGGAGGTGACGGGCGCCTATGTAACGGCGTCTTCGGTAGCGATCCGTACGGGGGAGAGCACGACGCTGACGGTCCAGAGCACTCCTTTTGATGCGACCGTTACTTCCTATGCATGGTATATCAACGATGTGCTTGTCGAGGGGGCAACGGAAAAGAGTTATACCTTTACGGCAGAGGAAGCGGGCGAATATGAGTTCAAGTGCGTGGTGAACGGTACGATCACCAGCGAGAGCAAGACGGTTACGGTCAGCGAGACATCCGCGCCCGGCAGCGAGGAGCCTGCGGAAGAGAATCTCGGTCTCATTATCGGGCTAAGCGTCGCAGGCGGTGTCGTTGTGCTTGCAGCTGCCGGGATCGTGATTTGGAGAGTGATTCGCAAGCGGAGGAATTAAAATGAAAAAAGTCTTGCCGCTCATACTTACTTGTATCATGGCGTTCATGGTTGCCGGCTGCGGCGGTCCTACCGTGCAGCCGACGCCCGGACCGGGCGGAGAGGAGGATCGGGTGAAGACTTACGAGGAACTGTATGACGGGAACGCCAAAGAAAAATACGCGGAAGTGAGCGGCGCCGCAAGATACCGTGCGAGCTACGGATATACGCAGAACAGTACGCAGGGATATAACAGATGGTATTATCTTGGCGGTACGGAACTCGCTCCCATGTCGTATGAGGACGGCGTCTGGACGGGAAGCGGGGCAACGATCGCGGGCGGAGTCCTCGATCCTGCGGGTTCGGCGGCGGCTCTGCGCTTCGATCCTGCGCAAAGCGGAGCGGTTACGGTCTCCGGCACATTGCGCATGTCGGAAGCGGGCGGCGGCGTTTCGCTCAGAGTGATGCGCGGCAGCGAGCAGGTTTATCCCGCATCCGGTGCGCTGACGGTGGAAGGCGATGATCTGACGGGACGGTATTTTTCCTTCCGGACGGAGATGACGGATGAACCTCTCGACTTTGTCGTTACGGGCAACGGAAAGGTATACTGCAATCCGACTGTCGACTATACCAATACCCTCAACGAGACGCTCTATTCCACGCCCGAATGGGGGTATTACGGAGATGTCCACGCCTATTGGCACAATGATACGGTCAATATGTATCATCTGCGCAATCTCGGTCCCGATCAGTGGGAGTGGTACCTGGATACGACGAAAAATATGTTTCTCTATGAGCGTTCACGCGTGTATGATACGAGCTTCGTCAAAAATCATTACATGGCATACGCTGCGGCGGGTGACCTCATAGACTATTCCGTCTATCCCGACGGCGGCAGAGACTGTACGCTGTTCTATGACGAAGCATCCGATGTCTACCGCTATATCGGGCTGACGTATAAACAGCGTACGGGAACGGTCAATTGCGATCTGAGCATGCGCACGAGTGTCACGAACGATATGTACGGGGATTGGAATACGGCGATCCCGCTCAGACAGTTTCCCAATAATTCCGGAGAGCCGGAGTGCGCGGCGTTCCGTAAGATTGACGATACCTGGTATCTATATTGCGGGATCTCCGGACAGTCGGTGCACGGCGTAGGCGGTCTTTCCTACTGGAAAGGAGAGAAGGGTGCGTCCATCGATCAGACCGATTGGGTCAATGCGACGACCTATCGTCTGGACGGCGAAGATCTTTGTGTTCCGCAGATCGAAAGCATCGGCGGGCGCTGGTACATGTGGGGCTGGATGCCGCAGACCTATAACCGCGGCGACTGGGGCGGCTATATGAATCTTCCGCGTGAAGTTTATGTGCGGGAAGACGGGTTGCTCGGGACGCGCCTGGATCCCATGGCAACGAAGCTTGTCAACAGAGGAAAACTCCTTGACGTCAACGGGAGCACTGCCGTGGCGGCAACGGGACAGGTGAGTATCGGTGATGGAACGGTCGAAATGAAAGGCACGGACAACCGCGCGCAGATCGGACTGACCGCTGACAGCACATTTGTCACGTTTACGCTCGACATGAAGAATTCTTCCGAGGCAGGATATCTCATGCAGGCAAACGGCAAAGAATACCGCGTGCTTATCGTCAGAGAACCGGACGGCGTCTATCTCCGGATCGGTTGTCCGCAAGACGGTGCGCATCCCGTGTCCAGCGAGGTATATCTCGGCGATGCGACGCAGACGCAGTTTATCTGTAAGATCGTGACGGACGGCGTCTGGCGCAACGGCGTGAGAAACGGCACAAACGTGGAGTTTTATGTCAATGATGTCATTACTCTTTCGGGCAGATTGAACCTGGATATGTCGGAAGGCTATACACCAGTATTCTATTCGGATGCATCCGCACAGTTCAGTTCGATCGAGATCAACAGACTGGCACAAAAATACGATATTTACGATTAAATTACGGAGAATTTTTCTATGTTTTACAGACCGGAGGACGGCGTTGCGGCAGACGTGATCCCCTACTATGAAAACGGCACATATTATTTGTTTTATCTGAAGGACTACCGCGATTTTGCGCGGCATGGGGAAGGATGCCCTTGGCATCTGCTTACCACGAACGATCTCGTAAACTATGAAGATCACGGCATCGTTCTGGAGCGTGGTTCGTTTTCCGAACAGGATCTCTATGTTTTTACGGGCAGCGTGTTCCGCGGGAAAGATCAATATTATATTTTTTATACCGGACATAATCCGCACTTTCCTTACGAGGGGAAACCGCAGGAGAAAATCCTTCTGGCAGTTTCCGATGACCTGTTGCACTGGAAGAAGGTCAAAGACTTTTCACTTTCGGCACCGGAGTGGTACGATCCGCACGATTTCCGTGATCCGTTTGTCTATTTTGATGAGGGAAGAGGCGTTTACCGCATGTTGCTTGCCGCACGCACAAAGATCGGACCTGCCGATCGGAACGGCGTGACGGCGGTTGCGGAATCGGACGATCTCCTGCATTGGCAGGTACTGCGCGAACCGTTCTATGCTCCGGGCAGTTACTTTACCCACGAATGCCCCGACTTTTTCCGTCTGGGCGATTGGTATTACCTTATTTTCAGCGAGTTCAGTGACAAGATCGCGACCCGTTACCGTATGTCGCGGTCGCCGGACGGACCTTGGATCACCCCTGCCAACGATACGTTCGACGGACACTGCTTCTATGCGGCAAAGACGTGTGAGAACGGCGACGGAAAGCGGATCGCTTTTGGCTGGAACTGTATTCGCAATGAGGAAAAGGACGACGGCATCTGGCAGTGGGGCGGCACGATCATCCCCCATGAACTCGTGCAGAATGCGGACGGAACTCTGTCCGTCCGCTGCCCCGCAGCCGTTGCCGCTGCATATGCACAGAGTTTTGAATATCGTGAAGAAATGCGTTTCGGAACATGTGTTTGCGGGGACAAGATACGCCTCGGGGATCCGAACGCCTCTTCGCTGATCTTGTTTTCGGAAATGCCGGATAACTGTAAGATCACGGCGCGTATCCGTCTCGAGCGGAGCGGGAAGGACTTCGGACTGCTTCTTCGTTCCGATGCTGCGGCGGAGAAGTATTATAAGGTAAAGATCGAACCTGCATATCATCGGATGGCGATGGACCGGACGCCTCGAACGCTCTCTTTCCGTCATTGTGAAGTGGAGACGGAACGCAGGCTGACGGTACATGAAGGTGACACATTGGACTTTACCGTGATCGTAGAGGGAAGCGTCCTCGAAGTATATGTCGGCGGTGTGGCAATGGGTGCAAGGATGTTTGATTTCCCGCAAGGCAGATTCGGCTTTTATGCGGAGCACTGCGTGATCACGGTTTCGGACATCGCGCTCTATCGTAAATGATTTGGGGATACATAAGGAGGAAAAAAATGAAAAAGCGTATGGGCAAAATTTTTGCTCTTGTGGCGGCGGCAGCCTGCATGGTATGTATGTGCCTCGGCGTGATGACGGGGTGTACGCAGGGAGCGGAGCTTGGGACGCCGGGAACCAATCCCGATAAGGTATTCCGCGTTGTGGGAAGCTGGGAAAAAACGGGGATCGGTTCGCACTATAACAGCGGCACCAATATCGGTCCCGTACAGTATTTCGCTATCGAGGGACTGTATCAGTATGTCCGTTCGACGGATGAGATCTACCCGATGCTTGCCGAGAGTATGCCCGTCCACAGCGAAGACGGCAGCACCACGACGGTCACGATCCGAGAGAATGCAAAGTGGCAGAACGGCGAGGATTTTACTGCAAAAGATGTTTTTGCGTTTTATTATCTCAACCACACAGTTGTGACCAATTATCTTCTGAGTGTGGAAGCAAAAGACGATAAGACGGTCGTTTTCCACTGGAATTCCAACCGTACCTGCGCAAACGAAGTGAAGGATCTTCTCATCGCGCAGGATATGTCGGGGACCGTCTGCTACAATGAGTTCCGAAGCTATGTGGACGAAGCATATCAGATCGTCAGCGAGAGCGAGGACATCCCCGCCGATTCCACGACATGGGGTGCGTTCAACAAGTTCTCGAAGGGCGAGCTGCTTGACCGTCTCAACGTTGTCATGGATAACTACAAAGCGCATAAGACGAGCTGGTTTGTTGCAACGGGACCGTTCAAGGTGACAAAAGAATCCCCCACGCAGATCATTATGGAGAAGAATCCCCTGCATTGGAATGCGGACAACATCGGCTTTGAGCAGATCCAGATTCTTTCTTCCAGCGATACCAACCAGACATACAACCTTCTTACGCAGGACAGGATCGATTACATGGACGGTCTCGCCCCCATTGACACGCTGGAAGCGATCCTTGCGCAGAACAAGCAGATGGCGCATTTAAAAATGTACGATCCCGGTTCGATCGGCGTTTTGTTCAACATGGAAAAAACAGATCTTTGGACGGATAAGGTGCGCGAAGCGTTCCAGTATCTGTTCAATCGCGAAGAGATCAAGAATCTCGCCAATCCCTATGCGATCACATCTTACTTCCCTTTGCTCGGCATGGCGGATTCGGAGGCACAGCGCTGGATGACGGAGGAAGGGTATGATGCGCTGCCCCGTTACTCTCACGATACCGCAAAAGCAGAGGCGCTCCTGCAGGAAGCAGGGTGGAAGAAGATCGACGGAAAATGGCACGATCAGGGCGGCAAGCTTGTTGATCTTACGATCGGAACGGACAAGACGCATGCGGGCATGTCTTCCATTGCGGTTGCCGTACAGGCAGAACTGCAGAATTTCGGCATCGAGAGTTCGGTCAAGATGACGGACTGGGGCGCCTGGTATGCGAGCGCATCCATGGACAACAGCACTTACGATATGTCCGTGTACTGGACCGATCTCAATATGAGTTTCTCCTACCCGACAGGCACATATAAATATTTTGATTCGCTGATGGCAAACGTCGTGCACGTTAACCGTTATCCCACGGAGTATGAAATCCCAGAACTAGCCGGCGCGATCAACGAAGAGTTCGATGCTCAAGGCTCAAAGTTTGCGGATGCCAACGGAAAAGTGAATTTTTCGACTTACGTCAACATGATGTATGCATATTCGGGTGACGATATCAAAGAGCTGGTCGATATCTATAACAACGGCATTGCATCCAAGTTGTGGGGGATCCAGTTCTATCAGAACGTCACGGGAAGCTTTATCAATGTTGGGCGGATCAAGGGCGTGCCGGAGGAAGCGCTCTGGTCACAGGAGCGCAACGTTGCGACCGTCCCGGCTGAGGGAACGGATGATTTCTACAAAGTCGCTTGTACAAACCTTATTTATGCCAACGGTGTTGCCATTACGCACGGAATGTACCAACCCAACGCCTGACGGGAAGGAGTTTCTATGAACGAACGTCCGAACGGGACAAAGTCCGCATTCGCGGCGGCGGCTTCTGCCGTCGGCAGGTGGTTTGCCGCCGCCGCGCAATGGGTGGGAAGATTTTTTGTCCGTTACTGGTTTTTTATCAAAAAAATACTCATAGCGATCGTTACGCTTGCATGTTCAACGATTATTATCTTCTTTATTTTGCGACTGATTCCCGGCGATGTCGTGCGTGAGTATGCGCTGAGCATTGCACAGCGTCGCGGCATCTCTTACGATGCCGCCTATGAGATCGCGGTCAACCTGCTCAATTACGACCCTGAGGCGCCGATCTTCACGCAGTTTTTCAAGTATGTCGGAGGACTGTTTCAGGGCAATCTCGGCGCTTCGATGTATGTGGACGGTGTGACTGCCAATTCACTCATTGCGCAGAGGCTTCCTTGGACGCTTCTCATCACTTCCGTTGCGCTCATCATCAGTTTTCTGCTCGGTACGGCAATCGGTGCTTTCATGGCGAGAAAGAGAAGGGGCGTCGCCAACGTGTTGCTCAATGGCTACATTGTGACGTCCGGTTCCATCCCCGATTACCTTCTCGGACTTTTGCTCGTCCTGCTCTTCGCATACACTTTGCCCATTTTTCCCGCGCAGGGCAATTACGATATCAGCGTCTGTACGCCGGGGTTCAATCTGCCTTTCATCGGCAGTGTGCTCTATCATGCGTGCCTGCCTATTCTTGCCTATGTTCTTTCGCAGACGGGAAGCTGGGCGCTCATGATGCGCGGAAGTGCGATCGGCGTGCTCGGGGAAGATTATATCAATGCAGCGCGCGCCCGCGGGATCGGAAACATGACCATCAACCGTAAGTATCTCAAGCGCAATGCAATGCTTCCGCTTGTTACGAGTTTTGCCGTTACCTTTGCGGCATTGTTCGGCGGTTCGACGCTGATGGAGAGTATTTTCAATTATCCCGGTATCGGGCTTGAGCTTGCACAGCGTATCGGGCAGAAGGATTACTTTGTCGTGCAGGGTATCATGTTCTTCAGCAGCTTTATGGTCATCGCAATTAATCTGATCACCGATTGTATTTATTCGTTGATCGATCCGAGAATAAGGGAGACAAATAAATGAGCGAAAAACAATCCGTCCGCAGCGATCCGAACGGCGGAAAGTGGGGAGACTTCCTTTCCCGCGCCGGCAGTACGTTTGCGGCATTGGGCAGAACGATCAAAAATGCATTCGTCAAACTGTTTTCCAACGGACAGGCATGCGCAGGGTTCTGCATCATCATATTTTTTATCTTGCTGGCGATCTTCGGCCCGATGATCTTCCCATATGACGTGACGACAAACTTTTCTATGCGTTTTCTTCCGCCTTCGTGGGAACATCCGTTTGGAACGGATGAGATGGGGCGCGATATTTTCCGTCAGCTTATCAGCGGCACGTCCAATGTTCTTCAGATCGCCTTTTATACGGGTTTGATCACCGTTGCCGTCGGAACGCTGCTCGGAATTATTTCCGGATACATCGGAGGCATAGTTGACAAGGTGATTCAGGGGCTTGCCAATATCGTGCTTACGATCCCGAGCTTTCCCGTATTCCTCATGCTGGCGGCGTTATTTACGATTGAAAGCCCGATCGAGCTTGCGCTTGCGTTGAGTGCGTGGAGCTGGGCAGGACTTTGCCGTTCTGTCCGCGCACAGGTCATGAGCTTCCGCGAACGGGATTTCATTCAGATCTGCGCGGTCATGCGAATGAGCAAATTTCATATTATTGTCAAAGAATTGTTTCCGAACATCATTTCCTATGTCCTGATCAACTTTATTGTGGCGGTGCGCAATGCGATCACGGGAAGCGTCGGCATCATGATGCTCGGACTTGCCGCATATGATCCCACGAACTGGGGTTCGATGCTGGAGCGTGCAAGGAATATCGGGCTGGTCAATCCTAAAGTCATTCCGTTGCTGCTTGCGCCGTTGCTTGCGATCATGGTGTTTCAGATCGGCACCGTGCTGCTCTCCAACGGAATGGATGAGATCATGAACCCGCGGTTGAGGGTAAATTGATATGGTTGAGAATCAGATCGTGCAGCCGCACGAAAATATTGTTGAGATAGAGCATGCCGTCATCGATTATCCTCTGCGCAGATATACCATCCGCGCGGTAACGGATGTCAGCCTCAGTCTCAAACGCGGGGCGATCACAGCGCTTGTGGGGGAATCGGGCAGCGGAAAAACGACGCTCGCTTCCTCCCTGCTGCGCTGTATTTCCGAACCCGGGATCCTTTCGGGGGGCGAGGTACGCTTCTATCCTGCGGAAGGAGCGCCGGTGGAGGTGCTTAAACTCAGTCCGAGGGAGATCGACAGATTCCGCTGGGAAAAAGTCTCCATGGTGTTTCAGGCTGCGCAGAGCGCGCTCAATCCCGTCTACACCGTGCGCGCGCAGTTTGAGGAGACGGTGCGGGAACACGGAATGAAATGGTCGCGTGAAAGGATCGAGCAAAAGATGCGCGAGGTCTTTGATTATGTCAAACTGGATTACGATCGCGTTGCGCGTTGCTATCCGCACGAACTTTCAGGCGGGATGAAGCAGAGGGTCATGATTGCATTCAGTTTGTTGCTTGACCCGGAACTGATCATCCTGGATGAGCCGACCACGGCGTTGGATGTGATCACGCAGGACTATATTTTCAGCATCCTGAAACGCATCAATCGGGAAAAGGGCATCTCTATGCTGCTGATGACGCACGATATCGGAATCGTAGCCAAGTTTGCCGATTATGTGGGTGTGCTGTATGCGGGCAGGCTGATGGAGTTCGGCTCGGTATTCGATGTGTTCCGTGAACGGAGACACCCTTACACAAAAGGTCTCATCAGAGCGACGCCATCGCTCATCGGCGATCTGGAAGCGCTCAAACCGATCGGAGGAAGTCCGCCCGATCTGCGCAATTTGCCGCAGGGATGCGTCTTTTCACCGCGCTGTCCCTACTGCACGGATGCGTGCAGGGAGAGGGAGCCGGATACGGCGGTACAGGGCGGCAGATGTATCAAGTGCATTCATGGGTTTGAAGAATATGAATAGTTTGATGACGTTGGAACATATCAATATGCGCTTTCAGAAGGGCGGATTTTTCAGCAAGGATCGCTCCGTCCATGTCCTGAAGGATATCGACCTGACGATCGGAGAAGGTGAGATTCTCGCGCTGGTCGGAGAGAGCGGCTGCGGCAAGACGACGCTCGGCAAGATCATTACGGGGCTATATGTACCTACGGAAGGGCAGATTGCCCTGCAAGGGGAATCCGGCGAGACGATCAAGCGCAAAAAGCGTCCGCTCTCCTTTTTGCAGGTGCAGTTTATTCAGCAGGATTCTTATGCGGCGCTCAATCCGGTAAGGACCATTTATCAAAGCCTTTATGCGCCTATCCGCATGCATAATCCCAAGTGGAGCAAAAAACAGATCGATACAAAAATCGATGAACTGATGACGCTCATCGGATTGCAGCCTGCGGCACAGTTCCTGAGCAAGTATCCCCATCAGCTCTCGGGCGGACAGCGTCAGCGCATCCTGATGGCGCGCGCGATCTCGCTTGATCCAAAACTTATCGTGGCGGACGAGCCCGTTTCGATGATCGACGTATCGCTTCGTCTCTCTCTTCTGAATCTGATGAGCGAACTCAATGAGCGGCTGGGGATTGCATTCGTGTACATTACGCACGATCTGTCTACGGCGCGCTATATCGCGCGCAGGGGCCGCCTCGCCGTCATGTATCTCGGAGAGATCATGGAGGAAGGCGCGATGGATGTGGTGCTTTCGCATCCGCGGCATCCGTATACGCGCGCGTTGCTGAAAGCCGTTCCCGTCCCCGATCCCGACGCCCGTAGCGATGAGAAACTTCCGCTCAAAAGCATGGAGCTTTCCGGGATTGAAGATCGCGGCGAGGGTTGTCCCTTTGCACCGCGCTGTCCTTACATGACGGAACAATGCGAGCGTCCCGTGGATTATGTGGTGACGGAGGGCGTGCGCATTAAATGCAGGAACTTAGAGGAAGTCGAGCGTCTGAATGCCGCAAGGCCGGAGGGGACAGATGAATAAAGGCGGAAAACTTGCCTTCCGGCTTGGATTGGGGCTCATGTTGATTGCGATCCTGTTTCTGTTCTTGGTGCCTGTCGGTTCAGCGGAATTTTGGGTATGTGTGATCACTGCCGTCGCCGATGGGATTTTTTGCATCGGATTGCTGGCGGCGGCAATTATCCGGAGGAAATGAAAATGTTGTATATCGGGATCGATCTCGGGACATCATCCGTAAAGCTTGCGCTTTTTGACGGTCATGAGATCCTGAGAACGGCGCGGCGGAGTTATCCTGTATATCATCCCCGGGACGGCTGGAGTGAGCAGAATCCGGAGGACTGGTATGCTGCGGTTCTGAGCGGGATACGGGAATTGGTGCGCGGTCTTGACGCCTGCGATATTGCCGGAATAAGCTTTTCGGGACAAATGCATGGATTGGTTACGCTTGACGGTGACGGAAAAGTGCTGCGCCGTGCGATTTTGTGGAATGACGGGAGAAGTGAAGAACAGGCGCATCGGCTCAACGAGACGCCGGGGGAGTCCTATCTCGTCGAACATACGGGCAATATTGCTTTTGCGGGTTTTACGGCTCCCAAACTGCTCTGGAT
The DNA here is from genome assembly GCA_017887095.1 of Clostridia bacterium. GTDB lineage: Bacteria > Bacillota > Clostridia > Christensenellales > Borkfalkiaceae > Gallimonas. The sequence goes on along the minus strand of JAGHIT010000004.1, from coordinate 4,865 downwards.
GCGAGAAAACGAACCGGATTTATTTGCGCGGATCGACAAGGTTTTGCTGCCGAAAGATTATATAGCCTATCGGCTGACAGGTCGGGTGGCAACAGATGTGACCGATGCGTCGGGTACGCTGTTATTTGACGTAAAAAACAGGTCTTGGTCGCAGGAAATGTGCGAATTGTGCGGTGTACGTAAGGAATGGCTTCCGGACGTATTGGAGAGTACGCAGGCAAGCGGAACTCTTTGTCCGCAGGTATGCGATCTGCTCGGATTGTGTCCGCGGACAAAAGTCATCATCGGAGCGGGCGACAATGCCGCTTCCGCCGTAGGCGTCGGCGCCACTGCGGACGGCGCATGTAATATTTCGCTCGGGACATCCGGTACAATGCTGGTATCCTGTAAAGAGTATGTGCGTCTTTCCAATCATTCCGTACATTTCTTCTGTCATGCCAACGGATCATATCTGGCGCTTGCCTGTATTTTAAGTGCGGCATGCGCGGACGAATGGTGGATCAAGACGGTTTTGCAATCGGATTTCAATTATGAGGAGAACAAAATCTCCGAACTCGGAAATAATCATACATATTTTCTGCCTTATCTTGCGGGCGAACGCTCTCCGCACAACGATACGCGGGCGCGCGGTGCGTTTGTCGGACTGTCTCTTTCAACGACGCGTGAGGATATGACGCTCGCCGTCATGGAAGGGGTTGCCTTTGCCTTCCGTGATAATCTGGAAGTTTTGCGCAAGTCCGGGATTGACGTGCAGTCTGCGACGGTATGCGGCGGCGGAGCAAGCAGCCGTCTTTGGCTGAAAATTTTATGCAACGTTCTGGATATTCCGCTCAGGGTATCACAGGACAGATCTGCTGCGGGGTATGGCGCCGCGCAGCTTGCGGCACAGGGATGCGGGATGAAGGTGCTGTTTCCGGAACAGGACGGCGTACTGTATGCACCGCAGCCTGAAATCGCGGAACGGTATCGGGAGAGATATCGCCATTTCAGTATGTTGTACGGCGCATTGAAGACGACGTACGATGACAGCTTCAACTAACTTATACCCCCCCCCTTATAATAGGAAAGCGACGGCGCTTTTGGCGCGGTCGCTTTTCCGTTGCGGTCAGCTATGTTCGATTCTGGAGGTACGTCGGTTAATTTAATTGTCGCATTGGTGAAAAAACTTCAGGACATTTATCTTTTTACAAATTTGAGACAAAATTGTGTGAAAAAATTCAGAAATGCATGTTATACTTCCCGTGTTTGAATGATTTCATGAGGAGTTGAAAAGTATGAAAAGAACACTCAGTTGTCTGATCGTTGCAGCAATGGGCATCACGTTCTGTGCTTCGGGACTGCCTGTTGCCGCAAGTGCGGCAGAAAAGACCGCCGCGGGTACGCCATACGATGAAAGCGGGACCTATGATGTTTCCGTGGAACATGTTGTCGTGAACCAGGTTTTCGGTGCGTCGAACGATGCGGAAGCGGTCAGCCATAGTTTTATCGAGTTGTACAACCCCACAGATGCAAGCGTCTCACTTGAGGGATGGCAGGTCTGTTATAAGTCCAGTCCCGACGGCGGGGATGATAGCTGGCGGACGCTCACGCTTGCGGGAAGTATCGATGCGGAGGGATATTTTCTCATTCGTTGCGGCGAGGTGGACAAAGTGTCTTCCGGAGCATACCTCATTCCGGAGGGGGACATGGAGTGGAATGTGTCGTTGCACAACAAAGGGCTGACCGTTGCGTTGTTCGATCGTCAAGTATCATTAACGGACGCGTTCACGGGGGCAGTTGCGGACGAAAATCGTCCTGCGGGATATGTGGATGCGCTTGCTGCGCAGGGCAACGATACAGAAGAGGCGCAAATCCCTCCCGTCTATGAAGGCGGCTATGCGGATATCCAATCCAAAAAGAAGGCTATCCTTCGCAACGACCATGCCGATACCGATAATAATGCAGAAGATGCGGCGGCGTTGGATTACACCGAAGTGACGCCGGAGGAGTATCCCGTACAAAACAGTCGGGGAGAAACGATCTCCGCACAGGCAAGTTACACCGTTAAAGAAGACGGATTTACGTCGGATGCGGCGCTCTCTGTGCAGAAGACGGACGGGATCAAGCTGGGCGACGCCAATGCTGACGGGGGTGTCGCGGAGATTGTTGCGTATAACTCCGATAACGGAAAGGCGTATGTTGTAAACGGGGCGCAGTCCCTGCTCAACGTATTTGATGTGGCAGAGGACGGATCCTTCGGCAGCGCGGAGGAGATCGATATCGCTCAGCGAATGCAGGCAGAGGATGAAACCTTTGTCTATGGGGATATGACGAGTGTCGCAGTAGATCCCGAACACGATCGGATCGCTGTTGCCTTACAGGATGCAGATTATACAAAATCCGGCCGTGTTGCAGTCCTGAATTACGACAACGAGATCATTGCGATCTATACGACCGGTGTACAGCCCGATATGATCACGTTCACTGAGGACGGACGCTACATTCTGACTGCCGATGAAGGCGAGCCGCGTATGGGATACGGCACGGGCGCGGAAGATCCTGCGGGTTCCGTCACAGTGATCGACACGCAGGCAACGGAAAATGCGGTAAAGATCGCGACGTTTGATTCGTTCAGCGCTTCGGAACTCGCTGCGAAAGGCGTTGTATTTAACGATCCGGACGGCGACGGCATTTCGCTGTCGGCTGCTGAGGATCTGGAACCGGAGTACATTGCAGTAAAAAACATGACGGCATATGTTGCTCTGCAGGAAGCAAATGCAATCGGCGTGCTTGATATTGCAGCCGGTCAGTTCACGGCGGTCGAACCGCTCGGATTCAAAGATTACAGCTTGGAAGAGAACGCCATCGATCTTGATGATTCGGACGAAGCCTATCTTCCCAAGACATACGAGGATACCTATGGCGTATATATGCCCGACGGTATCTCTGTGTACGAGGCAGACGGCAAGACCTACCTTCTCACCGCCAACGAGGGCGACGCTCGCGAATGGGGCGATTTTACTGACGAAGAGAAACGGACGCTTGTTTCTGCGGACGGCACGGTGACGGCGGAGAAAGTGCGTGTGCTGAACAATACGGTCAAGACGGGTATCGGCGAAGGAAGTTACCTTTACGGAGCGCGCTCGTTCAGCATTTTTGAAGTCGGAGCAGAAGGACTTTCGCTCGTCTATGACAGTGCAAATGACTTTGAATCTATGACTTGGGAATTTCTCCCGGAATATTATAATGCTTCCAATGATGATGTTGAACTTGAGAGCCGCACCGCCAAAAAGGGTACAGAGCCGGAGGCGGTCACAATTGCGTCGATAAGCGGGAAGACATATGCGTTTATCGCTCTTGAACGTATCGGCGGCATCATGATCTACGATATTACGGACCCTGCCGCTGCAACGTATATCAACTATGTCAATACACGCGATTTTAACGGTGCAACAGAGGGAGACGTAGCGCCCGAAGGACTTGCAGTTATTGAAAATGGGGACAATGCATATCTACTAGCGGCTTTTGAGGTTTCCGGAACGGTAGCTTGCTACGAAGTCGCGGCTCAGACACAGCCGGACCCGGAACCCGAGCCGGAACCCGAGCCGGAACCCGAGCCGGAACCCGAGCCTGACCCCGAAGAGGATGACGGATCCATTTCCGATGGAGCAGAGAATGACGGTATGACCGGATGGATCGTCGGAGGGTGCATCGCTGTTGTCGTTGTTATAGGAATTGTGGTTGCTTTCGTTCTGATGCGGAAAAAGAAGTGATTTATTGAAGAGCCGTGTCAGGGAAGGTACGGTTGCTGAAAGCGTTTTTCCCAATTGATGTTCCGCAAGAATGTATAAATACGAAAAAGGGGAGTCATTGCGACTCCTCTTTTTCTGTGTTTTATACGACCGTGTAAGATAATTCCGGCTTCCAAAGGGATCTCGGACCGCATGTCTGGTTTATCTTCGCTAAGATGTTTTATTTAAAGTTGTACTTTTGCATTGTACGGCTGATCTGAGCTGTATTGAGAAAAGAGTAATAAAGCAAAAAACTCAGCTGATCTCTTGTTTCATTTACAAGGTGTTCAACTGAGTCTAACTTGGCTGACCACTTTGTGGCCCTTTTGAACTCTCCAATTCGTCAAGTGAAATTTCTTCATCCTTGCCGTTTATGTTATAGATGATTTTTATATAATCATCGAACAGATAAATTCTATCGATAAATGTCTCAATCAGTTTGGCTTTGCCTTCCTTAGTAGTCGTGTCAATCTTACGAAAGTTGTAGAGTGCCATTCTGAATTGGTCTTTGGTGAACAGCGGTCGCTCAGCCTGTTCTTTTTTTATTTCATCTTCTAGCGCTCGTTTGTTTTCCTCAAGCTCGTTGAGCCTTTGAAGAAGAGCATCCGAAGCTACGCCTTTTTGAATTGCCGTTACGATGTTATCTATCTCTTTTGTCCTTTCGGCGAGTTGACTTTCCAGCCTTGGCAGAAGAGTGTTTTCCTCGTACTGCAGGTTATAGAGCAGATCTGCTAAGCGTTCGATGATTTCGTCTTTCTTCAAAAACTCCATTGTCTTGGCAACGACAAAATCTTCGATCTTATCTTTTTCTACCTTCTTTTTATCGCACTCATGTTTTCTGGTGCGATTGCAGATATAGTAGCGATACACATTGCCGTTCTGACTCGTTCCTGAATACGCCGTCATCAATGCCCCGCATTTACCGCAATAAAGGTGAGTGGTAAGGAGATAATCATTGCCATCATTGTGGGCAGCAGGAGCAATAGAATGTTTTTTAAGGGTTTCCTGTACTTTCTCAAATGTATCCTTAGAAATGATTGCGGGAACGCCATTCTCTATGACAACGCCGGAATGATTGTATTCGCCTATATAAGT
>JAGHIT010000042.1 GCA_017887095.1 Clostridia bacterium | reverse complement strand
GCGGACACGCAGGAGAGCGCGGAGCCTGACGAGGCGGAAGCGGCGCCCGAAGCGGACACGCAGGAGAGCGCGGAGCCTGACGAGGCGGAAGCGGCGCCCGAAGCGGACACGCAGGAGAGCGCGGAGCCTGACGAGGCGGAAGCGGCGCCCGAAGCGGAAACGCAGGAGAGTGCGGAGCCTGACGAGGCGGAAGCGGCGCCCGAAGCGGAAACGCAGGAGAGCGCGGAATAAACAAAAAAAGGCATCGCCTATGGGCGGTGCCTTTTTTGGTGTGAGGGGAACATTGTGCCCGATGCGGCGGCGCATGAGTGCGGCGGAAGTATCGCCGCAGGGTTCCGTAATGATAATGTACATACGATGATGCATTGCGATAATATGAAGCGAGAGAAGATGCTTTAGAGGTTTTGAGAAGTTTGGAAGCCGATGCTCCCGACGGAAAGTTTTATAATGGTTCAACGATTTATGCATTCGCGGAGGAAGGGCCTTGCAATGCGGAAAGGTAATTTCAGATAGATCGGCAGTATGACGGCCCGTATGCCGTTTCCGTGGATTTTCCGACTATGGCGCCACGTCGGCGAAGCTGCCGGGATGACGGCGAGGTCATGGAGTTTTGGCTGTGCGGCGCGCCTGATCCGGTGCGCCGCATCATTTATTTGAGCGCGGTCAAGGGCGCGTTGTCGCAGTCATTTTCCATATATGAGTGGCGTGTGATGAAATTGTAAAAGAAAATTGACGACTTTGGGCAATTTATTTGACTTAATTTGTCGAATGTGGTATAGTGATATTATATTTTTACGGGGATTACGGATGAAGGCGCTCGAAGAAAAGATCTTAAAGGAAGGAACCGTCCTGCCCGGAAATGTGCTCAAGGTCGGCAGCTTTCTCAATCAGCAAATGGATTCCGATTTTATCATGGAGATCGGAAACGAGATCGCGCGTCTGTATGCGGGCGAAGATATCACGCGCGTGCTGACGGTTGAGTCCTCGGGTATTGCGCTTGCCGTTGCGGCGGGGATCGCCCTGCATGTGCCTTCGGTCTTTGCGAAAAAGCATAAGAGCGCGAACATGCCCAAAGAAGTTTATACTGCGTCCGTTTACTCTTACACCCACAGGGAAACGTACGAGATAGCGGTTGCAAAAGAATACATCGGAAGGGAAGATCGTGTCCTGATCGTGGATGATTTTCTTGCCAACGGGAACGCCGTGCATGGCTTGATGCGCATCCTCGAAGAGGCGGGCGCAGCGCTTGTGGGGTGTGCGTTTGCCATTGAAAAGGGATTCCAGGGAGCAGGCGATGCGCTTCGCGCTCAGGGGATCCGTGTGGACTCTCTCGCCATCGTGGATGCCATGACGGATGAGAGTGTCATTTTCCGCGCGCAGGGATAGTGCGCGCTTTTTTGTTGGATAAATTTTTTTTTCAAAGGAGAAAAATATGAAGAAACTGTTGGCTTTGGGGCTTGCGGCAACGCTTACTGCCGCGGGATTAGGCGTGCTTGCCGGCTGTACGGACGCAGGTTCGGACAATGAGGGTCCGGGAGAAGGGACTGTGAAAGTCGGGCTGATTGCGCTTCATGACAGCAATTCGACCTACGATAAGAATTTCATCGACGCGATGCAGGAGGCTTGCAAGAATAAGGGCGCAGAGCTTGTCATCAAAACGGGAATTCCCGAAACGAACGACTGCTACGATGCGGCGATCGATCTTGTCGATCAGGATTGTGATGTTATTTTTGCCGATTCATTCGGTCACGAGGACTTTGTTCTGCGGGCGGCGCGTGAGAACCCGGATGTTCAATTTTGTCATGCAACCGGGACGAAGGCGCATACGGAGGGCGTTTCCAATTTCCATAATGCGTTTGCTTCCATTTATGAGGGCAGATATCTCGCGGGCGTTGCGGCAGGGATGAAGCTGGTGGAGATGTATGAGGCAGATGCGCTGAAAGCGGAGAACTTCGATGAAGACGGCAATATTAAGATCGGTTATGTAGGTGCATTCCCGTATGCCGAAGTTGTCTCCGGGTATACTTCCTTCTATCTCGGCGCACGTTCCGTCGTGGAAGAAGAGACGGAGATCAGTGTTACGATGGAAGTTTCGTATACCAGTTCCTGGTATGATCTTCAGGCAGAGAACGATACCGCAAGAAAGTTGATCAGCAACGGCGCCGCGCTGATCTCTCAGCATGCAGACTCTATGGGCGCTCCCAATGCCTGCGAAGCGGAAGGGGTTCCCAATGTTTCCTATAATGGCAGCACGGCGGCTTCTTGTCCCAAGACGTTCATCATTTCCTCGAGAATCAATTGGGTCCCTTATTTTGAGTACATGATCGATTGCGTCGCGGACGGCGAGCAGATCGCAACCGACTGGACGGGTACTCTGGAAAACGGCGCGGTCGAGGTGACGGCGCTCGGTCAATCCGCTGCAGAAGGGACGCAGGCAAAGCTGGATGAGGTTAAGTCGCAGCTCATGAGCGGCGAACTCAAGGTCTTTGATTGCTCTAAGTTTACCGTGAACGGCGAACACCTCACTTCCTATATGGCGGACGTCAACTACGATACCGCTTTTGAAAAGGATACGGAGGCGATCAAGAACGGCGTATTTGAGGAATCCGTGCATCGCAGTGCCCCCTATTTTGACGTGCGCATCGACGGGATCACAGAGCTGAGTTCCTGATTTAAGTTATTGAATGCAAAACAAAGACAAGCCGGCGAAGATATCCTCTCCGCCGTTTGTCGTTTTCTTAGAATATTTTGCGAGGTGCCGAAGTGGACGAACAAATTGCGCTCGAACTAAGAAATATCAGTAAATTCTTCGGTCCTGTCGCGGCGAACAAGGACATCAGTTTTTCTCTGAAGAGAGGGGAGATTCTGGCGCTGCTCGGTGAAAACGGCAGCGGGAAGACGACGCTCATGAATATGATATCCGGGATCTACTATCCGGACGAGGGTCAGATCTTCGTGAACGGGAAACCTGCCGTTATTTCTTCGCCGCAGGATGCATTCCGCTATAAGATCGGTATGGTACATCAGCACTTCAAGCTGATCGATATCTTTACGGCGGCGCAGAACATCGTGCTCGGCGTCAGGGAAACGAAGCGCTACAGCGCTCGGCGCATTAACGAGCAGGTAGGAAAAATCGCTTCAAAGTACGGGTTTGAGATCGATCCGAAAAAGAAGATCTACGATATGTCTGTTTCGGAGAAGCAGACGGTAGAGATCGTAAAAGTCCTATACCGCGGCGCGGATATTCTGATTCTCGATGAGCCGACGGCGGTTCTCACCCCGCAGGAGACGGAAAAGTTGTTTGCCGTGATGCGTGCGATGAAAGAGGACGGAAAATCCATCATTATCATCACGCACAAGCTGCATGAGGTGATGGCAATTTCCGATCGCGTCGCCGTACTGCGAAAGGGTGAGTATATCGGATGCGTCAATACCGCTGAGACATCGGAAGCCGCCCTTACCGAAATGATGGTGGGGCAGAAAGTGGAACTCAATATCGAGCGTCCCCTGACGGAACACGCTCGGCCTCTTCTGGAAATACGCGATTTGTGTATCAAAAACGACGTGGGAAGCCTTGCCATCGAAGACCTGAGTTTCTTTATCCGAGGCGGTGAGATCTTGGGCGTAGCCGGCATTGCCGGGTGCGGGCAGAGAGAATTATGCGAAGCGATCGCAGGTCTGAGAAAGGTTGAGTCCGGCGGGATCTACCACGAGGGGGAGAGTATTGTCGGGCTGTCTCCCAAGGCGATTTACGAAAAAGGCGTTTCTATGAGTTTTATCCCGGAAGATCGTCTCGGGATGGGGCTTGCGCCTTCCATGTCTGTGACCGATAATATGATGATAAAAAATTATCAGGATCACGGTTTTGGTTTTCGACCGCGCAGTGTTGATGCGGGAGACAAATCTTTTCGCGCTGCAGGACGCCGTTGCGTCAATGCGGTGGGGGGATTTTTTGATCGCCATTGGGCGTTTGTCAATCGCAGGCTTGCACGCAGCGAAGCAAGGCGCGTCATAGAGGAATTGGATGTTTCCACGCCTTCCACGGAAACGCCGGTCAGACGGTTGTCGGGCGGAAATGTGCAGAAAGTGCTGCTCGGGCGTGAACTTCTCAATAAGCCCAATGTTCTCATCACGGCGTATCCCGTGCGCGGACTGGATATCAATTCATCCTATCTCATCTACGATATTCTCAACCGACAGAAGAAAGCGGGGACGGGAGTGCTGTTTATCGGCGAAGATCTGGACGTCATGCTTGCTCTTTGCGATAAGATCATGGTGCTCTGTCACGGCAGACTGATGGGGGTTGTCCACGCGGAAAAGACGACGAAGGAACAGCTCGGACTGATGATGGCGGGCGCACTTGATTTGCAGGAGGAGAAGGGCAAACAGATGGGCGTTGCAAAGGATACGCAAATCGGGGAGGGCGAAACATGGAACGAGTAAAGGAGCCGCTAATTCACATTACGCGGCGCGATTCGATGCCTGTGTGGAAGAGTCTGCTCATCCGTTTCGGAGCGATTCTGATCGCGCTCCTGATCAGCGCGGCATTCATTGCTGCGATGGCTCCCGATTCGCAGGGTTTTTTCGGATTCTTCAGTTCTCTGTTTTCGGGAACGTTCGGCGGTAAAGGCGGCAGACGGTTTTGGCTGACGCTTCAGAATACCGCACTGTTGCTGTGCGTTGCGCTTGCGCTCGTCGTTGCATTCAGAATGAAGTTCTGGAACCTCGGCGGAAACGGGCAGGTGCTTATGGGCTGCCTTGCCTGTGCAATGTGCATGTATTATCTTGGCGGCAAGATTCCGAACCCGGCGCTGTGGGTGATCATGTTGGTTGCAAGTGTTGCGGCGGGCGCCGTATGGGCGGTCATTCCCGCTGTATTCAAGGCGATTTTCAACACCAACGAGTCCTTGTTTACGTTGATGATGAACTATATCGCGATGTATCTCGTGGCGTTTTTCATATCGTTCTGGTATCCGGAGGGGACGGGCGCCATGCCGCCGCTGTCAGATGTAGCCCTTCCTGCTTTGGGGAACGGACAGGCGGGGAGAAGCTTGCTTCCCGTTCTGATCGCCGTTGTCGTGACAGTGCTCATTTTTTGCTATTTGCGCTTCTCCAAGCACGGGTATGAGATCAGCATCGTGGGGGAGAGCAAGAATACTGCGCGATATGCGGGGATCAACGTCAGGAAAGTGATTATCCGTACGCTCGTTCTTTCCGGTGCGATATGCGGGATCGTCGGATTTCTGCTGACCGGTTCCATCAATCATATGGTCAGCACGACGATGGACGGCAATATGGGGTTTACAGGCATCATGGTTGCATGGATGGGGAAATTCAATCCGCTGATCATGGCTGTGGTTGCATTTCTCATCAACTTCCTGTCGCGCGGAATGGCGCAGGTCTGCACCGATTTCGGGTTCACGAGCGAAGCGCTTTCCGATATCGTGATCGGGCTAATTTATTTCTTCTTCATCGGCTGCGAATTTTTTATCGTATATAAAGTACACATCGGCCGTCGGAAAAAGCAGACTTCGGGTCTCTCGGACGAAGCTTCTGCGGATACGGTGCAGATAGAAACGGCGGGGGAAAGCGACAATGCGGGCATGCCTGTGGAAGAACGGGACGGGCATTTTCCGCAAAGCAGCGGAACTGAGGCCTCTTCCGGGATCCTCGGTGCGGAAGCTGTTTCGGGGAGCGGAGAAGAGCCTTCGGGAAAACAACAGGTACGGGAGGAGAACTGAATGGACGTTTTTCTTTCAAGCGCCATTGAATTCGGCGTCATCTTTCTATTCGGCTGTGTTGGAGAAATTATTACGGAGAAATCCGGACACCTCAATCTCGGCATCCCGGGGATTATGTGTATGGGGGCAGCGGGAGGCGTATTCGGAGCCAAACTTTGCATGATGGGAACGGACAATCCGAATGGTGTGCTGACCGTCCTCGTTGCGATTTTGTTTGCAATGCTTTTTGCGGCGGCGCTGGGCGGCGTATACGGATTTCTCACTGTCAGTCTTCGCGTCAATCAGAATGTGACGGGGCTTGTCTGCACCATCTTCGGGGCGGGATTCACCTCTTTTTTCCTCAACAATGTTGTCAATATTGCCGATCTTGAAGTTAGTTCCAAGCTCTCCTATGCGTCGTTGAATTTTTTTAACGCACATATTCCGGGGACGGAAATTCTCGGCTGGTTCGGAACGATTTTCCTGCAGCACGGGATACTGATCTATCTTGCCATCGTCATTGCGATCGTTACGTCGGTCATACTGAAACGGACAAAAGCGGGGTTAAACCTGCGGGCGATCGGCGAAAATCCCGCTACGGCGGATGCTGTCGGCATTCGTGTGACGCGCTATAAGTATATTGCGATCGTCACGGGTGCGGCGATCGCGGGGTTGGGCGGTCTTTGTTATGCGCTTGGCTATACGACAGGGAACGACTCCACGGTGGAAGTGACTGTTCAGGGGATCGGCTGGCTCTCGATTGCGCTTGTCATATTTACGATGTGGCGTCCTACGCTTTCGATCGCAGGATCGCTTGTTTTCGGAGCACTCTATATTTTGTTTTCTTACATTACCGTGGCATCGGAGTTCAAGCCTTTGCTCAGACTCATTCCATTTGTGGTGACCATAATCGTACTCATTGCAACGAGTATCATCGGTCACCGCGAGACGCAGCCGCCGGCAAGTCTCGGGCTGTCTTATTTCCGCGAAGACCGATAAGTCTTTGCGTGAAGCTATATGTTTCATCGGAAAAGTCCGGCAACTTGCCGGACTTCTCCTTTTTTTTGCCTCCTGTATTACCGTGCTGTGCGTGATCTGCCATTCGGATATGCTTTTTTGAGTTTTTGCATGCAGAAACGCCATGGACCGTTTTAGTTCTTTCCCGCATACGATGATGTGACTGCCCTGCACGGGCAGGGCGGGGGACGAGTATGTGGTTTTTTTCCTTGGCGGCGTGGCAGCAGGCACTTCTGGCGTCGCTTGTGATGTATCTGATGACAACGCTGGGAGCGGCGTGCGTCTTTTTTTCAAAGCGACCGAAACAGGGCGCGCTGACGATTTTACTTGGGGCTTCGGCGGGTATTATGATCGCCGCAAGTTTTTTTTCGCTGCTTCTGCCCGCGATAGAGGCGGAAGGGGCGCTTCCCGCCTATCTTCCTGCGGCGGCGGGTTTTTTGTTGGGCGGGATGTTTATCATTGTCAGCGACCTTCTTCTTTCGCGCACGCAGCGCACCTTTCATGCGATCGGCGATAAGCGTACGGCACTGCTCTATTTTGCGGTAACGCTGCACAATATTCCTGAGGGAATGGCGGTGGGAGTGGCGTTTGCGGCAGGAATGAGTGGAGAGGGCGCGCTTGCCGGTATGCTTCTTGCCGTGGGGATCGCGGTGCAGAATTTTCCTGAAGGAATGTGTGTTGCGTTTCCCATGCGCGCAAAAGGAATGAGTCCCATGAAAAGTTTTTTGTTTGCGCAAGGTTCGGGAGCCGTGGAAGTCCCTGCCTGCGTATTGGGCGCGATCGCTGCGGCAGCGATCGGGTCTCTGCTGCCATGGGCGCTTGCTTTTTCGGCCGGAGCGATGGTGGCGGTCGTTTGTTCCGAATTGATCCCGGAATGTTTTTCCGGCAATAAGACGCTTGCCTCCGTCGGGGTTGTTGCAGGATTCTGTCTGATGATGGTTCTTGACGTAGCGCTCGGGTAGATGTTCCGCTTGCAAAAAAGCGTGTAATTTGTCGCGCGAACGCTTGACGGGCTATTTTTTGTTTGGTATAATGAAGATATGGCAAAGGCAGTTCGTATCTGCCGCACTCGGCAGAGGACAACGTAATCTTAGAGTACGACGGAGACGGTTTTTTTCGCGCAGAAAAAAACGGCTCCGTTTCATTTTCAAACCGTCACGGAGGCAGTATCATGAAGAAAGTTGCAGTCATCATGGGAAGCGACAGCGATCTTCCCGTTGTCGAAAAGGCGTTCTCGGTATTCGAGGAGTATGGCGTGCCCTACGTCGTACATGTGTATTCGGCGCATCGTACGCCCATTGAAGCACGCGAATTTGCGCAGAAAGCGGCGGATGAAGGGTTTGGCGCGATCATTGCGGCGGCCGGCAAGGCTGCGCATCTTGCGGGTTCGCTGGCAGCCAATACCGTACTGCCCGTCATCGGCATTCCCGTCAAGAGTTCCACCTTGGACGGGCTGGACGCGCTTTTGTCCACCGTGCAGATGCCTGCGGGCATTCCCGTCGCAACCGTCGCGATCGACGGCGCACAGAATGCGGCGCTGCTTGCCGTTCAGATCCTTGCCGTTTCCGATGAACAGCTGCGCAACCAATTGCTCAGTGCGCGTCTGGCGGCGGCGGAGAAGGTTTTGAAAAAAGATGCGGAGATCTCCGCAAAATACACCAGAGAATAATTTTTTATCCCAAGAGGAAAAAGGAGATACATCATGGAAAAGACCGTTCAGCTCTACGAGGGCAAGGCAAAAAAAGTATATGCAACGACGGACGAGAATCTGTGCATCGTCTCTTATAAGGACGACGCGACCGCATTCAACGGGCTGAAAAAAGGCACGATCGCAGGCAAAGGCGTCGTCAACAACCGCATGACCAACCTTCTGATGCAGCTTTTAGAGAAAGCGGGTGTGCCCACGCACTTTGTGCAGGAGCTTTCCGAGCGCGATACGCTGGTCAAAAAGGTCAAAATCGTTCCCCTCGAGGTCATCATCCGCAATGTCTCCGCAGGGTCCTTTGCAAAACGCTACGGCGTGGAAGAGGGCATCGTGTTCGACGAACCCACCATCGAGTTCTCCTATAAGAACGACGATCTGGGCGATCCCCTCATCAACAGCTATCATGCGCTCGCGTTGAAACTTGCGACGAAAGAGGAGATCGAGACCATCAAGAAGTATGCATTCAAGGTCAACGAGGTACTCAAGGCGTATTTCCTGCATCTTGGCGTCAAGCTGATCGATTTCAAGCTGGAGTTTGGGCGTCTTGCGGACGGCACGATCGTGCTTGCGGATGAGATCTCGCCCGACACCTGCCGTTTCTGGGATGCAAAAACCAACGAGAAGCTGGACAAGGACAGATTCCGCCGCGATATGGGAGGCGTCGAGGACGCATACGCGGAGATCTTCAAGCGCGTCACGCAGGGAGAGTAACATGGAGCACGAAGTTCACGAAGAGTGCGGGGTGTTCGGCATTTTTGCGCCCGGAGCGCAGAATGTGGCGTCCACGACGTACTATGCCCTTTTTGCCTTACAGCACAGGGGACAGGAATCGGCAGGCATCGTCGTCAACAATGACGGAGTCTTTTCCGCTTATAAGGACGTAGGGCTTGTCAACGACGTCTTTACGTCCGACGTGCTCGCAAAGCTCGGATTGGGCAATATGGCGATCGGACATGTCCGTTACGGTACGACGGGTACCAACGGCAGGGAAAACGCTCAGCCTATCGTCGTCAATCACCTGAAGGGCAACATGGCTCTTGCGCATAACGGCAATCTCATCAATGCGACGGAACTGCGTGCCGAGCTGGAAAACGACGGCTGTATTTTTCATACGACTTCCGACACCGAGGTCATTGCCTATGTGATCACACGCGAACGCGTCAGGGCGCGTTCCATTGAGGAAGCTGTTCTCGCCGCTATGGACAAGCTCAAGGGCGCCTATTCGCTCGTTGTGATGTCGCCTTCCAAACTCATTGCGGCACGCGACCCGCTGGGGTTCCGTCCGCTGTGCTTTGGCAGAAGGGATGACGGCAGTTATCTTGTTGCCTCGGAATCGTGTGCGCTGAATGCGGTCGGAGCGCATAAAGTGCGCGAGATCGAACCGGGCGAGATGCTCGTCATCACAAAGGAAGGAATCAAGACCGATACTTCTCATTGCGGCGGAAAGAAGGCGTTCTGCGTGTTTGAATACTTTTATACCGCGCGCCCCGATTCGGAAATCGACGGTTGCTATGTGCACGATGCACGTTTGCAGGCGGGCAGATTCCTGGCAGAAAAGTATAAGATCGACGCAGATATCGTCGTCGGTGTCCCGGATTCCGGTCTAGATGCGGCTCTTGGCTACGCGCAGGCGTCCGGCATTCCCTACGGCATCGGATTTTTGAAAAACAAATATATCGGCAGAACGTTTATCGCGCCCGATCAGAAGATGCGCGAAGACCGCGTCAAGATCAAACTCAACGTCATTGCTTCGGCGATCCGCGGCAAGCGGGTCATTCTTGTGGATGATTCCATCGTCCGCGGCACGACCAGCCGTCCCATCGTCAAACAGCTCAGAGACGCGGGCGCGACCGAAGTGCATTTTCTCTCTTCGGCGCCCAAGTTCCTCAATCCGTGCTACTACGGCACAGATATCGACTCGCGCGACAATCTTATTGCCTGCCATCATACGACGGAAGAGATCGCGCAGATCATCGGGGCGGACTCTGTCGGCTATCTTGACATCGATCATGCGCGTATGCTCACGGGCAGTGACGGCAGCGGTTTTTGCTGCGCCTGCTTCGACGGCGTCTATCCCACCGAGGTCCCGAAGGAACCGGGGAAGGATCGTTTTGAGCGTCCTATCTCGGGACGCCCTATCAGCGAGAATCCCAAATTCCGCAAAAAACAGGAGAATTGAGAGATGGAAAAGAGCTTTTCCGACAGCTATAAGGCTGCGGGCGTCGATATCACCGCGGGCTATAAGGCAGTTGAACTGATGAAGAAGCACGTTGCACGCACCATGCCCGAGGGCAAGGCGGATATCGGCGGTTTCGGCGGATTGTTCCCCCTCGATATGGCGGGGCTCAAGGAGCCTGTGCTCGTCTCGGGTACGGACGGCGTCGGCACCAAGATCAAGCTTGCCTTCCTCATGGACAAGCATGACACGGTGGGCATAGACTGCGTCGCCATGTGTGTCAACGATATCATCTGCTGCGGCGCAAAGCCCCTCCTGTTTCTCGACTATATCGCCTGCGGGCGCAACTATCCCGAAAAGATCGCTTCCATCGTCGGCGGCGTCGCGGAGGGCTGCGTGCGCGCGGGCTGCGCGCTCATCGGCGGCGAGACTGCCGAGCACCCCGGGCTGATGCCCGAAGAGGAATACGACCTTGCGGGCTTTGCGGTCGGCGTCGTCGACAAGAGCAAGGTCATCGACAATTCCGCGATGAAGGAGGGGGACGTCATGATCGCGCTCGCCTCCTCGGGCGTGCACTCCAACGGGTTCTCGC